>JABFVM010000069.1 GCA_013362785.1 Streptomyces sp. | reverse complement strand
TGCGCCAGCGTTTCATCTGGTCGCCGCTGTAACGCCAAGCGACGGGCCGCTGGGGGTTGTTCGGGCTTGACACCGGGGCCACCTCCGTATCACCTCAGTCGCTACCGAGCGTAGCTCTGTGGGTGCCGGTGTGTGACCTTAACTAACGCAATTGTCGTCGGCGCGGGTGATCAAGTCAGCTAGACGATCGCGGAGTTTGCCACCGAGGCCGCCGCCATCAATGATCTGCTCAAATTCGGCGAGGAGGGGAACGGCGAGCTGTCGGGCGCGCTGATGATCTCCGGCTTTCAAGAGCAGCTCGACGAGTTGGTAACGGACCACCAGCCCCCGTAAATCGATGCCGCCGGGCACCGCTTGCTGCTTCTCGATGTGCTTCTCGATCAGAATGATCGCTCCAGTGATATCCCCCGCCGCGTATCGGACACCGCTGAGTTCCCACATGAGTGTCAGAGTCCGTGAACTGGACTCGCCGTGGGACCGAGTCACCTGGCCCAGCAGTCGCTCAATCTCGACGGCCGCTCGCTCGGCGTACCGGTCGGGATCCGACCGGGCGAGCAACCCCCATCCCCAGGCCACCACCTCACGGGCTTTAAGGACCTCCGGATCCTCTTCCCTCAGAGCGCGCTCGGCTCGGCGGGCGTTCGTCACCGCCACGGACAGTCCGCTGTCGAGCTCCCCGGCGCGCATCTTCAGCTCAGCCAAAGCGGTATGCAGGGAGATCGTTTGCGGGGCCTTACGCCCAAACACGGCTCTGGCCAAGGCCAAGCCCTCGGTGAGCAGCTGCTTCGCACGGTTGTGGTCGCCCTCCGCCTGACAAAGCTGAGCAAGCAGCTTGCGAGCGTGCAGAGAGATCTCGCTCCACTGCCCCAAAGCCCTTTCGGTGACACTCATCACGGCCTCGTATATCTCGGCGGCCCGGTCGAGGGACAGACGTGCCGCGAGCCAGCCACCGATGCAGAGAGTGAGCAGGAGTACGTTCTCCGAGGGGCTCTCCTCTCGTGCGTGCTCGATGAGCGACTCCGCGTGCGTGATCCACTCAGGGCCTCCCACGGATGCCAGGTGTCCCAGCAGACCAGCAGCCCGGTCACGCGCCTCCGAAGCCCCTTCCCCCGCCCTTGCCACCGCCTGCACCAGCCGGTGCACCGAGATGGTCCCGTCCTGCCCCAGACTGATCATGCTGTGCGCGGCCAACCGTCGCAGCGCCTCCGTGACATCCATCTGCTCGCCCAGCGGTTCGACATACGCGCGCGGAATCCCGTCGGGCGCCCACCAAGCGATGATCCGCAGCATGGTCTCCGCGAGCGGCGTGTCAGCCAATCGCGCCATGGTGACCTGCCACACGCGGGCGATCGTTTTCTCGGCGTCCACTCCCTCGGCCGTGCTCGCGAAGACCCGCTCGGGAGAGCGGGCGAGCAGGTCCTGATAGGCCCGAGGGCTGATGCATGCCTCCGCGCAGTACGCCGCGGCCTGTTCCACGGCCAGCGGCAGACACCCCAGCTTGCGGCACAACTCCCCTGCGTCTTCGGCCGTTCCGCCGTAGATCTGCTCGAACAGCTCGACTGCCTGGGGCAGTTCCAGTACGTCGAGCGACAGCGGTTCCTTGGCAATCCCGTGCCAGCCCGTCGCCCGCCGGGTCGTGATCAGGACGCGCCCACCGGTCGTCCGCCCCAGCAGCGGCCGTACGTCCGCCGGATCGGAGACGTTGTCCAGCACCAGCAGCCAGCCCTCCTGGGCGGCCAGCCACTGCACCGCCCGTTCGGCCAGCGCCTCCTGCGACAGCACGTCCCGCAGGGCCGGCTGGAGCGCCACCGCCAGCCCGGCGAGGCCTGACTCCAGTTCCAGTGGCGTCTCGGCGGTGATCCACCAGACCGGGTTGTACGACCCCGTACGCCCCGCCGCCCACTTCGCCGCCAGCGTCGACTTACCGATGCCGCCCAGTCCGTGCACGGCCTGCACGACGACACCGCCCGTGTCCGTGAACGCCGCGTCCAGTCGCGCGAGTTCGGTCTGTCGGCCGACGAAGAGGCTCGTCCGCTCAGGCAGGTTGACCATGTTCGATGGAGCCTGCGGCGGCATTTGAAGCGCTTCCGGCGGAAGAGTCAGGGACTTCTCCACCTGGTACGCGACCGCGCCGTCACCGCTGAGCGCCTGCCGCAGGGACGCGCCCGCGACGATCGAACGCTCCCCCGACGCCTCCACACCCCCACTCACGCGCCGTCCCCCGTCGACACCGCCCCGATGTCACCACCGGCCGCCACGGACCGCTCCCCGGAGGCGGTGACCGGCCCGTTCGCCGGGCGTGAGGGCGAGGCCGGCATCGTGGGCGGTGGCGTGACGGAGGCTCCATTGCCGGTCGCCACTGCCCCGATGCTGCCGCCCGCGGCGACCGAGCGGGGGCCGCTCGCCGTCACGGAACCCGGGGGCGTTGCCGTCGGATCCGGCGCCGGTGTCGGCGGCGTGATCGGCGTCGGCGTCGCCGGGCCAAGCAGCGCGTAGAGCGTCACCGCCAACCCGAGCAACCCCGCCGCTCCTCCGGCCACGCTCGCCCATGGATCCGCGGCGGCCACGTCCAGCGCGCCGCCCACGCCCAACCCCACGGCCCCCGCCACGCAGAGCCCGATTCCCGTCCACACCAACGCCTTTGAGCGAGTCGCCATGCGTCCATGATGGATGGAGGAGTCCGGGCGTCACGACCGCCGTATGCGGGCAGTGCGCGGCACCGTGATGCGGGTGCCGAGGGCGCGGGCGTAGGTGCGCATGGTCTCCAGGTCGTCGATCTCGCCCCCCTCTATCTGCGAGATCCACGTCGGGAAGAAGTCCACGGCGTCGGCGGCCTGTCCGCGCGTCAGCCCCTGTTCCTCGCGGGCCTGCCGCAGTCGGTGTCCCAGGGCGTATGCCTGTGGGGCGGACAGCGGGCCCCGATCAGCGCCGCGGATCACACCCGGCCCCCGAACAGCGTGACGAGGCCGTGGTCCAGTTCCGCGCCCACGGTCTCCTCGCCGGGGGCGATCACGGTGTAGGTGCGGGCCAGGAAGCGGTACAGGTCGGAGGTGGTGAAACGGAGTACGGCCGTGCCCACCGGGGAGTGGAACTCGACGTAGGTGTGGGACGCCCCGCACGGCCGGACCCGCACGCTGCCCAGCCCGGCGGGCGCGCGCAGTCCCTCGCTCAGCAGGACGCGGGCGAACGTCCAGGTCGTGACCTCGCCGTCGAGCGTGACATGGGGCGGGAAGTCGAGGTGGACGGCCAGCGGGTCGGCGGAGGTGTAGCGGAGGGTCGCCGGTATCGCGATGTCCTGGTCCGCGGCGGTCACAAGGTGGGCGCCGGTCGGCTGCTCCAGGGTGACGTGCATGGTCGGGCTCCGTTCGGGGGGCGGCGGGGGCACCGGTCGGGGGAACCGATCGGTGTGCCTGTGAGAGCGCCGGAGGGGGCCGAGCATTACGCCACTTCAGAGGCCTTCTTCTGTAACCCGTGTCACATCTGGCCCAGCGGTACGCTCCAGAACGGCGCTCAGGCGCTTGCGAACCGCCCTGGTGCTCGGCGAGTCGTCCAGGAGACGCTCGCTGTCCGCGAGGAGTACCGACGCGAGCTGCTGGGCCCTTTCCGTCTCCCCCGCGCTCTCCAGAACGGCCACGAGCTTCACCCGGGCCCTGAACGTCCTCGTGTCCGCGTCACCCCAGCGCTGCCTGAGTTCGTCCACCAACTCCTCGGCGACGGCGACGGCACCCGCGACATCACCGACAGCCGTCCGCGCGGCGGCCAGCTCCCACTTCATGTGGGCGAGGGTCTCGTCCCCGGGTATCAGACTGTCGGCTGTTTGGGCCAGTGTCCCCTCAATGGCTTCGACGGCGGTCGCCCCATCCTCCTCCGGACGCACCTCGGCCGATACCCGGAAGAACGTGATGAACGGGACGACCGCCTCCAGCGCCACGGGATGTCCCGGACCCAGCAGCCACATGGACCGCTCCAACTGCTCGTGGAGCGCAAGCGCGGCGGCAAGCGGATCAGGCCCCTTTATCTCGGCACGGCACAGCCGGATACGCGCCTGGATTGCGCTGGGGTGATCAGGTCCCAGGACTCTCTCGCAGTCCACGGCCAACCGCATGTACTCGGCCACCGCCCGTTCCCGCTCGCCCGCGTTCTCGCAGACGGAGGCCAGCGCCCGGCTCGCCGCCAGGCGGTGCACATGGTCCGGCCCGTACTTGCGCGCCACCAGAGCGACCGTCCGCTCGCCCAGGGCCAGGGCGCGCCCGTACGCCGTGGTCGCCCCCAGAAACGCACTGGCCATCGCGAGCAGCCGGGAGACGTCGACCTCCTCGCTGTCGTCCCCCACATGCCCCGCCAGCACCTCGGCATGGTCCGCGCACACCCGCCCCAACCGCATCCCGTCCCGCGCCGTCTGCGCACGCGTCATGGCACGGTCGAGCAACTCCCCCGCCGTACGCCGGGCCTCATCCACGGCCCCCGCCCCGTCGTCCGACGTCCGCGCCACCGCCTGCACCAGCCGATGCACGGAGATCACATCCCCCCGCAACCTGATCATGCTGTGGGCCGAAAGGCGTCGCAGCGCATCCGTCACGGTCGGCGGATCGGCGAGGTCTGTCAGTAGTTCGCGGGGGATGTCCTCGGGGGCCCACCACGCCGTGATCCGGAGGATCCGTTCCGCCAGCGGCGTGTCCGCCAGGCGGTCGAGGGTCATTCGCCAGACCCGGGCGACCGTCCGCTCGGTGTCCCCGCCCTCGGTCGTCGCCGCGAAGAGCCGTCCCGGGTACGCCGCGAGCCATTCCAGATACGTCCGCGGCGTGATCCCGGCCTCCCGGCAGTACGCCGCCGCCTGGTCGACGGCGAGGGGCAGTCGGCCGAGTTCGGCGCACAGTTCCTCCACGCCGTCGGAGGGGCCGTCGTAGATGCGCGTGAAGAGCCGTACCGCTTCTGGGAGTTCGAGGACGTCGAGGTCCAGTAGTCCGGCCACGCCTCGCCAACCGGCGCCGCTGTGCCGGGTGGTGATGAGGAAGCGGCCGTTGGGGGTGCGGTCCAGGAGCCAGTCGACATCCGCCGGGTTCGAGACGTTGTCCAGGATCAGCAGCCAGCCGTCGTGGGCCGAGAGCCACTGCAGGGTCGCCTCGCGCAGGGCCTCCTCGGCGAGGGTGCCGACCAGCGTCGGGTGGAGTGCGCGAGCCAGTTCCGCCAGGCCCGCGTCCAGGTCAGGGCGGCTCTCGGCGGTGATCCACCAGACCGGGTTGAAGTCGGCCACGCGGCGCCCCGCCCAGTGCGCGGCCAGCGTCGACTTGCCGATGCCGCCCAGGCCGTGCACCGCGTGCACGACCACGCCGCCCGTCTGCTCGAACGCCTCGTCCAGCAGGCGCAGTTCACGCTCCCGGCCGACGAACAGGCCTCCGGTCCGGTCCGGCAGATTCATCGTCCTCGGCACCTGCGCGGGCAGCGCCGTCGCCGACGTCTGCGACGTCTCCGACGTCAGAAAGACCGCCGTCTCGGCGCACACGGCCATGGAGTTGGGCCCGGTCTGCGCCACGCCGATCGCCCCCGCCGCCGCGATCGAGCCGTCCCCCGACGCGGTCGCGCCGGACCGCCGCCCCTCGAACACGCCACTCATGCCTCACATGGTGACGTGCGCGACGGACAACTGTCAGGAAAGTGACGGCTGTTGGACGGCATTCGAAGCCCGAGAAGCCCGAGACCATTGAAGACCCGGCCCGGACCCCGAAGGGACGTCAGGTCGCCGGGCGCAGCCCCAGCTGCTCCCCGATCTCCTGCTCCATGACCTGGCCCGCCTCGAACTCCAGCGTCTCGTCGCCCATCACGCCCTGGTCCGTGTCCAGGCCGTCCAGCTCCTCCAACGGCTGGTTCAGCCGCACATGTGCCAGGACCGAGTGCAGTGCGCGCAGGGTCGCGGACGCCGTCGAGCCCCAGTTGGAGAAGTAGGAGAACTGCCACCACCACAGGGCCTCGGCGTGGCGCCCGGAGCGGTAGTGGGCCATGCCGTGGCGCAGGTCGGTGATGACGTCGGCCAGGTCGTCGGAGATCCGGGCCGGGACCGGGGCCTTGCGGGGCTCGTAGGGGTCGAAGACCTCCGAGTAGACGTCCACCGGGTCCAGCAGGCGGGCGAGGTTCTCGCGGAGTTCGTCGACGTCCCCCTCCGGGCCCAGGTCGGGCTCGTAGCGCTCCTCGGGGACGATGTCCTCATGGGCGCCGAGGCGGCCGCCGGCCAGCAACAGCTGGGAGACCTCCAGCAGGAGGAAGGGCACGGTCGAGCCCGGCTCGTCGCCCTTCGCGACCTCCGTCACGGCGACCAGGAAACTCTCGATCTGGTCTGCGATCTGGACCGCGAAGTCGTCCGGGCTCTGGCCGGTCGCGTGCAGCTTGGCGTCAGACATCTAGGAGTCGTCTCCCCTCGAAGGCGCGGCCGAGGGTGACCTCGTCCGCGTATTCCAGGTCGCCACCCACCGGGAGGCCGCTGGCCAGGCGGGTGACCTTCAGGCCCATGGGCTTGATCATGCGCGCGAGGTACGTGGCCGTGGCCTCGCCCTCAAGATTCGGATCGGTGGCCAGGATCAGCTCCGTGACCGTCCCGTCGGCCAACCTTGCGAGAAGTTCTCGTATACGCAGGTCGTCCGGTCCGACACCCTCGATGGGGCTGATCGCGCCGCCGAGGACGTGGTAACGGCCGCGGAACTCACGGGTCCGCTCGATCGCAACGACGTCCTTCGGCTCCTCGACCACGCAGATCACCGCCGGGTCGCGGCGGGCGTCCCGGCAGATGTTGCACAGCTCCTCCTGGGCGACGTTCCCGCACGTCGCGCAGAAGCGGACCTTCGCCTTGACCTCCATGAGGGCCTGGGCGAGGCGCCGTACGTCCGTCGGTTCCGCCTGGAGGATGTGGAAGGCGATCCGCTGCGCGCTCTTGGGACCGACGCCGGGCAGCCGACCCAGCTCGTCGATGAGGTCCTGGACCACGCCTTCGTACAACGGACTGCCGTCCTTCCTGGGGTTCCTTACGGTACGTACGGTAGTTGGCGGCGGCCCCTCTTAGAAAGACAAGGTCGGGGAACCACCCGGAACGTCAGAACGGCAGGCCGGGGATACCGCTGCCGCCACCCAGGCCCTGGGCCAGCGGTCCCAGCTTCTGCTGCTGGAGGTTCTGCGCGTTCTCGTTGGCCGCCTGTACGGCCGCGATGACCAGGTCGGCGAGGGTCTCGGTGTCGTCCGGGTCCACCGCCTTCGGGTCGATCTTCAGCGCCCTGAGTTCACCGGAGCCCGTCACGGTGGCCTTCACCAGACCGCCGCCCGCCTGGCCCTCGACCTCCGTCTGAGCCAGTTCCTCCTGCGCCCTCGCCAGGTCCTGCTGCATCTTCTGGGCCTGCTGGAGCAGCTGCTGCATGTTCGGCTGGCCACCACCGGGGATCACGATCAGCTCCTTGCGTGTGTACGGCTTTCCCGTTCAGCACGAGCCTACGTGGTCTGCGCAGCCGTCGCCCCGGCACTCTTTCGAGTGAGAGGAACGGGAGTCCTATACCTGATCAAGGCCCCCTTCCGGGCGGAAAAGAGGCGAAAGGCATCTCTTCGACACCCATGGGGCGCTAGGAAGGATTCCGGCGCGTCAGCCTCAGATGTCGCGTGACGTTCCGTGCACTGCGGGGGGTCGTACCCGGTACGTAGGTCGCACGTGATGTCACGCACCGTGACAGTAGGGAGTGCCGGGTGGGTCAGCCGGAGATGCAGCCCGACAGGTCGCCGAAGGACGGGCGGGG
>JABFVM010000277.1 GCA_013362785.1 Streptomyces sp. | reverse complement strand
GACGCCGTATCCCGGCTCGACCCCGCCACCGGCACGATGCTCCAGGCCGTATGGGTGGACGCCGGGCCCGAGCGCGGCGGACGTGTCGTTCTCGCCGCCCATCACCTCGCCGTCGACGGGGTGTCCTGGCGGGTGCTGGTCCCCGACCTCGCCCAGGCGTGCAGGGACGCCGCGGCCGGGCGTGAACCCCGGCTCGAACCGGCGGTCACCTCGTTCCGGCGTTGGGCGACCCTGCTGGCCGAGCAGGCCCTCACGCCGACCAGGACCGCCGAACTGCCGCAGTGGACCCGGCTGCTCGACGTCGCCGAACCCCTCCTCGGTGAGCGCGCGCTGGACCCGGCGTTCGACACGGCGGCGACCGTGAGTCACGCCGCCTGGACGGTGCCCGCGCCGCAGGCGGCCACCCTGACCGCGACCACACCGGCCCTGTTCCACTGCGGTGTGCACGAGGTGCTGCTCGCCGGTCTCGCGGCGGCCGTGGCACAGGTCCGGGCGGACGGGGACCGCGTCCTGCTGGTCGACGTCGAGGGCCATGGCCGGGAACCGGTCGACGGCGTGGACCTGTCCCGCACGGTGGGCTGGTTCACCCGCACGCACCCGGTGCGCCTCGACCTGAGCGGCATCGACCTGGAGGACGCCCGCGCCGGGGGCCCGTCGGGCGGGTCCGTGCTGAAGGCGGTGAAGGAGCAGACGCGGGCGGTGCCCGGCGACGGGCTCGGCCATGGACTGCTGCGGCACCTCAACCCGGACACCGCCCCGTCCCTGGCCGCACTGCCGACACCGCAGATCGGCTTCAACTACCTGGGCCGCTTCACCGCCGGAAGCCGCCAAGCGGGGCCTGGCGACTGGCAGTTGACCGGAGAGATCGGCGGCGGCGCCGACCCCGACATGCCGTCCACGCACACGCTGGAGGCCGGCGCCGTCGTGGTGGACACTGCTGACGGACCCGAGCTGACCCTGTCCCTCGGATGGCCCCGCGGTGTGCTCGACGACGCCGCCGCCCGACGCCTCGGGCAGGCCTGGCTGGACATGCTCCGCGCGCTCGCCGCCCACACCGACGGCCCCGCCGCCGGTGGGCACACCCCTTCCGACTTCCCTCTCCTCGACCTGGCACAGAGCCAGATCGAGGAACTCGAAGCCGGATTCGCCGACGACCAGAACTAGGCGGCTCCCTGTCCCGGGTCCCGTCCCAGGCCCTGTCCAGAACCTGCCCGACCACGCCCTGCCGAGGAGAGAAGCGATGACCCGATCGTCAGTCGAGGACGTGTGGCCGCTGTCGCCGCTGCAGGAAGGGCTGCTCTTCCACGCCGCCTTCGACGACCAGGGACCCGATGTCTACACCGTGCAGTCGGCGCTCGCCGTCGACGGCCCGCTCGACGAGGCACGCCTGCGCGCGTCATGGGCGGCGCTCCTTGACCGGCACGCCGCGCTGCGGGCCTGCTTCCGGCAGGTCAGCGGAGCACGGATGGTGCAGGTCATCGCGCGGAACGTGACCCTGCCGTGGCGCACCGAGGACGTGTCACACCTGCCCGGGGCGCAGGCCCGCGCCGCCGCCGAGCGCCTCGCCGAGCGGGACCGCGCCGAGCGCTTCGACCTGGCGGCCGCGCCACTGCTGCGGGTCCTGCTCGTCCGGCTCGCCGAGCACCGCCACCGGCTGGTGATCACCAGCCACCACATCCTCATGGACGGCTGGTCCGCCCCCGTACTGATCGGTGAACTCGCCGCCCTGTACGCCCAGGACGGCGACGCCTCGACGCTGCCCCGCACGACGTCGTACCGGGACTACCTGCTCTGGCTCGGCAAGCAGGACAAGGAAGCCGCCCGCAGCGCATGGCGGGAGGAGCTGGCCGGGGCCGACGAGCCGACCCTGGTCGCACCGGTCGCCCCCGACCGCCGACCCGTCTTCCCCGACCACGTCGACCGCGAGCTTTCGGACGACGCCGCCCGCGCCCTGACCGAGCTGGCCCGCACCCGCGAACTCACCGTGAACACCGTGGTGCAGGGCGCCTGGGCGCTGGTCCTCGCCCGGCTGGCCGGGCGCACGGACGTGGTGTTCGGCGCGACCGCGGCCGGGCGTCCCGCGGACCTGCCCGGCGTGGAGACGATGGTGGGGCTGCTCATCAACACCCTGCCGGTGCGGGTACGGCTCGACGGCGACCGGCCGGCCGACGACCTGCTGCTGGACCTCCAGCAGCGGCAGTCCGCGCTGATGGGCCACCAGCACCTCGGCCTGCTGGAGGTCCAGCAACTCGCCGGTCCGGGCGCGATGTTCGACACTCTCGTGATCTACGAGAACTTCCCCCGGCAGCCCGCCGGACGACAGGGCAGGGCCGCCGCCGCGCCCGACACCCCGGTCATCCGGCCCGAGGGCTTCGCCCGTGAGGCGGCGCACTACCCGCTGACCCTGGTGGTCGCCCCCGGCGAACGCACCCGGTTCCGGCTCGAATACCGGCCCGACCTGTTCGAGAAGTCCGCCGCCGAAGCGGTCCTCACCTCCCTGGTCGGCGCCCTGGAACAGCTGACGGCCGACCCGTCCGTGCCGATCGGCCGTATCCGCGTCACCGAACCGGCCCTGCCGGAGCAGGGCGCCGCGCCCCGCATGGCGCCGGTCCATACGGGGCCGGCCCGTGTCCATACGGTGCCGGTCCGCACGGTGCCGGAACTGATCGCCGGGCGAGTCGCCGTAACGCCGGACGCCGTGGCGCTCGTATCCGACGAACAGGCCCTGACGTACGGCGAGTTGTGGGCATCCGCCGGACGGCTCGCGGCGTATCTCGCGGACGCGGGTGTGGCGCGGGGTGACCGTGTCGCGGTCGTGCTCGAACGGTCGGCGGACGTGGTCGTGGCGCTGCTGGCCCTGTGGCGGGCCGGTGCCGTGCAGGTGCCCGTGGACGCCGGGAATCCGGTGGAGCGGGTGGCGACGGTCCTGGCGGACTGCGGCGCCTCGGCGGTGCTGTGCAGCGGAACGACGCGCGCCGTGGTGCCGGAGGGCGCGCCGGGTGTCGTGGTCCTCGACGACCCCGCCGTGCGGGCCGACCTGCTCGCGCACCGGGCCGATCCGGACGCCTTCCGCGTCACCGCGCACGAGGTGGCGTACGTGATGTACACCTCCGGCTCGACCGGGGAGCCCAAGGGCGTCGCCGTCCCGCACGGGAGCGTGGCCGCGCTGGTCGGCGAGCCCGGCTGGGGGCTCGGGCCGGACGACACGGTGCTGCTGCACGCCCCGCACGCCTTCGACGCCTTCCTGTTCGAGGCATGGGTGCCGCTGACCGTGGGCGCCCGCGTGGTCGTCGCCGGGCCGGGCGTGGTCGACGCGCGGGAGGTGCGCCGGTACGTGGCCGACGGCGTCACCGCGCTGCATCTCACCGCCGGTACCTTCCGGGTGCTCGCCGGTGAGACGCCCGAGTGCTTCACCGGGCTGCGCGAGGTCCTGACCGGCGGGGACGTGGTGCCCGTCGACGCGGTGGCACGGGTGCGCGCCGCCTGCCCGGAGGTGGCCGTACGGCACATGTACGGGCCCACGGAGACCACCCTGTGCTTCACCTGGCACACCCTGCGGCCCGGGGACGAGGACCTGGCCGTGCTGCCGGTGGGCCGTCCGCTGCCCGGCCGCCGGGCCCTGGTGCTCGACGCCTTCCTCCAGCCGGTGCCGCCCGGGGCCACCGGCGAGCTGTACCTGGCGGGCGCGTCCCTGGCCCGCGGCTACTGGAAGGCGCCCGGGCCGACCGCGGAGCGCTTCGTGGCGTGCCCCTTCCTGCCCGGCGAACGCATGTACCGCACGGGGGACCTGGCCCGCTGGACCGACGACGGCGAGCTGGAGTTCGCCGGCCGCGCGGACGCGCAGGTGAAGATCCGCGGGTTCCGGGTCGAACTGGGCGAGGTCGAGGCGGCCCTGACCGCGCACCCGGCCGTCGCGCAGGCCGTCGCCGTCGCCCGCGACGACGGTCCCGGCGGCCGGCGTCTCGTCGGCTACGTCGTCCCCGCCGCCGCGGAGACGGTGGACCCGGAACGGATACGGGAGTACGTCGCCCGGCGCCTGCCCGACTACATGGTCCCCGCCGCCGTCCTCGCCCTGGGCGCGCTGCCGGTGACCCGCAACGGCAAGGTCGACCGCAGGGCGCTGCCCGCCCCGGACTTCGCCGCCCGCGTCACCGGACGCGGACCGCGCACGGGAGCCGAGGAGAAGCTCTGCCGCCTCTTCGCCGAGGTGCTCGACCTGGAACGGGTGGGCTCCGACGACAACTTCTTCGAGCTGGGCGGGGACTCCGGCCTGGCCATGCGGCTCGCCGGACGGATCCGTGAGGAGTTCGACGCCGAACTGCCCATCCGGCAGTTCTTCGGCTCGCCCACCCCCGCCGGAGTAGCCCGCCTCCTCGCCACCCGCGCCCGCCCCGTCCTCGGCGCCGCGTCACCCGATCAGGACGACACCCAAGTCCCGGTCACCGCAGGCCAGTTGCAGACCTGGCTCACCGCCAGGCTCGACGACCGGGCGGGCCTGGACCGCATCCCGGTGGCCCTGCGGCTCACCGGCGAACTCGACAAACAGGCACTGCGCTCGGCCCTCACCGACCTCGCGACCCGTCACACCGTCCTGCGCACGCTCTTCCCCGGCACCCGGAGCGGAGACCTGCACCAGCGGATCCTGACGGCCGAGGAGACCCAGACCCTGACAACGGCCCCTGCCCTCGCCGAGGACGCCCCGACCGCCGTTTCCGACCGTGCCCAGGGTGGCCCGACCGCCGTTTCCGACCTTGCCGAGGGCGCCCCGACCGCCGTTTCCGACCTTGCCGAGGGCGCCCCGACCGCCGTTTCCGACCTTGCCGAGGGTGGCCCGACCGCCGTTTCCGACCTTGCCGAGGGTGGCCCGACCGCCGTTTCCGACCTTGCCGAGGGCGCTCCGACCAGCAACCCCGATCTCCTGGTCGAGGAACCGGTCGACGAGGAAGCGCTGGCCGGAGTCCTCGCCGAACATGCCCGCCGCCCCTTCGACCTCGCCCACCGCACCCCCTGGACCCGGCACCTGCTCGCCCTCTCGGACACCGACCACGTGCTGCTCCTGGTCGTGCACCGGATCGCCGCCGACGAGGCCTCCGTGGAGGTCCTGCTGCGCGACCTGGCCACCGCCTACGCCGCCCGGCGCGAGGGCCGGGTGCCCGAACGGGCTCCGCTGCCCGCGCAGTTCGCCGACTACGCCCGCTGGGAGCGGGAACTGCTCCGGGGCGAGGAGGCCAGGGAGAGCCTCGCGGGGGACCAGCTCGACTACTGGAAGGGCACCCTCGCGGGCCTCGACGCCGAACTCGCGCTGCCCGCCGACCGCCCGCGCCCCCAGGTCGCCTCCCACCGGACCGGCGCCGTCCCGCTGCGCCTCGACGCCGACCTGCACGCCCGCCTCGCCGACCTGGCCGAATCCGCCGACGCGACGCCGTTCACCGTGGTGCACGGCGCCCTCGTGGCCCTGCTCGCCGGGCTCGGCGCCGGTGACGACATCACCGTCGGCACACTGATCCCGCGCCGCGACGACCCGGCACTCGAAGGTGTCGTGGGCCCCTTCGCCGGCCCCCTCGCCCTGCGCGCCGACGCCTCGGGCGACCCCACGTTCACAGAGCTGCTCGCCCGGGCCCGGGAGACGTACCAGGAGGCGGCCGCACACCGCGACGTACCGTTCGAACGGCTGGTGGACGCCCTCGGCCTGCCGCCCTCGCTCGCCCGCCACCCGGTCTTCCAGGTCATGCTCGACGTCCGCGACGACATCGCCGACGCCTGGGACCCCTGGGAGCTGCCCGGACTGCGCACCACCCGTCTGGACACGGGCCCGCGGGCCACCGAGACCGACCTCTCGCTCGACCTCGCCGAGCGCTATCGGGCCGACGGCGACTTCGGCGGCATCGACGGCCATGTCCGCTACGCCACCGACCTGTTCGACGAACCCACCGTCACGGCGTTCGCGCACCGGCTCGTCCGCGTCCTGGAACAGGCCGTCGCCGACCCGCAACTGCGGCTGAGCGCTCTTGACGTCTTCCTTGACGAGGACGAGCGCCGACGTGCGGTGGACCTCGGCAACACCACGGCCGCGCCGCTTCCCGAGGCCACCGCGGTGGAGCTGTTCGCCGCACGGGCCTCGCGCACCCCGGGCGCCGTGGCCGTCCTCGACCAGCGGATCCCCGGCATGTACGAGGCATCGATGACGTACGAGACGCTGGACGCCCTCTCCGACGAGGTGGCCCGGCGTCTGGTCGCGGCCGGTGCTGCACCCGAGCGCGTCGTCGTCGTGGCGATACCGCCCACCCTCATGCTGGTGATCGCGCTGCTCGGGGTCCTGAAGGCGGGCGCCGCCTGCCGCTTCGCCGATCCGTCCCGGCCATGGAAGGACGACGACCGTACCCCGCCCGCCGCCCTGCTGTGCGACGCCGCCGGACCCGTACCGGCCGACACGGACGTCCCCGTCGTCCTCCTGGACGACCCGGTGACGGACGGGACGGACCAGGACGGGCCGGTAGCAGACGGTACGGAAGCAGACGGTACGGAACCGGACGGGGCGACTACGGATGTGCTCGACTCCCGTGCCGGGCAAGCGAGTTGGACCGGGTCCGATGGACCCGAACGACTGCCGCACCCCGACCACCCGGCCCTCGTGCTCGACAGCACCACCCACCCCGGTGCCTCGGCGCTCGTCTCCCACCGCGCGCTGGCCACCCAACTGGCCAACCGACTGGACCACCGCACCCGCACCGCCCCCACAGAGGAGCCGCTACGACTGGACAGCCGGGCCCCGGCTGCGGACCTCGTCACCCCGCTGCTGGCGACGCTGTGCTCGGGAGGCCAGGTGACCCTGGGCACGGCACAGCCGACACCGCTGGGCGCCGGACACGGGGCCGCGGAGACGGGCGGGCGGTGGCTGGAGTACGACGACGGCACGGAAGCCGACCGCGAACAGCCTCCGGCGGGGCGGCAGATGGCCCACACCCGCGCGTATGTGCTGGACGACTTCCTGCGACCGGTGCCCCCGGGCGCCCTCGGCGACCTGTACCTGGCGGGCAGCTCACTCGCCCGCGGCTACCTCGGCCGTCCCGGCGCGACCGGCGAGCGGTTCGTCGCCTGTCCGTTCGGTCCGGCGGGTGAGCGCATGTTCCGCACCGGGCAGCGGGCGCGCCGGGACGCGACGGGCGGGCTCACTGTGCGGGCCGGCATCGACCCCGCCGCGCGACGCGGACGCGCGGGCCGTCGTACCGGTACCGCGGGTGGCGACCTCGACGTCCTGCTGCCACTGCGCCCCGAGGGCAGCCGGCCGCCCCTGTTCTGCGTCCACCCCGGCATGGGCCTGAGCTGGGGGTACGCCGCCCTTCTGCCGTATCTCCCCGGCGACGTACCGGTGTACGGCATCCAGGCGCGCGGGCTGGCCCGGCCCGAGGCGCTGCCCGGCAGCATCGAGGAGATGGCCGCCGACTACGCGGACGAGATCCGTGCCGCGCAGCCCTCCGGCCCCTACCACCTGCTCGGCTGGTCCATCGGCGGCACCCTCGCCCAGGCGGTGGCGGCCCGCCTTGAGGAACTGGGCGAACAGGTGGCGCTGCTCGCGCTCCTCGACGCCTACCCCAGCAGCTCGGCCCAGTCCCGGATGCGCGGCGAGGAGGGCGGACCGGCGGACGGCTACGCCGTGCTTCGGCAGGACGAGGGCGGCATCGCCGACCTCTACCGCTCCACGGGGCTGAGCGAACAGTCCCTGGCCAACCTGGAGAAGGTGCTGCGGAACATGGCCGGCTTCACGCCCGACCACACCCCGCG
>JABFVM010000226.1 GCA_013362785.1 Streptomyces sp. | reverse complement strand
CGCCGAGATCGCGCTCGCCGCGCTGGCCGCGGGCAAGCACGTCCTGTGCGAGAAACCCCTCGCGAACACCGTGGAGGAAGCCGTCGCCATGGCAGCCGCAGCCGAAGAGGCCTACGGACGCGGCCAGTTGGCGATGGTCGGCTTCAACTACCGCCGGGTGCCCGCCACCGCGCTGGCCCGCAACATGGTCGCCGAGGGCCGCCTCGGCCGACTGCGCCACGTGCGGGTGACCTACCTCCAGGACTGGCTCGTGGACCCCGCCTTCCCGCTCACCTGGCGGCTGCGCAAGGAACTGGCCGGTTCGGGCGCGCTCGGCGACCTGGGCGCGCACATCGTCGACCTCGCGCAGTACCTGACGGGTGAGCAGCTGACCGGGGTGTCCGCCCTGACGGAGACCTTCGTACGGGAACGCCCGCTGCCCGACGGGGCCGCGCAGGGACTGTCCGCCGTCTCGGCCGAGGGCGCCACCGGCCAGGTCACCGTCGACGACGCCGCCGTGTTCACCGGCCGCTTCCCCTCCGGCGCCCTCGCCTCCTTCGAGGCCACCCGCTACGCCACCGGCCGCAAGAACGCCCTGCGCATCGAGCTCAACGGCGAGCTCGGCTCGATCGCCTTCGACCTGGAGCGGCTCAACGAACTCGCCTACCACGACGGCACCGAACCGGGCGCGCACGCGGGCTTCCGCCGCATCCTCGTCACCGAACCCGACCACCCCTACCTGGACGCCTGGTGGCCGCCCGGCCACGGCCTCGGCTACGAGCACACCTTCGTCCACCAGGCCCGCGACCTCGTCCACGCCGTCGCCGAAGGCCGGCAGCCCGAACCCTCCTTCGCCGACGGACTGCAGGTCCAGCGCGTCCTCGCGGCAGTGGAGGAGAGCGCCGAGAAGAACGCCGTATACACCCCGATCGCGGTCTGACACACCCGGATACTCCCGGATAGCGGCCTGAGGAGGCTGACGCGCAATGCCGCGTACGTTCACGCTGTTCACCGGCCAGTGGGCCGACCTGCCACTGGAGGAGGTCTGCCGGCTCGCCCGGGACTTCGGCTACGACGGGCTCGAACTCGCCTGCTGGGGCGACCACTTCGAGGTCGACAAGGCCCTCGCCGACCCGTCGTACATCGACTCCCGCAAGGCCCTGCTCGACAAGTACGGCCTCAAGTGCTGGGCGATCTCCAACCATCTGGTCGGCCAGGCGGTCTGCGACGCCATCATCGACGAACGCCACCAGGCCATCCTGCCGGGCGAGGTGTGGGGCGACGGTGACCCGGAGGGTGTCCGGCAGCGCGCCGCGGCCCGTATGAAGGACACCGCGCGCGCCGCGGCCGCCTTCGGCGTCGACACCGTGATCGGCTTCACCGGCTCCGCCATCTGGCACCTCGTCGCCATGTTCCCGCCGGCGCCCGAGTCGATGATCGAGCGCGGCTACGAGGACTTCGCGACCCGCTGGAACCCCATCCTGGACGTCTTCGACGAGGAGGGCGTGCGGTTCGCGCACGAGGTTCATCCCAGCGAGATCGCCTACGACTACTGGACGACCTGGCGAGCCCTGGAGGCCGTCGGGGGCCGCCCCGCCTTCGGCCTGAACTTCGACCCCTCGCACTTCGTGTGGCAGGACCTCGACCCGGTCGGCTTCCTCTGGGACTTCCGCGACCGCATCTACCACGTCGACTGCAAGGAGGCCCGCAAACGCCTCGACGGCCGCAACGGCCGCCTCGGCTCCCACCTGCCGTGGGGCGACCCCCGACGCGGCTGGGACTTCGTGTCGGCCGGGCACGGGGACGTCCCCTGGGAGGACGTCTTCCGGATGCTGCGCTCCATCGACTACCAGGGCCCGATCTCCGTGGAGTGGGAGGACGCCGGGATGGACCGGCTCCAGGGCGCACCCGAGGCGCTGCAGCGTCTCAAGGCGTACGACTTCGAGCCGCCGTCGGCCTCGTTCGACGCGGCGTTCGGCAACTGATCCTTCTCTGATTCCCCGGGATGACGGCGCATCCCGGCGTTCGCACCCGCCCGTACAACCGGCCCCTTTCTGGAGGCACTCGTGCACGGGAACGACCGCACCACCAGCACCGACAGAGACGAGACCCACAGAGGACGCCCCTCCTTCCGCAAGGCGGTGGCGCTGCTGAGCGGCGTACTGCTGGCGGGCGCCACCCTCACCCTCACCGCACCCCAGGCCGGCGCAGCCGTCGCCGACCGGGAGGCCGCCGCGGATGCCGCTCCGGCCGCCGCCGCGGCCGACGACTTCCAGCAGGTCACCCTCGCCAAGGGCGAACCGGAGGTCGGCGAGCCCATGTCGCTCGCCGTCCTCCCGGACCGCTCGGTCCTGCACACCTCCCGCGACGGCGAACTGCGCCTCACGGACGCGGCGGGCAACACCAGACTCGCGGGCAAACTCGCCGTGTACACACACGACGAGGAGGGCCTGCAAGGCGTCGGTGTCGACCCCGGATTCGCCGAGAACCGCTTCATCTACCTCTATTACGCACCCCCGCTCAACACCCCGGCCGGTGACGCCCCCGAGACCGGGACGGCGGCCGACTTCGCCCCCTTCGACGGCGTCAACCGCCTCTCCCGCTTCGTCCTGAAGACCGACGGCACGCTCGACACGGCCAGCGAGACGAAGGTCCTCGACATCCCCGCCTCCCGCGGCCTGTGCTGCCACGTCGGCGGTGACATCGACTTCGACGCGGCGGGCAACCTGTATCTCTCGACGGGCGACGACACCAATCCGTTCCAGTCGGACGGCTTCACCCCGATCGACGAGCGCTCCAACCGCAACCCGGCCTTCGACGCCCAGCGCTCCGCCGGCAACACCAACGACCTGCGCGGCAAGATCCTGCGCATCAAGGTGAACGCCGACGGCTCCTACGCGATCCCCGACGGCAACCTCTTCGCGCCCGGCACGGACAAGACGCGGCCCGAGATCTACGCCATGGGCTTCCGCAATCCGTTCCGCTTCAGCGTGGACAAGAAGACGGGCATCCTCTACGTCGGCGACTACGGCCCCGACGCCGGCGCCGCCGACCCGGCCCGCGGCCCGGCCGGCCAGGTCGAGTTCGCTCGCGTCACCGGCCCCGGCAACTTCGGCTGGCCGTACTGCACGGGCGACAACGACGCCTATGTCGACTACGACTTCGCCACCGGCCAGTCCGGCTCCTCCTTCGACTGCGCCGCCCCGAAGAACACCTCGCCGCACAACACCGGCCTGACCGACCTTCCCCCGGCCCAGGCCGCCTGGATCCCCTACGACGGCGGCTCCGTGCCCGAGTTCGGCACCGGCTCCGAGTCCCCGATGGGCGGCCCGGTCTACCACTACGACGCCTCGCTCGACTCGCCCGTGAAGTTCCCCGAGGCCTACGACGGGAACTTCTTCGCCGGGGAGTTCGGCCGCCGCTGGATCAAGCGGATCGTCAGCGACGGCTCCGGCGCCGTGCAGTCGATCAACGACGTCCCGTGGACCGGCACCCAGATCATGGACATGGCCTTCGGCCCGGACGGCGCGCTGTACGTCCTTGACTACGGCACCGCCTGGTTCGGCGGTGACGAACACTCGGCCCTGTACCGGATCGAGAACGCCACCGACGGCCACTCGCCGGTCGCGCAGGCCGCGGCGAGCAAGACCTCGGGCAGGGCGCCGCTGCGGGTCCAGTTCTCCTCGGAGGGCACGACCGACCAGGACGGCGACGCCCTGTCGTACAGCTGGGACTTCGGCGACGGCGGCAAGTCGACGGCGGCCGACCCGACGTACCGCTACAAGAAGAACGGCACCTACACAGCGACCCTCACGGCCAAGGACGCCTCCGGCCGCACCGGCAGCGCGAGCGTACAGATCGTGGTCGGCAACACCGCGCCCAAGGTGACGCTGGAACTCCCGCAGGACGGAAGGCTGTTCAGCTTCGGTGACGCCATCCCGTTCAAGGTGAAGGTCACCGACCCCGAGGACCGGACCATCGACTGCGCCAAGGTCAAGGTCAGTTTCATCCTCGGTCACGACAGCCACGGCCACCCGCTGACCTCGGCCAACGGCTGCACCGGCACCCTTCAGACCAGCGCCGACGGCGGCCATGACGAGGACGCCAACATCTTCGGTGTGATCGACGCCGAGTACACCGACGGCGGAGGCGGCGGCCAGGCCCCGCTGACCACGCACGACCAGAGCGTCGTCCAGCCCCGGCACCGCCAGGCCGAGCACTTCGGCAACGGCTCCGGCGTCTCGATCATCACCAAGGCGACCGCGCACGGCGGCCGGACGGTCGGCGACATCGACAACGGCGACTGGATCTCCTTCACGCCGTACGCCCTGAGCAACGCCAAGAAGATCACCGCCCGGATCTCCTCCGGCGGCGCGGGCGGCACGCTCGAAGTCCGCGCGGGATCCTCGACGGGCACCCTGCTCGGCAAGGCGACCGTGCCGGTGACCGGCGGCTGGGAGACCTTCCAGGACGTCACCGCCGACCTGTCCCGTGCGCCCAGCGGCACGACCACGCTCTACCTGGTCTTCAAGGGGAGCGGCACGGGCGCCCTGTACGACGTGGACGACTTCACCTTCACCACGGGCTGAGAGGAGGCACGAAGCATGCGACGTACACGTCCAACCGGACGACTGACAACGGCAGTCGTGGGAGCGGCCGTACTCCTCGGCTGCGTCTCGGGACCGGCCGCGTCCCAGTCCTCGCGGGACCCGCGCCCCGGGGCCGAGGCCAAGCGGGTGCTGGTCTTCTCCAAGACGGCCGGCTTCCGCCACGACTCGATCCCCGACGGCGTCGCCGCGGTGAGACAACTCGGCGAGACGGGCGGCTTCACGGTCGACGCGACGGAGGACGCCGCCGCGTTCACCACCGCCAACCTGCGCCGATACGCCGCGGTCGTGTTCCTGTCCACGACCGGAGACGTCCTCGACGCCGCCCAGCAGAAGGCGTTCGAGGGCTACATCCGCCAGGGCGGCGCATACGTCGGCGTCCACGCGGCGGCCGACACCGAGTACGACTGGGAGTTCTACGGCGGCACCGTCGGCGCCTACTTCCAGTCGCACCCGGCGATCCAGCCCGCCACCGTCGACGTCGAGGACCACGCCCACCCGGCGACCTCGGGTCTGGCGCAGACCTGGAACCGCACCGACGAGTGGTACAACTACCGCTCGAATCCCCGGGACCGGGTCCATGTCCTGGCGTCCCTCGACGAGTCCTCGTACACCGGCGGCACCATGAGCGGCGATCACCCGATCGCCTGGTGTCAGACCTACCAGGGCGGCCGCGCCTTCTACACCGGCGGCGGCCACACCAAGGAGTCCTACGCCGAGCCCGCCTTCCGGCAGCATCTGCTCGGCGGAATCCGCTGGGCCATCGGCGACGCCCAGGCCGACTGCCGCCCGGAGAACGGCTACCGCCCGCTCTTCGACGGCACCCGGGCATCCCTGGACGCCTGGCGCCAGGCAGGCCCCGGCTCCTTCACCCTGTCCGACGACGGCACCCTCACGACGACCGGCGGCATGGGCATGCTCTGGTACGCCGGGTCGGGCTTCGGGTCGTACTCCCTGAAGCTCGACTGGAAGATGGCCGGCGACGACAACTCCGGTGTGTTCGTGGGCTTCCCGCCCTCGGACGACCCGTGGTCGGCCGTCAACAACGGGTACGAGATCCAGATCGACGCGACCGACGCCGCCGACCGCACCACCGGCGCGGTGTACGGCTTCAAGTCCGCCGATCTGAAGAAGCGCGACCGTGCGCTGAACCCGCCGGGGCAGTGGAACACGTACGAGGTCCGCGTGGAGGGCGAACGCCTCCGCGTCTATCTCAACGGTGTGAAGATCAACGACTTCACCAACACCGACCCGGCCCGGAGCCTCACCGACGGACACCTCGGCATCCAGAACCACGGAGCCGACGACGAGGTGTCCTTCCGAGACATCCGGATCAAGGAACTGCCCGCGAAGACCGACGGGTCCGCCAAGTCCGCCGAGTCCGCCACATCCGGCGGACCCATGGCTTCGCAGGGCGACTGAGCGACGGCGGGCGGGGGACGCCGGACCTCCGCCCGCCGTCTTGGCCCCACCGGGCCCTCGCCAAGGGCCCGGCCCCGGGGCATTCCATACGACGCGTTCGACAAGGAGGCCGCCATGTCCGCGTCCGATTCCGTGTCCGCTGCCCTGTTCGCTTCCCTGTCCGCACCGCGCGTCGGTGTCTGGCTGATCGGGGCGCGCGGATCCGTCGCCACGACCGTCGTCGCCGGGTGCGCCGCCGTCACCGCGGGCCTGCACCCACCGACGGGCCTGGTCACCGAGACGCCGATGTTCGCGGACAGCGGCCTGCCCGCCCTGTCGTCCCTGGTCTTCGGCGGCCACGACACGGTGGACTGCCCCCTGCCCAAACGCGCGGAGGCCCTGGCAGCAGGCGGCGTCCTGCCCCCGGGACTGCCCACCGCGATCCGCTCCGAACTCACCGCCGCGGACACGGAGATCAGGCCCGGCGGCCCCCTCCCCGGCGACACACGAAGCGACGCCGAACTGATCACCTCCTTCGCCTCCGACATCCAGGACTTCATACGACGCCGTGAGCTCACGCGAGCGGTCGTGGTGAACGTCGCCTCCACCGAGCCCAGGCCCACCGAGCGGCCGCCCACCGGGCTCACGGCCACCGAGCGGCCGCCCACCGGGCTCACGGCCACCGAGCGGACGTCCATCGAGCCCACGGCTACCGAGCGGACGCCCATCGAGCCCACGGCCACCGAGCTCTCGCGCACCGGCACCGCCCTGCCCCCGAGTTCGCTGTACGCGGCGGCGGCCCTGCGCGCGGGCTGCCCCTACGTGAACTTCACCCCGTCGACCGGCCTGGACCATCCCGCGTTGGCGTCCCTGCGAGCGTCGACCGGCCTGCCCTTCGCGGGCCGCGACGGCAAGACGGGCCAGACACTGCTCCGCTCCGTCCTGGGCCCGATGTTCACCCAGCGAGCCCTGACGGTCCGCGCCTGGTCCGGCACGAACCTCCTCGGCGGCGGCGACGGCGCCTCCCTGGCCGACCCGGCCGCCGCGGCCGCGAAGAACGCCGGCAAGGACCGGGTGCTCGCCGACACCCTCGCCACACCCCCCGAGGGCGAGGTCCACATCGACGACGTCCCCGCACTCGGCGACTGGAAGACCGCCTGGGACCACATCGCCTTCGACGGCTTCCTCGGCACCCGCATGATCCTCCAGACCATCTGGCAGGGCTGCGACTCGTCCCTGGCAGCACCCCTGATCCTCGACCTGGCCCGCCTGACCGCCCGCTCCCACGAGGCGGGCCTCTCCGGCCCACTCACCGAACTGGGCTTCTACTTCAAGGACCCGGTGGGGGAGGGGCCGGCAGCACTCGGGGAGCAGTACGCGGCGCTCGCGGAATTCGCCGAGCGCTTGGCGGGCCGCGAAGGGCGGGTTTGGCCTGGGCGGGACGCGGCTTCCGACAGGGAGCGGCCGTGAACGGGCGCCCGAAGCTTCGCCTGCGGCTGGCGGCTGGCGGTGGTGGGGTGCGTTCCGGTCGCCTGCGTTTGGATGGGTTGAACTGCTTTGCCTGCCTGGGCTGTTGGCTGTCCTCGGAGTCTCGCGCGCCGTTGTCCGCCGACCGTGCTGGGGCGTGTTTCGGTCGCCTGCGTTTGCCCGGGCCGAACTCCTTTGCTCGCCCGCGCTGTTCACCATCCCCGGCAACGCCATGGGCGGGCGCAGCGGCCACCGCCACGGAAGGAAGGTGAGCGTCGAATGAGCCACGTGACCTCCGCCCGGGCAACGTCCACCGAGGCGCCGGAGGGCGGC
>JABFVM010000483.1 GCA_013362785.1 Streptomyces sp. | reverse complement strand
CGGGACTTCTCGGGCTTGCCGGGCGGGTGCAGGGGGAAGCTGAGGGCGAGCACGGCACGGGCGCCCAGCTCGACGGCCGTACGGCAGGCGACGCGGGCCCCGGCGCTGCGCCCGCCGGAGATCACGGGCAGCCCGGGCGCGGCGAGCGCGGGCCACAGGCCCCGCCAGCCGACGTCCAGCGTCTTCGGCGCGGGCGCCACCTTCTTGCCGGCCACCCGCCAGGGCTGCTCGACGAGGGCGACGCTCACCCCGTGGGCCGGGAGGGTTTTCGCGAGGGCCACGAGGTCCCGTGCCCCGATGCCGCCGCCCGCGCCATGGCTCACCGCCAGGACCAGCCGGGGCTTCCGGGCACGGTGCCAGGTGATGCGGGCGTCCCCCGCATCCGTACCGATGATCTCGGTCATCACGTCAGACTCGGTCGTCACGTCAGAAGAGTCTGCCCTCTTCGGGCCGGTGCCGCCCGCTCCGTTCGGCGTAGGGTGATCGGCTGTGTGACGAGGCCGTCACGTCCCCGGCGGGAGGGGCGGCCTTTCCTCGCGTCCGGGGGCAGCGTCGACGAGGGGGAAGCATTGACCGGGAGCACCGTGCTGGAGCACAAGCTCGGGCAGAGTCTCTATGGGATCGCCGTCCAGGACGCCGGCTGGACACCGGCGGCCGTGTGCCGGCGGCTCGGCTGGAGCAGCGACGAGTACGCGGTGGCCATCCAGGTGCTGTCCGGGCTCGGTCTGCTGGTGCGGACCACCGCCACGCCCAGCGGGTGGGCCTGTGTGTCGTCCGAGTCCGCGCTCGACCACCTCCTGGCCGCCGACGCCCGCCGTGTCGCCGAGCTCGTCGAGCAGACCGCCCGCACCCGCGAGGCGATGGTGCGGATGCTCACCGACTTCCATCCCATCCACGCCATGCGTCTGTCCGGCACCCAGGCCCAGCTCGTGGAGGGCACGACCAACATCGCGGCCGCCCTGGAGGACGCCGCCCAGCAGGCGCACGACGAGGTGATCTCGCTGCACCCGGGCCGCGGGGTGCCCGAGTACATGGTGGAGGAGGGGCTCGCGCGCGACCGGCGGGCGCTGCGGCGCGGTGTCGTGATGCGTACCGTGCATCTCGCCTCGACGGCCGCGCTGCCCCATATGGCGGGGTATCTGCGGGAGTTGCGGAGGGCGGGCGGGCAGGTGCGTACCGCCGTGACGCTGCCGCACCGGCTCATCGTCGTCGACCGGCATCTGGCGATCGTGCCCGCCACCGGCACGGACGGGCAGCAGGCGGCCGTCGTCGTCTACGACCCCTCCCTGGTCGAGGTGTTCCGCAGCCAGTTCGAGCACGTGTGGGCGCACGCCACCGCCTTCGACACCGGGGCGCGCACCGCCGGGGAGGAGGCCCCGGAGGGCCGGCCCGACCGGCGGCAGCGGGCGGTCCTGCGGCTACTGGCGGAGGGTCTGACCGATGAGGCGGTCGCCCGGCGCCTCGGTGTCTCCGACCGCACCGTCCGCCGGATGGTCAACGACCTGACCTCCGTGCTCGGCGCCACCAGCCGGTTCCAGGTCGCCGTCCTCGCCGAGCGGGCCGGCTGGCTCGCGTCCGCCGATCTTGAGCAGGACGTGCGCGACGACGCCGGCGAGCAGTCCCCAGAAGGGTGAGCCGATGCCGGCGACCGTCACTCCGGAGGCGGTCGCGAGGAAGGTGATGACGGAGGCCTCGCGGTGGCGTTCGTCGGCGACCGTACGGGCCAGGCTGCCGGAGAGCGCGCCCAGCAGCGCCACTCCGGCCAGGGTCGCCACGAGCGCGTGCGGCAGTCCGGTGAACAGGGCGACGAGGGTGGAGCCGAAGCAGCCCACGACCAGATAGCCGACGCCGCAGCTCACACCGGCGATCCACCGCCTGGCCGGGTCGCGGTGTGCCTCGGGTCCGGTGCAGATCGCGGCGGTGATGGCCGCCGGGTTGATCGCGTGCGAGCCGAAGGGTGCGAGCAGGGTCGACACCGCACCGGTCGTGCCGCAGATCACGCGCTCATCGGGCCGGTAACCGTCCGCGCGCAGCACCGCCATCCCCGGCGCGTACTGCCCGGCGAGTGTGGCGACGAGCAGCGGTACGCCGATGCCGATGAGCGCCCCCACCGAGAAGTGCGGTGTCGTGAGGTGCGGCACGGCCAGGCCGGGGCCCTCTAGGTGCAGGCCGAGACCGCCGTCCGCCGCGGCGACCGCGAGCCCCACGGCGAGCGCGCACATCACGGCGTAGGTCGGCCACAGCCGCTTGGCGACCAGGTAGCCGATCACCATGGCGCCCGCGAGCAGCGGGGCCGAGCGCAGCGAGGTGAAGATCGCCGTGCCGAACGAGAAGAGGATCCCGGCGAGCATCGCCGAGACGATGCCGTCCGGAATCCGGGCGAGGACCCGGGCGAACACCCCCGTGGCGGTCAGCACCGTGGCCGCGACACCCGCGACGAGGAAGGCGCCGACGGCCTCGGCGTAGTCGTGCTGGGCGAGGGCCGTGACCAGGATGGCCGCCCCCGGCGTCGAGAACGCCGTGATCACCGGGGTACGGCTCCACCAGCTGAGCCCCACGCAGGTCAGGCCCGCGCCGATGGATATCGCCCACACCCACGACGAGCTCTGCGCCGGGCTCAGACCGGCCGCGTCGGCCGCGGCCAGGACGAGGGCGAGCGGTCCCGCGTAGGAGACCGCCATCGCCACCACGCCGGCGTTGACCGCGGACAAGGACACGGACCGCATCGTTCGCACCGATCATCCCCAACCGGTCATCCCCATATGAAGGAGAACAAGGAAACTTCAGACATGGCGGACACCTCCCCCGAAGACGTTGCCGCGCCACCCCACATGCTGCCGCACCGCACGCAGGCGACGACACGCCGGGGCGCGTCCGCATCAGGCCGCGTCCCCTACCGGACAGGCACCAGGCGTGACCGGTGCGGGTCATGGACGTTTCCGGACGGTCAACTCCCCTGGTCGCAGCCCTTGTTGGGGTCGAATGATCTTCGGCATGACGACTACTGCCGAACCCCGTGCGGATCTCGCCGCGCTCACCCTCGAACCGGCCGACACCAAGCGCCTGGAGGGGCTGGTCCAGGTCGCGGCGCGGCTGACGGGTCCCTTGGAAGAGAGCCTGCAGACCGAGGCGTTCGCCGCGCTGGCCGAGCGGCTGCCGGCCCGGCTGCGCGAGGGCATCGAGTCCTTCCGTGACACACCGCCGGACCACGGCCTGCTCGTGGTGCGCGGACTGCCCGTCGGCGACATCCCGACGACCCCGTCGACGTACGGCTCCAACGTCCTCGGCGAGACGCACCCCTCCAGCCTGCTCGTCGCTCTGGTGGCCCACCCGCTGGGCGGGCTGATCGGCTACGAGGACGAGAAGTCCGGGGCGCTCGTGCACGACGTGTACCCGGTGCCCACCGACGCGGCCAAGCCCCTGAACTCCGGCTCCACGCTCTTCGACTTCCACACCGAGAACGTCCACCATCCGGTACGGCCCTCGCACCTGGGCCTGCTGTGCCTGCGCCCCGACCACGACCGGCGGGCCGCCACCATGGTCGCCTCGGTCCGCGAGGCCGAGCCGCTGCTCACGGCCGCCGACCGGGAGCTGCTGCGCACCGACCGCTACCGCAGCCGCTTCCCGCTCTCCTTCACCCGGGGGCTCGCCGAGGAGGAGCGGCCGGTCACCGAGCCGCACCCGGTGCTCATGGACGGCCCGGCCGACGCCCCCGGCACCCGGGTGCGGTTCAACATGCACAACACCTTCGGCACGGACCCCGAGGCACAGGCGGCCCTGGAGCGCCTCAACCGTGCCATGCACACGGTGCACCGCGCGGTGCGGGCCGACCGGGGTGAACTGCTCCTGGTCGACAACCGGATCGTGGTGCACGGCCGCAGTGACTTCACACCGCGCTACGACGGCCAGGACCGCTGGCTGCGCCGGTTCTACCCGTACCCCGGCGAGCTGCGGGGCGACGTCCTGGTGCGGACCGGTGGCCGCGTGCTCAGCAAGGACAGCTACGCCCGTGCATGACCTGACCCTCACCGCGGCGGTGCTGCTCTGCGTCGCCGCCGCGCTCGCGGGCTGGGTGGACGCGGTGGTCGGCGGCGGCGGGCTGCTCCAGGTGCCCGCCCTGCTGATCGCCTTCCCGCACCTCGCCCCGGCGTACGCCCTCGGCACCAACAAGGCCGTCGGCGTCGTCGGCACCTCGGCGGCCGCGGTGACGTACGCCCGCAGAGCCCGCGTCGACGTGCGGCTCGCGGCCCGGCTCGGCTCGGTCGCGGCGCTGGCGGCGGTGGGCGGGGCGTTCTTCGCGGCCGGGGTGAACAGCGAGGTGCTGCGCCCCGTGATCATGGTGCTGCTGGTCTCCGTCGCCGCCTTCGTCGTACTGAAGCCGCAGTTCGGACAGCGGCCCGGCGGCGCCGTGACCCGGCAGCGGGTGCTCACCGCGGTCGTGGTCGTCGGCGCGGGCATCGGCTTCTACGACGGCCTGCTCGGCCCCGGCACCGGCACCTTCCTGGTGATCGGCCTGGTCGCGGTCCTGTCCATGGACATGGTCACGGCGTCCGCGACCGCGAAGGTCGTCAACGTCGGGACGAACCTGGGCGCGCTCGCGATGTTCGCGTACCAGGGAACGGTGCTGTGGGCGCTCGCGCCCTTCCTGGCGCTGTTCAACCTCGCGGGCGCCTCGGTGGGCGCCCGTATGGCACTCAAGCGCGGCAGCGGCTTCGTACGGGCGGTGCTGCTCGTCGTCGTGACCGTGCTGGTCGGCAAGCTGGCACTCGACCAATGGGGGACTTGAGATGACCATCGGAATCCTGGGCGGAATGGGCCCGCTGGCCACGGTCGACTTCTACCGGAAGGTCATCGACGCGACCCCGGCCGGCGTCGACCAGGACCATCTGCCGGTCGTGGTCTGGGCCGACCCGACGGTCCCGGACCGCTCGGCGGCGCTGACCGGCCGCGGACCCGACCCGACACCCTGGCTCGTACGCGGCGCGCACCGGCTGGAGGCGATGGGGGCACGGGTCATCGCGACCCCCTGCAACACCGCGCACGCCTTCCTCGACGAGGTGCGCGGCAGCGTGCGCGTCCCGATGCTGGACATGATCGCGGAGACGGTCACCGAGATCCGCAGCCACCACCAGGACGTGGTGTCCGTCGGGCTCCTGGCCACGACCGGCACGGTGCGCGCCGAGCTCTATCAGCGGGCCCTGGCCGCGGCGGGCCTGCGGGTCGTCGTGCCCGGCGAGCTCTCCCAGGGCGAGGCCGTGACGGGCGCCATCCGCCGGGTCAAGGCGGGCGACCTCGGCCCGGCCACGGTCTGCCTGATCGAGCGCGCCGCCGAGGAGCTGGCGGCCCGGGGCGCGGGCCTGCTGGTGGCGGGCTGCACCGAACTGCCCCTGCTGCTCGGCGACCTGAGCGCCGGCCTCCCGGTGGTGGACCCCACGGCCGCGCTGGCCCGGGCGACGGTACGGGAGGCCCTGACGGCCCTGACTCCGGCCGGCGCCGTCTGAGCGGCCCAGATCCCGGTCCCGGCGGTCCGCGTGCGTGCGGTCCGCGTGCGCTCGGCGTGGCGTGGTGTCTTCTCACCGCCGCGCCGGGCGCGCATTCACGTCCGTATCCACGACCTCGGTATCCACGACCTCGGTATCCACGACCTCGGTATCCACGACCTCGGTCGCGGCGTCAGAAGAGAGTGCCCTCTTCCGGCCCGTCCAGCTCTTTCAGCAGCTCAGGGCCGTTGTTGCGGACGTTGCTGACCAGCGTGGAGACCGGGTAGGCGCGCATCAGTCCGGGCGGCGGCGGGTCGAGGAGGGTGCGCAGGTCCTCGGGGTCCGTGCGGGACGGGTCGAGCCAGGCGTCCCAGCGGTCCGGGGTCAGCATCAGCGGCATCCGGGGGTGGATCTCGGCGAGCGTGTGCGGGCCGTCCTCGGGCGCCACGGCGAGCGGGGTCGTCTCCGCCTCGGTCGTGATCACGGAACAGGTCGCCCACCAGGCCTGCGGGTGGTCGTCGGGCAGCGTCCGGTCCCGCCAGAACTCGTACAGCCCCGCCATCGCGAACACCGAGCCGTCGGCGGGCAGCACGAAGTACGGCTGCTTGCGCGGCCGCTTCTTCTTCCCCTCGACCTCCAGGTCCCGCTCCTGCCGGCCGGTGACCCACTCGTAGTAGCCGTCGGCGGGGATGATGCAGCGCCGGGAGGAGAACGCCTTCCGGTACGACGGCTTCTCGTGCACCGTCTCCGCGCGCGCGTTGATCATCTTGAAGGCGCTCTCGGGGGTCTTGGACCAGCTGGGCACCAGCCCCCACTTCAGCTTGCGCAGCTGTCGAACCGGCCGCGGCTCGGCCACGTCTTTCAAGGGACGGTCGAGGACGACGTGGACCTCCTTGGTCGGAGCCACGTTGTAGTCCGCCTCAAGGGTCTCCTCGGGCTCCCACTTCTCGATCTCAAAGATTCCTGCGAGATCCTCGGGCCCACGACTGGCTGCATACCGTCCGCACATACGTGCAACACTGCCAGATTCCAGACGACCACAGGGAGCCATCACCGCACATGGACAGGACCGCATCCGCCTCCCTCGCCTCCCTCTGGGACGAGGTCTCCGGTACTCAGCCCGACCCCGATGTGTGGGTCGTGATCGTCACCCTGGTCGTGGCGCTCGTCGTGATCGTCCCGCACGGCCTGTGGCGCATCTCGCGCAACGCCATCACCATCGCCCACGAGGGCGGCCACGGCCTGGTCGCGCTGCTGACCGGCCGGACGCTGACCGGCATACGCCTGCACTCCGACACCAGCGGCCTCACCGTCAGCCGCGGCAAGCCGCACGGCATCGGCATGATCCTCACCGCCGCCGCCGGCTACACGGCTCCCCCGCTCCTGGGCCTCGGCGGCGCCGCCCTGCTGGCCGCCGGCCGCATCACCCTGCTCCTGTGGCTGGCGACGGCCCTGCTGGTGGCGATGCTGGTGATGATCCGCAACGCGTACGGCGCACTGACCGTCTTCGTAGCAGGCGGCACGTTCGTCCTGGTGAGCTGGCTGACGGGGCCACAGGTGCAGGCGGCGTTCGCGTACGTGGTGGTGTGGTTCCTGCTGCTGGGCGGAGTACGCCCGGCGTTCGAGCTACAGGCGAAGAGGGCGCGAGGAGGGGCGGGCGACTCGGACGCGGACCAACTGTCCCGGTTGACCCACGTACCGGCGGGGCTCTGGTTCTTCCTGTTCCACGCGGTGTCGCTGTGCTCGCTGATAGGCGGGGGACGCTGGTTGCTGGGAGTCTGACGCGCCCCGAAGGGGCAGCGTCTTCAGGGGCGCGGGGCTGTATCGATGTGCGGCTCCGCCACGTGGGCGCGACCAGCCCCCACTGCGCCGCACCCGAACAAAAGCCTGCACAACCCCCTGCTTATAAAGTGAACCCATGGCCCAAAACCCCGCCGCACCCACCGCCCTCTGGCCCGCCCCGCACGCGAGCGGAGCCGTCGACGCGACGGTCCACGTGCCCGGGTCCAAGTCGGTCACCAACCGAGCCCTCGTCCTCGCCGCCCTCGCGAGCGAACCCGGCTGGCTGCGCCGCCCCCTGCGCTCCCGCGACACCCTGCTGATGGCCGGCGCCCTGCGCGCGATGGGCGTCGGCATCGAGGAGGGCGTGGGCCCCGAGGGCACCGGCGAGGCTTGGCGTGTGCTCCCCGCGGGGCTGCGCGGCCCGGCCACGGTCGACGTCGGCAACGCCGGCACGGTGATGCGCTTCCTGCCGCCGGTCGCCGCGCTGGCCGACGGCCCCATCCGCTTCGACGGCGACCCGAGGTCGTACGAGCG
>JABFVM010000507.1 GCA_013362785.1 Streptomyces sp. | reverse complement strand
CAGACAGAACCATCACAGGCACAACCACCACAGACGCAACCACCACCACAGGACCCGTCCTGATAACTTCTACATAGCTGTAGAAGTTACGACCGTCCATGCCGGGCGGCCGTCGAGCCACGTACCCCGTTTGGAGTTCTCATGGCCCTGTGGGACCGCATCAAGGAGTCCGCATCGACGATGCAGACCCAGCTGACGGCGAAGAAGAACGACCTCAAGAGCGGCGCCTTCCGCGACGCGAGCATGGCGATGTGCGCGCTCGTCGCCGCCGCCGACGGCACCATCGACCCCTCCGAGCGGCAGCGGGTGGCCCAGCTGATCGCCTCCAACGACGTGCTGCGGAACTTCGACGCCGACGACCTGCGCCGCCGTTTCGAGGAGAACCTCGACAAACTGACCGCCGACTTCGCCTTCGGCAAGGTCAGCGTGTTGCAGGAGGTCGCCAAGGCCAAGAAGAAGCCCGCCGAGGCGCGGGCCGTCATCCAGATCGGCATCGTCATCGGCGGCGCCGACGGCGACTTCGACAAGACCGAGCAGGCGGTCGTCCGCGAGGCGTGCTTCACGCTGGAGCTGCCGCCGCACGAGTTCGACCTCTGAGCGAGCTCAGGAACGCGCGGGCGGCTCGTCCCGCCCGACCACCGTGCCCGGGACCACCCGTCCCGGGCCCGGCCTCGCGCCGTCGGGGGCGTCCTGCTCCTTGAGCGCCCTGGCCTCGCCCTTGAGGATGCGGGCCGCCTTGCCCGCCGAGCGGGTCAGTTCGGGGAGTTTCTTCACGACGAGGACCGCCGCCACGACGAGGAGGATCAGGGCCAGTTCACTCAAGCCGAACATCAGGTCTGCTCTCTGCCGGGGTGCGATCTGCAGGTATGTGATCTACATGCCTGTAGAAGTGTCTCCCGAAACGCGATCGCGCAACAAGCCCGCACCGAACCCGTACCCGTACCCACGCCCGCCTCAAAGAGGCGTCGCCGCGTGCAGGATCAGCACCATCGTCACCGCGGAGTTCGCCGACGACATCGCGGAGACGGCCGCCCCCGCCGCCGCGCCCCACGCCGCGAGGCCCACCGTGGTGAACACCGAGGGCCAGCTGCGTACGACGGGCGCGGGGTTGAGAAGGGCCTTCACCCGGCGCGGCACCGGCCCGGGCGCCGGCCCCGGCGCGGCGAACCCCATCAGCGTGGACAGGGGAGCGCCCCGGGACACCAGCGCCGCCTTGCCGATCGCGCGCGCCACCGTGCGGCGGCTGCCGACCTTCCGGGCCGCCTCCTCGTCCGCCCAGCGTTCCGCGGTGTACGACACGGCCGTACGCAGCGGACGCAGGAACGGGTTGGCCCGCGCGGCCAGTTGTACGGCGAGCAGGAAACGGTGATGGCGGGCGGTGAGGTGGGCTCGCTCATGGGCGAACAGCGCCCGGCGTTCGGCGGGTTCGAGGCGGTCCAGGAGACCCGTGGTCACCACGACCCGGCCACGACGGCCGCCGGGCAGCGCGTACGCGTAAGGGTCGCCGTCTGGCAGTACGACCACCTCGGTGCCGGGCATCCCGGCCAGCGCCCTGTGTGCCGCGCGGCGCACCCTGCGGTGCCGCCACAGCGTCCGGCCGCAGGCCAGCAGTACGGCGCACAGCGCCGGGATCGCCGCCTTGCCGACGACCTCGTCGTACGGCACCGCCGCCCGCACCTCGGGGTCCGACCAGCCGTCGGGCAGTGGGTTGCCGGGCAGTTGGGCGGTGCCCACCACCATCGTCAGGGCGAGGCACACCGTGCTGCACACCGCCATCACCGCGGCGACGCCGGTGAGCAGCCGGGTCGCGGTGCGGGGATGCAGACGCTGCTCGGCGAGGCGGGCGATCGGCCAGGCCGTGAGCGGCAGGACAAGCGGCAGAAAGACGAAGACCCCCATGAGGCGTCAGTCTTCCCCTTCGTCCCGGGACTGACCCAGCAGTTCGCGCAGCAGCCGCTCGTCGTCCGGCCCCAGACCGGTGACGAAGCTGGCCAGCACCGCCTCCCGGTCGCTCTCCCCGTCCAGCACCCGGCGCATCCGGTGCGCGGCGAGGCCCGCCTCGTCCGAGGCCGGCGTCCAGGCGAAGGAGCGGCCGGACCGTTCCCGGGTCACCGCGCCCTTCGCCAGCAGCCGGGTCAGGATCGTGATCACCGTCGTATAGGCGAGGTCCCCGCCGAGCCGCTCCTGCACCCAGCCGGCCGTCTCCGGCCCGTCCGCCTCCCGCAGCGCCGACAGGACCAGCACCTCCAGCTCACCCTGCCCCCGGCGCCGGGAACGCTGTTGGTGATCCGCCATGCCCTGTCTCCCTTCCGCTGTCACCCGCTGCCCGACCGGACATCGTATAGAGGCCGCCATTCATTCAACTTCTACAGTGCTGTAGATTCAAGATCGAGACCCCTCCGGTCCCCGGCCCGACCCATCGAGTCGGACCCATTGAGCCGGACCATCGAGCCCGACCCAACGAGCCCGACCCAACGAGAAGGAGTACGCAATGGGAGTGTCCCTGTCCAAAGGCGGCAACGTCTCGCTCAGCAAGGAGGCCCCCGGTCTGACCGCCGTCCTGGTCGGACTGGGCTGGGACGTGCGCACCACCACCGGCACCGACTACGACCTCGACGCCTCCGCGCTGCTGCTGAACGCGTCCGGCAAGGTCCTGTCCGACCGGCACTTCGTCTTCTACAACAACCTGACCAGCCCGGACGGCTCCGTCGAGCACACCGGCGACAACCTGACCGGTGAGGGCGAGGGCGACGACGAGAGCCTCAAGGTCGACCTCGCCGCCGTGCCCGCCGAGGTCGACCGGATCGTGTTCCCGGTCTCCATCCACGACGCCGAGAACCGCGGCCAGAGCTTCGGCCAGGTGCGCAACGCCTTCATCCGCGTCGTCAACCAGGCCGGCGGCGCCGAGATCGCCCGCTACGACCTGTCCGAGGACGCCTCGACGGAGACGGCCATGGTCTTCGGCGAGCTCTACCGCAGCGGCGCCGAGTGGAAGTTCCGCGCCGTCGGCCAGGGCTACGCCTCCGGCCTGGCCGGCATCGCCGCCGACTTCGGCGTCGCCGTCTGACCCTTCGGCGTCGCCGTCCGACCCCTCGGCGCACCGGCTGCCGGGGCGGCCCCGCCACCCCGGCCCGCTTCCTATGCGCCTAGCCCGCCGCCTATGCACACCGCCGTCCGATCCGTGCCTCGTGCGCGAGGGACGCGTTCAACTGGGTTTGTCTGTGAGTCCGGTGAGTCCGGTGAGTGCACGCGGAGTGACGGAGGCGGTTCGATGACCACACCCCTGGCCGACTATGCCAAGTTCGCGGGCAAACGCGTCGCGATCGTCGAGCACATGCAGAACCATCCCTTCGTGCTGGGGCTGCACCAGGCGCGTGAGCACGGGCTGGAGGTGTGGCTGCTGACCGGTGACCGGTCCTGGTACACGCACGGCCACGACTGGGAGTCGCATCCCCTCGCGGCGGCCGTCGACCGGGTGATCGACGTGGACACCACCGATGTGGACGCGGTGCTGGCGGCGGTGACCGGCCCCGACGGGCAGGTCCAGGTGGACGGGCTGACGTCGTTCTCCGACTACCACACCGTCCTCGCCGCGCAGGCGGCCCGGCGGCTCGGGCTGCCCGGCCCCGACCCCGCCGCCGTGGAGACCGCGAACGTCAAGGACCGGCTGCGGGTCGCGCTCGGGGACGTGCCGTACAACATTCCGCACATGCTGGTGAGCGGGCGGGAGCAGCTGGACGAGGCCGCGCGGCGGCTCGGCTTTCCGATGATCGCCAAGCCGCCCGCGGAGGCCATCAGTTACGGCGTCCGGCGCGTGGACGACATGGCGGAGCTGGTCGAGGCGTGGCAGGAGCTGTCGCAGGTGCGGCACAGTCTGCGCGGCCAGCCCCGGTCCGGGGACGTGCTCCTTGAGACGTATGTCGAGGGCGTCGAGGTCAGTGTCGAGACCATGTCGGTGAACGGGTACACCCATGTCTTCGGCGTCACCTCCAAGGACCTGTTCGGGGACCCCGCCTACATCGAGTGCGGGCACACCTTCCCCGTGCCGCTGTCCGACGAGGAGCGCGACGCGCTGTACTCCGTCGTCCGCCGGACCCTGGAGGCGATCGGCTACGGGCACGGCCCCTGCCACACCGAGGTACGGCGCACCGAGTCCGGCTGGCGGGTCATCGAGGCCAACCCGCGTACGCCGTCGAGCTGTATGACCATGCTGGTCACGGACGTCACCGGGCGCAGCCCGATCCTGGACGCCTGGCTGCTCGCGATCGGCGAGGTCCCGCCGATCGAGCCCGTCGTGCACCGGGGCGGCGCGGCCGTGCGCATGATCTACCCCGAGCGGCGCGGCACGCTCAAGCGGGTCGACGGCGTCGAGGCCGCCTCCGCCGTACCGGGCGTCCAGGTCCTGCTGCACGTGGAGCCCGGCGACAAGCTGCTCCAGCGCATGGACAACTCCTCCTGCGTCGGCTTCACCTACTGCAACGGACCGGACCGGCTCGAAGCGCAGGCCCTCGCCGACAAGGCGGCCGGATTCCTCGACTTCGTGGTCGAGGAGGACGAGGCGGGCCGAGCAGAGGAAACAGCCGGCCGGGACGCGCGGTCGTGAACCACGGCGCCGAGGTCGTGGCCGTCCCCAGCGCCGCCGAGCTGGAGGAGGCCGGCTGGGCGGAGCTGCTCGGCCCCGAGGACTTCTTCCAGACGCCCCGCTGGCTGGGTGTGCAGGAGCGCAACTCCGGCACCACCATGGACTTCCTGGTACGGCGCCGGGCGGGCGCACCCGTCGCCGCCCTGGTGACCGCGTGGGCAAACGACTCGGTGCCCTGGCTGCTCGCCCGCCCCGACGCGATGCTCGCGCGCGGAGTGCAGGACGAGGAGCCCGAGGCACTGGCCCGGCTCGCCGACGTGGCGCAGGGCGATCCGGCGTCGCTGCTGCCGTCCCTGGTGTGCGGCGGCCGCCATCTGGGCCGCACCCGCACGCTGGCCGCGCCCGACGCGCTGCCGTCGGACGTGGAGGCCCTGGTGGCGGACGCCGAACGGCTCGCCGTGGAGCGGGGCGCGGCCTCCGTGTGCTTCCCGCACGTCGACGAGCGCGACTCCGGACTCATGGAGCTGCTGCGTCGGCGCGGATACGTCTCCCACCCGTCCGCGCACTACGCCTGGCTGCCCATTCCGCCGGGCGGCTGGGAGCAGTTCCTCGCCGAGATGAGCAAGCACCGGCGCCGCCGGGTCAAGCTGGAGCGGCGCGCGCTGGCCGAGGCGAAGATCGAGGTCCGTGTCGAACCGCTGACCCCGGATCTGGTGCCCCGGCTCGGCGAGCTGGACTGCAACCTGCTGCGCAAGTACGGCAATCCGGCCAGTCCCGAGCACTCGGCCGGGCTGATCGGCTGGATCGGCGAGGTGATGGGCGACGACGTGATGGTCTCCGTCGCCCGCAAGGACGGCGTCCCCATCGGCTTCGGCATGGTGCTGCGCTCCAGGTCCCGGGGACGCGAGGAGTGGTTCGGCCACCGCGCCGGCTTCGACTACGACGCCCAGGGGAAGCTGCCGCTCTACTACGACGTCCTGTACTACCGCGTCCTGGAGGCGGCGGCCGAGCAGGGCGTCGGCGTGCTGCACGCCGGGATCGGCAGCGTCGAGGCGAAACTCGCCCGCGGCTGCCTCGCCGCCCAGGAACACTCCTTCCTCCTGCGTCTCGACAACAGCCCACGCCCCGAAGGGAATCCCCGATGACCGCCCCGACCCGACGGCCCGCCCCGGTGACAAGTGGCCCCGGCTGGGACGCCGCCGTCGGCGCGCTGGTGAACCGCTCCGACCGGCGCGGCGGCACCCTGCGCCTGGTCACCTCCGCCGACGTGGACTCGCTCGACCCGGCGCGCACCTACTACGTGTGGGTGTGGCTGCTCCAACGGCTGCTCAACCGCACGCTCATGGCCTACCCGACCGACCCCGGCCCGGGCGGCCTGGTCCCGGTCCCGGACCTGGCCGAAGCCCCAGGGCGGGTGAGCGACGGCGGCCGTACCTGGACGTACCGGCTGCGCCCGGGCCTGCGGCACTCCGACGGCACGCCGATCACCTCGGCCGACGTACGGCACGCCGTGCAGCGGGTGTTCGCCCAGGACGTGCTGCCCGGCGGCCCCACCTATCTCGTGCCGCTCCTCGACGACCCGGCCCGGCCCTACCCGGGCCCGTACCGGACCGACGAACCGCTGAAGTCCGTACACACCCCGGACGAGCACACCGTCGTCTTCCATCTCAACCGGCCGTTCTCCGACTTCGACCACCTGATGGCCCAGCCCTGTGCGGCACCGGTGCCCAGGCACGCCGACACCGGCGCCGACTACGGCGACTCCCCGCTCTCCAGCGGCCCGTACCGGGTGGCGGAGCACCGGCGGGGCGCGTATCTCCACCTGGAGCGCAACCCGTACTGGGATCCGGCCACCGACCCGATCCGGCCCGCGCTGCCGGACCGGGTGGAGCTGACCATCGGCCTGGACGTCGACGAACTCGACGCACGGCTGGTCGCCGGGGAGTTCGACATCAACCTGGAGGGCAGGGGGCTGCAGCACGCGGCCCAGGGCCGGGTCACCGCGGACGACGTGCTGCGCTCGCACACCGACAACCCGCGCACCAGCTTCCTGCACTTCGTCGCGATGCAGCCGCACATCCCGCCGTTCGACGACGTCCATGTACGCCGGGCCGTGCACTACGCCGCCGACCGGCTGCTCCTCCAGGAGGCCCGCGGCGGCCCCGTCACCGGCGGCGACCTCACCACCGCCCTGTTCCCGCCGCGCCTTCCCGCGCACCAGGACCTGGACCCGTACCCGAGCGGCCCGGACCTGCGCGGCGATCTGGACGCGGCGCGCGCCGAGCTCAAGGCGGCGGGCCTCGCGGACGGCTTCGAGGCGGTGATCGGCACCCAGCGCGGCAAGTTCCGGATGGTGGCCGACGCGCTCGTGGAGTCGGTGGCCCGCGTCGGGATCCGGCTCACCGTCAAGGAGCTGGACGTGGCGACGTACTTCAGTCTCGGCGCCGGTCATCCGGGGACCGTGCGCGACCACCGGCTCGGGCTGATCGTCACCGACTGGGGCGCCGACTTCCCCACCGAGTACGGCTTCCTCGCCCCGCTGGTGGACGGCCGCCAGATCAAGCGCAACGGCGGCAACTGGAACCTGCCCGAGCTCGACGACCCGGCGGTCAACGCCCTCATCGACGAGACCCTGCACACCACCGACCCCGCCGGGCGCGCCCGCCTGTGGCAGGAGGTGGAACGCCGGGTGATGGAGCACGCCGTGCTGCTGCCCCTCGTCCACGACAAGACCCTGCACTTCCGCAATCCGTGGGTCACCAACGTCTACGTCCACCCGGCCTTCGGGCTCTACGACATCCAGGCGATGGGCCTGGACGGCACCGGCCCCGACTCGTCCGACGCGTAAGGAACCCTCGTATGACCGACAACGACAGCGGCACCCCACGGGATCTGGAGTTCGTCCCGCTCAGCGCGGACGACGACGAGACGGCCGGCCAGTGGCTCGACCTGCTGGCCGAGTCGTCCGGCGACGTTCCGCACGCCGCTCCGCCCTGCAACGTCGACATGATCGGCTCGCTGCGGCACGCCCCGCCGGCCACCGCGCTGGACGACTGGGTGGCGCGGGCCGACGGCAAGGTGGTGGGCGCGCTGCGGCTGGTGCTGCCGGAGGGGACGCTCGTCGCCCGGGTCGACCAGCTGCTGGTGCATCCCCGGCTGCGCCGTCGCGGCATCGGGCGCGCGCTGCACGCCCACGCCGTCGAACTGGCCGGCAAGCACGGCCGGTCCACCCTCACCTCGACCCTCACGGAGGGGCTGCCGGACGGTCCGCCGCTGGGCGCGGGACCGGCCGCGTTCGCCGCCGCCATGGGCGCGGTGCGCGCGGACGTCCCGGGCGGACTGCACCAGTGGCTCGACCTCGGCCGGCACAATCCGCTGGCCGACGGCGTCCCCGCCGCGCCGCCCGGCTACTCGCTCGTCACCTGGGGCACCATCACGCCCGACGAGTACGCGCTCCAGGTGTCGGCGCTGGAACTCTCCCTGGGCGACGCCCCCGCCGACGCCGCACAGCAGGAGGTCCGCAGCAGCTACGCCCGCCAGTTCGAGAAGATGCGCGTCGGCCGGGGCCGCCGGGCCCACCACACCGGCGTCGTGCACGAGGCGACCGGCCGACTGGCCGGCTACACCAGCGTCTCCAAGACCACCGGCAACCCCGAGTACCTCCTCCAGGGCATGACCGTGGTCCACCGCGACCACCGCGGACACGGCCTGGGCCTGCTGCTGAAGCTGGCCAACCTGGACCTCGCCCTGCGCCACGAACCGCAGGTACGGCTGGTGGAGACGGCGAACGACGAGACCAACCGGCCGATGATCGCGCTCAACGAGGCCATGGGCTTCGAGCCGTACGACCGATGGGTGTCCTGGACCCGGGAGGTCGCCTCGGCCGAGAACTGAGCGGAGGGCTGGGCAACAGACCGCGAAGGGCCCCCGAGGACCGTTGTCCGGTCGTCGGGGGCCCTTCGGTGTGGACCGTCAGGTGTCCTGCACGCGGGCGGCCGCCTCGGCCGAGGGCTGGGCGGCGGGGCGCGTACCGCCCTCGATGACCGGCGCCCGGTCCTCGGGGGCCTTGCGCCGTGTGGTCGTCGAGCCGAGCAGGACGCCGCCGACGACCGCCACGCTGCCCGCGGCCGCCCAGCCGGTGAGGCGTTCGTCGAGGAAGAGCCAGGCGACCGCGACGCCGACGACCGGCACCAGCATGGAGAACGGGGCGACCGTGGCCGCCTCGTACCGCTTCAGCAGCGTCGTCCAGATGCCGGAGCCGACGACGGAACCGGCGAGCGCGGTGTACAGCAGCGCCACCAGGGCGGGCCATCCGTCGCCGCCGAAGGAGTCGCCGAGCGCGCGCCAGCCGGTGGTGGGGCCCTCCATGACGGCCGACAGGGCCAGCAGCGGCACCGGCGGCACGACCGCCATCCACAGGGCGAAGCGCAGCGGATGGTCGGGGCGGGCCTGCCGGCTGGCGATGTTGCCCAGCGCCCAGCCGAGGGCCGCAAGGACGGTCAGCAGCAGCGGCAGCAGCGCGGCGCTGCGGGCCCGCTCCACCGCGATGACCGTCATGCCGAGCACGGCCAGGGCGATGCCGCCCAGCTGCCGCCGGGAGATCCGCTCCCCGAGCAGCGCGGCGCCCAGCAGCATGGTGAACGGCGCCGCCGCCTGCACCACGACCGACGCCTGCCCCGACGGCATGCCCTGGTCGATGGCGAGGAACAGCAGCCCGAACTGCAGCGCCCCGAAGCCAAGGCCGTACAGCACCAGCCAGCGCAGCGGTGCCTTGGGCCGGGGCACGAACAGCACCACCGGCACGGCCAGCACCACGAAGCGCAGCGCGGAGAGGAAGAACGGCGGGTAGTGGTCGAGGCCGATCCGCACGGCGAGGAAGTTCAGCCCCCACAGCAGGGCCACGAAGGCGGCGAGGGACCGGTCCCGGACGCTCACCGGCCGAGCAGCCCGGACTCGATCACCCGCGCGCCGAGCCCGCGCAGGAACAGTCCGTCCCCGACGTACTTCTGCTCGTCGGCCTGCTGCCGCAGCACCAGTACGTAGGTGTCGCCGGCGTGGTCGCGCAGCAGCCAGCAGAACATCATCACGCCGGGGGCGGACCCGGCCTTGAAGTAGGCCCGCGTCCAGCGGTCGCGGTCCACGACGAGGCCCGGGTAGGCGGTCATGATGTCCTCGACGGTGCCGGTGGCGTCCCGTTCGCTGTCGGCCGCGAGACCGCGCAGGACGCCCAGCACGTCGTAGGCGTTCATGAACCAGTCGACGCCGAACTGGTGGACCGTCTCGCCGAGGTCGGACAGCCGCACGGTCAGCGGCCGGTCGATCTCCTCCAGCAGCGTCCGCCGCGCGGCCTCGTCCGCCGCCGCCCAGCGCTTCCTCAACTCCGGTTCCGACCAGCCCAGTTCGAAGATCTCGCGGCTGGTGGCGAACGGCCGCAGCAGCGCCGGATCGTGGTGCCCGGAGTCGGCCACCGCCGCTTCCACGGCGGCCCTGCCCAGCCGGTCGAGGACCAGGTCGGCGGCCGTGTTGTCGCTCAGCACGATCATCTTGTACGCCGTCTCGCGCACCGACACCCGGGTGCCGTCCGGGAGTTCCTGCATGTCACCGGTGGGCAGACTGCGCAGCACGGACCGTACGGTGACCTCGTCGTCCCAGGTCAGTACGCCGCTGTCGATGGCGTGGGCGAGGGCGCGCATCACGTACAGCTTGTTGGTGGAGCCGGCCGGCATCGGCCGTTCGGCGGCCGAGGCGTGCAGGACGTCGTAGCCCTCGGGGGTCAGCCGTGCGGCGAGGGCGGACGTCTCGACGCCGGGGGTGCGCAGCGCCTCCTCCAGCGCGTCCCAGGTGGGTATCTCCGGCGTGACGACCTCGGGCTGGAGGGTGAACTGCTGAAGCAGGCCCTTGGAGTCGAGCGTCAGCGACAGCGTCTGGCGTCCCTCGCCCGAACCGGCCAGCACGACCCACGCCTTGTGGGCGACGGGCTGGTAGGAGGCGACGGAGAACGGCCCCTTCGCCCGCCAGCGGGCCAGCATCGCGGCGAAGTCCGGCGCGAGCCGGGCGGCCAGCGCGGGCACGAAACGGCCGCCCGGATCCACGTCCGGACCGGCGTCGGGCCCGGTCAGCAGCTCCACCGCCCAGCGGGCCGCCTCGCCCCGCGGCGAGTCGTCGGCGGCCAGCGCCGCGAGCGCGGCGGACGAGCCGGAACCGGCACCTTCGGTCATCATCGCTCCTCGTCGACGGTGATGGCCCCGCACGGGCACAGTTCGGCGCACAGGCGGGCCGACTCGTGGGACTCGGGCGGGGGTGTGGCGTCCAGCAGGACCACGGTTCCCGTGTCGGGGTCCTGGTCGAAGATCTCCGGTGCCGTGGCCGCGCAGCGGCCCATGGCACAGCAGGCGGCCTGGTCGACCACGACGGTCAGCCGGTGCACGGCGCTCACCACGTCACGGGGAGCGCGCCGAGGCCGTAACTCGACACCTCGTGGCGGAAGTCCAGCTCCTCGAACGGCACGGCGAGCTCGGCGCCGGGCATCCAGCGCAGTACGGCCGCGAGGATCTCCTCCAGCTCGACCCGGGCCAGCCACTGGCCCAGGCACTGGTGCATGCCGTGCCCGAAGGCGACGTGGCGGCGGGCGTCGCGGTGCGGGTCCAGCCGGTCCGGGTCGGGGAAGACGCCCTCGTCGCGGTTGCCCGCCGACAGCGACAGCACCACGCCCTCGCCGGCCTTGATGAGCACGTCGTCGAGCTGTACGTCCTCGACGGCGGCCCGGGCCAGGCCGTTCTGCACGATGGAGTGGAAGCGGAGCAGTTCCTCGACCGCCTTGGGCATCAGGCCCGGGTCCTCGGTGAGCGCCTCGGCCAGGCCGGGGTCGGTGAGCAGGCTCAGCAGGCTGAGGCTGGCCTGGCTGGTGGTCGTGCCGTGTCCGGCCACCAGCAGCAGCCGACACATCGGGACCAGTTCCTCGACGGTCAGGTTGCCCGGCCGCACCTGGTCGAGGACCAGTCGGCTGATCAGGTCCTCGCCGGGGTCCGCCAGCCGCTGCTCGACCAACTCGCGCAGATAGCCGTCGAGTTCGTCACGGGCGGCGGCGACCTGGTCGGGGGTGTAGCCGCGGTCGATGAGGACGGCGCTGCGGCTCTCGATGAACTCGCGGCGCTCGTCGCCCGCCCCGAAGAGCAGCGTGATGACGCGGGACGGCACCGGGATGGTCAGCCCGCCGACCAGATCGACCGGCCGCTCCCCTGCGACCAGCTTGGCGAGCAGGTCGTCCAGCAGCTCCCGCACCGCGGGCCTGAGAGCCTCGGCGCGGCGGGCCAGGAAGTCCCGGGTGAGCATGGAGCGCAGCCGGGAGTGGTCCGGGTCGTCCATGCGGATGAAGGACGCCGACGCGGGGTTGGCGCGCACCAGTTGGGAGGTGCGGGTCAGCATGGGGAAGCCGGGGGCGCTGGTGACCGCGGTGAAGCGGCGGTCGCCCAGGACGGCCCGGACACCGGCGTGCGAGGTCACCAGCCACACCTGGGCACCGTCCCACAGCGTCACCCGGCTCGCGGCCCGGCCGCCGCCGCGCAGCTCGGCGAGCTGCGGTGGCGGGTCCACGGGTGAGACCCGGGTCATCGGGTACGCCGGTGCCGTCTGCTGCTCGTGAGGCGTCGCCTCGTTCATCATCCACCCGCCCATCGCCGCACACGGATCACGCCATTCGTGCAGCCAATCTGCCGCAGGCCGGCGGGGCATGCCCGGGGCGTCGGCGCTGCCCGCATAACCCGGCGGAAACAGTCATAACCAGGGCCGCCGAAAGGAATTCAGCGGCAATGCGCCGACTGCTAGCTTCTTGTGGATTCTTCGAAAACAGCAATCACCTTACGAAGTGGGGGAATTGATGCCGTCCGCACTGCAGGGGAAGGTCGCGCTCGTCACGGGCGCGAGTTCGGGAATCGGCGAGGCCACCGCGCGGATGCTGGCCGCGGAGGGCGCTGCCGTGGCGATCGCGGCCCGCCGGGTCGAGCGGCTGCACGCCCTCAGGGACCAACTGACCGCCGCCGGGGCCGAGGTGCACGTCCTCGACCTGGACGTCACCGACGAACAGGCCGTCCACGCGGCCGTGGCCTCCACCGTCGAGACCCTCGGCGGGCTCGACATCGTGGTCAACAACGCCGGGTTGATGCTGCTGGGGCCGGTGGAGGGCGCCGACACCTCCGACTGGACCCGGATGATCGACACCAATGTCCGGGGCCTGATGTACGTGACCCATGCCGCGCTGCCCCATCTGCTGCGCAGCCAGGGCGTCGTGGTGCAGATGTCGTCCATCGCGGGGCGGGTCGCGATGCGCGGGGCCGCCGTCTACAACGCGAGCAAGTTCGCCGTGAACGCGTTCAGTGAGGCGCTGCGCCAGGAGGTCACCGAGCGCGGGGTGCGGGTGGTGGTGATCGAGCCCGGCACGGTCGAGACCGAGCTGCGCGAGCACATCACGCACGCCCCGACGAAGGCCGCCATCACCGAACGCGTCGCCAAGATCCGCCAGTTGCAGAGCGAGGACATCGCCGAGGCGGTGCGCTACGCGGTGACGGCCCCGCCGCACGCCACGGTCGCCGAGATCTTCGTACGCCCCACCGACCAGGCGTAACACCGGCCCCGGGCGGAGCGCGCCCCCCTCCGCACCTCCTCGGCGCTCTCCGCCCGGTCTCCGTCCGCTCTCCCGACAGCGCACGAGGACAGTTCGAAGAGCGACCCGAAGAGCGACCCTGCCTACGCTCGTTTCCGGACCGAATTGAAGAGCAGCTCTGACAATTCAGCGGCACTGATCTTCACGGAAAAGGAAACCGAAATTGTCTCTCGGGTCGGAACTGACGTCGGTGGCCGTTCGGCCGGAAATTCACGCTCCGTTCAGCCGCCAGGACCTGTCATTACTGGACGCGGTGGGACAGTGCGGTGACCTCGGGGAGGTCGCCCGGCGGGCCGGGGCCCGGCACGCCGCCGTGGAGCGCCAGCTCGACCGTCTGGACCGGGCCGTCGGGCTGCCGCTCACCCTGCGCAGCCGGCACACCGCTCGGCTGACCTCGGCGGGTTCGCGGCTGCTCGTCGCCGGGCGCCGCTTCTACCACCAGATCGACCTCGCGGCGCGCACCCATATCTTCGGCCATGGCTCCGAGGCGGTGGACGCCCCGGAGGTGCTGTCGATCGCCTCCACCGAACCGCTTCTCGAAGAGGTGGTCGAGGACGCCGCCGCCCTGCTGGGTCTGCTGCTGTCGGTCCGGCACGAGGCACCGCACCGGGTCGCCGGACAGCTGGCCGGCTATCACGTGGACGCGATGTACACCTGGAGCCTGGACTCCCCGCGCCATTCGCTGGACCGGGCGACCCGGACGTATGCGGTGCTCGACGACCCGCTGTGGGTGATCCTGCCGCGCGACCATCCGCTCGCCGCCCGGGAGACGGTCTCGCTGGCCGATCTGCGGGACGAGACCTGGGTGTCGGAGACCGGGCCCACCGCCGAGATCCTGGTGTCCCGGGTCTTCCAGACGGCGGGCCTGCCGTCGCCCACCCGGCTGCGTGTCACCGACGCCTCGGTCGCCCGGGGCATGCTGCGCCGGGGGGACGCGATAGGGCTGGGCTCCCCCACCCATCCGGCCGTCCTCGACCCCTCGCTGGTCCGCCGGTCCCTGGCGGAGCGCCCGCGCCGCACCACGAGCCTGCTCGTCGACCCCACGATCGTGCCCCGGACGGTGGCCCGGCGGCTGGCCGCGCTGATCGCCGACCGGCATCTGCGGCGCTTCGCCGAACAGCACCGGGACCTGCTGCACGAGCCCTGGTGGTCGAACTGGTACGTGGAGCACGCCGAGCGGCTCGCCGACGGCGCACCGGACCCGGCACCGACGCCGACGCCGGCCGAGACCCGCAAGCTGGACGTGGCGGACCTGCACCTCCTGCAGGCCGTGGCCCAGCACGGCAGCATCAACCGTGCCGCCGCCGTGCTGTGCATCAGCCAGTCCGCGCTCACCCGCCGTATCCACCGCCTGGAGCAGTCCCTCGGCGCCCATCTGCTGCTGCGCAGCCCCCGGGGCACCGAACTGACCGGCCCCACCCGCCGCTTCCTGCACCAACTCGCCCGCTACGAGGCCGAGTTCCGCGACGCGGCCACCGCCTGCCGCACCGTCGACCAGCCCCTCCCGCCGGAGCACTGGCCGACTCGGCACGTGACTCCGGCGGGACTGTCGGGCGAGGCGGGGTGAAGGGACCCGGCGCCTGACCGGCGCCTACTTCGCGCCGAGGGCCACGTAGTCGTACATCCCGAAGGACCCGGTGACGTACACGTGGCGGGCGTCCGGGTGGCGGTACAGGAGGGAGCGGGGGTAGAGGTACGGCACGATCACCGCGTGGTCCATGGTGAGGCGGTCGATGCGGTGCCAGATCTCCGCGCGGCGTGCCGGGTCCGCGCAGGCGGCGCCCTCGTCCAGGAGGGCGTTGATCTCCGGGTCGTCGAGCTCGCCCATGTTCTGGTTGCCGCGCTCCTTGATCGCCCGGCCGTCGGTGATCTGCTGGAGGAAGCCGTAGCCGTCCGGGAAGTCGGCGCCCCAGCCGAACATGATGATGCCGATGCCGTGTTCGCGCAGGTACTCGGGGGAGCCGCCGTAGCGGTCGAAATAGTCGCCGGAGGGGAAGTCCAGGACCTCCGCCTCGATGCCGACCCGGGCGAGACCGGCCGACAGCGCCTCGGCGGCCCGGTACTCCTTGAGCCGGTCCTTGCGGGCGGCGATCTTCGTACGGAAGCCGTCGGGCATCCCGGCAGCCTTCAGTTCGGCGCGGGCCGCGGCGAGGTCGCCGGTGGCGTGCGGGCCGACCGGGTAGCGGTCGAAGGGCCGGTAGCCGTCGAGGGTCGGCGGCAGGATCGTGGTCGCGATGTCACCGCCGACGGGACCGCCGTACGCCTCCTGCATCGCGGCCTTGTCGGTGGCGAACTGCACGGCGCGCCGGCAGTGCACGTTGTCGAACGGCGCGATCCGGCTGGACAGGCAGTAGATCCAGGTGAAGCCGCTCAGCGGGTTGTCGGCGTTCGCGCGCAGCGCCGGGTCGGCGAGGATGCGCTCCTGCGTGGAGGGCTGCACCCCGAAGCCGGCCAGGTCGATGTGCGCCTGACCGTCCAGCAGCATCCGGTCCACCTCGTGCGGGTCCTTGCCGAGATGGACCTCGATGCGCCCGGCCCGCCGCACCCGTACCGGGTCGGTGGCCGGGTCCCAGTGCGGGTTGGGCTCCAGGACGGCCAGTTCGCCGCGGGTGTAGGAGGCGACCCGGTACGGTCCGGTCGCCACCGGCTTCAGCCGGTACCCGGCGCCGGTGTCCAGGCGGCGCGGCACCGGCGTCGTGCTCGGCATCGTCGCCAGCAGGTCGAGTCCGGCGAACGGCTCCTTCAGCCGGAAGACCAGGGTGCGCTCGTCGGGGGTCTCCAGGGTGAGCGGGCCGTCCACGTCCGGCTCCCGCCACGGGCCGCCGTAGTCCGTGCCGAGCAGATGACGGAAGTAGGTGGGCCCGGCGCCCAGCACGTCGGTGCCGTAATTGCTGCGGGCGATGGCGTACTTGACGTCGCCGGAGGTCACGGGCGTGCCGTCCTCGTAGCGCAGCCCTTCACGCAGCCGGTACGTCCACACCCGGCCGCCCTCGGAGGACTCGCCGAGGGACTCGGCCAGGTCGGGCACGAGCTTCTGGCCCGCCTTGCCCGGGGCGGTGTCGAAGGTGACCAGGGTCCGGCCGATCAGCCGGAGGAAGTTCCAGGTGTAGGCGTAGTAGGTGTTGCCGGGGTCGAGTGAGTCGAAGTCGTCCGTGCGGACGAGCCGGAGCGTGCCGCCCTCGGCGTCGGTGGAGCGGACCACACCCCGCACAGCGGCGTCGAAGTCCTCGTCCGTGCTCGTCGACCGAGTGGTCTCCATGGCCCTCCAGCCCTCGTCGCGTCGCGTTCCCTCACATCGTGCGGGGGCTGTCGCGCCGGACGAGGGCGGCGGCGGGGTGTGCGCATAGCCGGGGGCCGGTCGGTATAGCCGGACCCGGGCCGGGACATGGCCGGGACAGGGCCTGCGTCAGGGCCTGTGTCAGGTCGTGTACTCCGAGTTGAGCCGCACGTAGCCCTCGGTGAGGTCGCAGCCGTAGACCGTGAAGGCGCCCTCGGCGATGCCCAGGTCGATGGCGATGACGACCTCGTCGCCGCGCATGTGCTCGGCGACGGCGGCCCGCAGGGCGTCCTCGTCATGGTCGTCGCGGGTGCTCGGCGGGTAGACCTCGACCTCGCCGAAGCGGACCGTGACCCGCTCCTGGTCGATGTCGGTGTCCTCGGAGCACTTGCCGATCGCCATGACGACCCGGCCCCAGTTGGGGTCGCTGCCGTGGACGGCGGTCTTCACCAGCGGGGAGTTGACGACGGTCTTGCCGACGCGCTTGGCCTGGGCGTCGTCACGGGCGCCGGTGACCTGCACCTCGATGACCTTGCTCGCCCCCTCGCCGTCGCCGGCGATGTCCTTGACCAAGGCCAGCGCCACGGTGTGCAGGGCGCGCTCGAACTCCTCCGGGTCCACGTCCCCGGCCAGCCCGTTGGCGAACAGGGCGGCCGTGTCGCTGGTGGAGGTGTCGGTGTCGATGCTCACCGCGTTGAAGGTGCGGTCCATGACCCGGCGGAAGATCCGGTCCTGCTCGGCCGGGTCGAGCCGGGCGTCGGTGGCGAAGAACGTCAGCAGCGTCGCCATGTCCGGCTCCAGCATGCCGACCCCCTTGGCGATGCCCACGAGGGTCGCCCCGCCGACCCGCACCCGGACCTCCTTCGGCCGGGTGTCGGTGGTCATGATGGCGCGGGCCGCGCGGTCGAAGCCGCCGTCCGGGAACGGCAGGGCGAGCGTCTTGAGGTGGTCCCGGATGCTCTGCATCGGGTACTGACGGCCAATCACCCCGGTGGAGGCGATGAGGAGTTCACCCTCGGGCACGCCGAGGGTGCGGGCGACGGACTCTCGGATCTCGCGTGCGTTGGCCTCGCCCTCCGCTCCGGTGGCGACGTTCGCGTTGCGCGCCAGCACCACCACGCCGCGGGCCCGGCCGTCGGCGCTCGCGTCCCGGCACAGCACCACGCTCGGCCCGGCGAACCGGGAGCGGGTGTAGACGGCGCTCACTACCGCCGGGACCGTGGAGGCCAGCACGGTGAAGTCGTCGCGGCCGTCGTCGGCCAGTCCCACCGGCGCCGTGTGCACGACGAAGCCCTGCGGGGCGGCCTGCGGTGCGGTGTCGGACATGTCAGCGTCTCCTGTCGCGAGGGATCCCGTACTAGATCTCTTCCTGCATCTTCCCTGCATTATTTCCAATGGGCCAGCATATTCATGCGTAACGGCCGTCGCCCCCCACCGAGACCGATGAGGGGCGACGACTCTGTCCGCTACGGCTACAGCACCTATCGCCGCGGCGAGAACGACACCACGTCGCCCGCTCGCTCGCCGCCGGAGAGCTGGCCGTTGCGGTCGGTGCGGATGTACACGCGGTGCAGCCAGCGGTCCTTGCCGTCCCAGCGCGGGCTGAACGGCGTACGGGCGTGCGTCGTGCGGAAGTTGTCGATGATCAGCACGTCGCCGGGGATGAGCTTGACGCCCTCGGTCACGTCGTCCAGCGCCTTGGACAGGGCGGCGACGGCCTCCTTGTCCTCCGGGTCCTCGGGCACCAGCAGCTCACGGTCGTAGCCCAGGTACGGGTCCTGCGGATCGCCGTACAGCGGCTTGACGTTGGCGATGGCGCCCGGGTCCTCCACGCCGCCGCGGAAGGCCACGTCCACACAGCAGGGCATCGGGCGGTCGAACAGCCGCGTCCGCGTCTCCTCGTCGAGCAGCGGCAGCGCCTTGCGGACCGACCCGACGAGGGTCTCGGCCTTGTGCTCGTGGTCGGCGCGGGAGCAGGCCAGCATGACGTAGTTCGGCTGGAGGACGTGGTACGCCATCTCCGTGTGGAACTCCAGCAGGGTCTCGGAGGTCTCCGAGGAGAGGTAGTGCGCGCCCGGCGACGGATACACGTCGTGGTAGACGGTGCCCGAGCGCAGCTCCTGGTACCCGGTGTGCAGCCCGAGCCGCCGCCCGGCCAGCGCGAGCATCGCCTCCATCACCAGGCGCCGGCGGTCCTGCGGGGCCGGTGTGGAGGTGGGCGTGACGGGCAGCTCGTCATCGTCGACGGGCAGCCCGCGCAGCAGCAGATAGCCGTCCTCGCTGCCCTCGGCGTTGAAGGTGTCGAGAGCGGCGGCCAGTCCGTCCGGCAGCCGGTCGGCCAGTTCCTTCGCCTGCTGGAGAAAGCCGTACAGATCCGCGCGCGGCACGTCCGGCAGCTCGGCGGCGAGCGCGAGGAGCGGCTCGCGGTACGGGGTGCAGTCAACTATCGGAGAAGCCATGACGCGATGTCTCCTTCACATCTGGTGTGGTGGGCGCGTTCACATCTGGGTGTGATGGGCGCGGGCGTACTGGTAGAGCAGTTCGGCCCCGATCTCCGTGGCCAGGACCGAGGTGATGCCGCCGTGGTCGTACAGCGGAGACACCTCCATCACGTCGAAGCCGACCGGCTTGAGGTCCCCGACGCAGCGCAGCAGGGCGAGGACCTCGCGCGAGCTGAGCCCGCCCGGGGCGGGGGTGCCGGTGCCGGGGGCGAAGGCGGGGTCGACGACATCGACGTCGACCGACACGTACACCGGCCGGTGGCCGATCCGCTCCCGGATCAGGTCGGCGGCCCCGCGCACGCCGAGCTCGCCGAACTCGTCGGCGGTGACGACGCGTACGCCGTGGCCGCGGGCGTAGTCGAGCGAGTCGGGCTTCGGGTTGTGGCCGCGGATGCCGAGCTGGACCATCGCGGTGGGGTCGATGAGCTTCTCGTCGATCCCGTGCCGGAAGGGCGTGCCGTGGTGGTAACGGCCGCCGTAGAACGCCGGGTTGGTGTCCGAGTGGGCGTCCAGGTGCAGTACGGCGACCGGACCGTGCTGCTCCGCGACCGCGCGCAGGGCGGCCACGGTCAGCGAGTGGTCGCCGCCGAGCATCAGGAAGGCGGCGTTGGCCTTCAGCAGGCTCCCCAAATGCCGCTGCGCGGTGTCGATCGCGATGTTCATGTCGAACGGGGTGAGGTCCATGTCCCCGGCGTCGACACAGTTGATCAGGTCGAAGGCACCGGGCCCGCGGTCGATGCCGACGCCGTGGATGAGGCCGGACTCGTTGCGGATGGCCCGCGGGCCGAACCGTGCGCCGGGCCGGTAGCTGGTGCCCCCGTCGTACGGGGCGCCGATGACCACGACGTCGTAGCCTCGGGGATCACGCTCGTGCGGCAGCCGCATGAACGTGGGTATCTGGGCGTAGCGGGGCGAAACGTGCGAGTCGATGCGCTCCACGGTTTCAGCTCCCCTCCTGAAGATGGGTGACGGTCGGGGCTGGGGCCTGCCGGGCGTGCTCGCTCGTACCGCCGGACGCGCTCATGCCGCCCCTCGCGCGAACCGGTCGGCCACCGACCGCACCACCTCGGCGGTGCTCACCTGCGAGGGGTGGCGGCCGGCCGCGACGGTCAGGGCGAACAGGTCGCGGACCACCTGCCGCTTGGCCTTGCCGACCGCCTCCGGCGCGACACCGTGCTCGGCGAGCAGGCCGGAGAACGACGACGTGGTGCCCGAGCCCTCGTGGACGCCGAGCTTGGGCCGCAGCACGGTCTCCTCGGGCAGCGCGTCGGCCAGCGCGGCACGCAGCACCCACTTGTCCCGGCCGTGCCGGCGCTTGAGCCCGGCCTCCAGCGGGACGAGCAGGTCGAGGACGTCCCGGTCCCAGTAGGGGTGGGTCGTCCAGTGGCCGGCGAGCGTGGACAGCACCGGGGTCATCTCGTTGAGGCCGTCGAAGGTCGCCATGTCGTGGGCGACGGCGGTGTCCAGGTTCGGCAGCCGGTCCTCGCGGTGCATGCCCGCGAGCGGGATGTCCGCGCCGTACCCGGTGAGGATCCGGCGCGCCGGGCCGTCGAGTGCGCGGTAGAGCGCCACCAGCGGCAGCAGGTACTCGATGATGTCCGGGTCCACCGACTCCGACGCCCAGACCGCGTACGGCAGTTGGGCCAGCAGGTCGGCGGCGGGCACCGTGATCTCCCGGTGCCGGCTGCCCAGATGGTCGACGACCACCCGGGCCTGGGCGAACTCGTCGGAGGTGTCGGTGCCCATGGACACCGTCTCCAGTGCGCCGGCCGCCCGGTGCGCGCAGGCCGCGACGCCGGAGGAGTCGATGCCGCCGGACAGCACCACGAGTGGCGTGGCGCCGGACGGCACCCGGGCCGCGACCGCCTCCTCCAGGGCCGCGCGGACGGCCGCCAGCGCCTGGTCCTCCGGCATGATCCGCCGGGCCAGGGGCGGGGTCCAGGTGCGGTGGGCCTCCGCCGTGCCGGACTCCAGGTCGATGTCCAGCACCGCGCCGGCCGGCACCTGGTAGACGCCCGCCAGCCCCGGCACCCGCCGGGCGTCGGCGAGCGGGAAGCCCCGCGGCGCGTCGTCCCCGGCGAGCGTCTTGGCCTCGGTGGACGCCCTGACCTCGCCCGGGCTCATCCGCACGTACAGCGGCACCGAACCGGCGTGGTCGGTGGCCAGCAGCACCCGGCGTCCGCTGCCGACCACGGCCGCGAAACGGCCGTTGACCAGCCGGAAGGCATGCAGTCCATAGCGCCGCAGCAGCCGCAGCAGCAGCTCCGCGTCGCCGTCCGGCCCGGCTCCCTCGGGCAGGACGGACCGCAGGGCATCACGGTTGTAGAACTCGCCCGCGAGGATCACCGAGGTGTCCTCGTCGCGGGCCCGTGCGGCGTCCGGCGCGGTCCCGGGAGCGTGCACCAGCGTCGCGGCCAGGGTCTGGTCGCGCAGCGGGGCCTCGATGTGGGCGAGGCTGCCGCGGGTCGCGAAGACCGCCTCGGGGACCGGGCTTCCGCCGGAGCGGGCGGAAGCCAGGAACCCGAAGGCAGCCGGGAAGTCAGCTGCCTCCATGGTCAGATGCTCAGGGCGGCGAAGCCACCCGGCTTGAAGTCGTAGCTGATCGGCACCTCGATCAGGAACGGACGGCCGAGCTCGGCGCCCTTGCGCAGCGCCGCCAGCAGCTCCTGCCGGTCGGTCGCCCGGGTCGCGTCCACACCGTTGGCCTCGGCGAGGGCGACGAAGTCGACGCCGGTGAACTTCACCGCGGGGTCGTGGCTGCGGTGGTGACCCATGTTCTGGTACAGCTCGATCAGGCCGTTGGTGTCGTTGTTGACCACCACGGTCACGATCGGCAGGCCCAGCCGGGCGATGGTCTCCAGGTCGGCGCTGTTGGAGTGGAAGCCACCGTCGCCGGCGATGAGGAAGGTGGGCTGGCCGGGCCGGGCCAGCTGGGCGCCCATCGCGGCCGGGATGCCGTAGCCGAAGCTGGAGCAGCCGGCCGAGGTGAGGAAGCCGAACGGCTGGTCGGCGCGGGCGAACAGCACGCCGTAGTGCCGGAAGAAGCCGATGTCGGAGACGATCGTGCCCTCACCGGGTCCGGCGGCCTCCGCCATGACCGTGTTCATCGAGTCGATGACCTGGTGGACGCGCATGCCGTCCTCGTAGGACTGCGGGTCGGTGAGGAACTCGGCGACGCGGGCGCGCAGCGGCTCGATGTCGTGCCGGTTCTTGGCCGCGAGCGAGGCCGTCGCCGCGTCCAGGTGCTCGACGAAGGCGAGCACGTCGGTGACGACGTCGACGTCGGGCCGGTACACGCGCGGGATCGGGTTCGCCGTGGGCGAGACGCGCACGGTCTTCTTCTCCATGCCCCGCTCCCACATGGAGGGCCGCAGGTCCTCGGCGTAGTCGTAGCCGACCGTGAGCACCAGGTCCACCGGGGCGAACAGGGTGTCCAGCGCGGGGAAGTCGAGGATGCCGTCCATGTAGCCGGTGACGGCGCCGTAGTTCAGCTCGTGGCCGTGCGGCAGGACGCCCTTGGCGATGTACGTCGTGATGACCGGGACGTTCAGCCGCTCGGCCAGCGCACGGATCGCGGGCACCGCGCCGGAGCGGATCGCGGCGGCGCCGACCACCAGCACCGGGTGCTCGGCCTGCGCGAGCAGCTCCGCCGCCCGGTCGGCCTGCGTCTGCCAGCCGTCGGCGACCGCGCCGGTCGGCTTGGCCGGGGTGACGGCGGGCGGGTTCGGCACCGAGGTGTCGATGCCCTCGGAGGAGCCGAGCAGGTCGACGGGGAGCGAGATGAAGGAGGGGCCCACCGGCTCGGTCATGGCCGCGCTGACGGCCGAGTCCACCAGGTCGGTGATCTCGTGGGGGCGCTGGAGCTCCACGGCGTACTTGGACATCGGCGCGATGATCGACACCGAGTCCAGGCACTGGTGGGTGTCGTTGGGGAAGATGTCGTGCGACTCCGACTGCGCCGCCAGCGCGATGACCGGGGAGCGGTCGAGGACGGACGTGGCGATGCCGGTGGAGAGGTTGGTCATGCCGGGGCCCAGGGTGGCCCAGCAGGCCTGCGGGCGGCCGCTGATGCGCGCGAGGACGTCCGCGGCGACACCGGCGGTGAACTCGTGCCGGGTCAGGACGAAGTCGATCCCCTCGACCTCGTCGAACAGGATCGAGGCGGCTTCGCGGCCGACCACGCCGAACACCTTCTCCACACCGTGCTCGCGCAGCCGGGACAGCAGGGCGTGCGCGGCGGTCGGCTTGTCGCTCGGGCCGGTCGATACACGGGACATGGGCGTCTCCTGACTCGGGCAGCTCTGGACGTATCTCGGCCACAGTGGCCGCGCTTCCTCTTCGCGCCCTCTCCCGGACATATCCGGGGACCGGGCGGAGAGAGAACGGAGAGCGACGACGGCCGAGAACCGATCTTCCGAGCGGATGGCACGGCTATGAAATCGACCGAATCAAGCCAGTTAATTCGACAGGGCCGATCACATCAGAAGGGCTTCGCGTATTGACCCATTCCGATTCCGTTACGGAGTGTGACAGCCCGGGCGGCGCGCCCCTTGGACTTTCCGATGGTGCGATTGCATTCTTGTTAGTTTGCCGTTCCTTTGCCAGTAAATCGAGGTGATTCGTTCCACTTGTCCGCTCTCCGGCTTTCTTGCAAAAGTGGAGGTGTCCAGAACGTCACGTGCGAGGAGTGAAGAAAGAGCAACGACACATAACCTGGGGGCCATGACGCATTCCCGCACCCAAGGCGGCTATCCGCCGCCCCGCCGCCGCTCCACCGGCCGGACTGTCGTAGCGACGTGTGCCGCACTGGCCGTGGTCGCGGGCGCCGGCTACTGGGGATACACCGCCCTGGCCGGCGGGTCGGGATCGGAAGACCCCCAGGTGGCGGAGGCGACGAAGGAGCTGGAGGGCTTCTTCACCGCCTGGGAGGCGGGCGACGCCAAGCGGGCCGGCACCTCGACGGACACCCCGGACAACGCCGAGTCGCTGATCAAGTCCGTGATGACGAACCTGGAGCCCTCCAGGACCGAAATCAAGGCGGGCACCGGCGACAAGAAAACGGAAGGAGAAGTCGAGGTTCCGTTTACCGTGAAGATGGCCCTCCCGGGCGCCGGCGACTACTCCTGGGACTCGAAGGCGAAGGTCATCGAGAAAGCCGGAAAGTGGAAGGTCGAGTTCCACACGGAGATGATTCACCCGGCGATGGTTCCGGGCCAGACCCTCGCCCTGGATTCCCGCGACCGCGCCGCGATCCTCGACGCGAACGGCGACGATCTTGAGTCCGCGTCCCTCGTCGGCATGGTCGACGAGAAGACCGGCAAAGGCATGTCGGGCCTCCAGGCGCGCTATGACAAACAGCTCTCCGGTGGCTCGGCCGCGACGAAATCCGTCGTGATCGTGGACCGGCAGTCCGGCCAGGTGGTGAAGAAACTCACCGGTACCGAAGCGGGCAAGGGCAAACCGGTGCGCACGACGATCGACCCGAAGGTCCAGGAAGCCGCGGCCACGGCCCTGGAAGGCGTGAAGAAGAACGCGGCGATCGTCGCCATCGACCCCAGCAACGGCGACATCCTGGCCGCCGCGAACATGCCCTCGGGCATGAACCGCGCGCTGGAGGGCCGTTATCCGCCCGGCTCGACCTTCAAGGTGGTGACCGCCGCCGCGCTGCTGAAGCAGGGCATGTCACCGTCGGACCCCGCGAACTGCCCGAAGTTCGCCAACGTCGACGGCCAGAGCTTCGAGAACCAGGACCAGTTCGTCCTTCCCGCCGGCTCCACCTTCCGGGACAGCTTCGCCCACTCCTGCAACACCTTCTTCGTCAACTCCCGCGCCAAGCTGGGCGAGTCCACCCTGCACGACACCGCGGAGGCCTTCGGCATCGGCGGCACCTGGGACGTGGGCACGGTGACGTACGACGGCAGTGTCCCGGTCTCCACCAGCGACAACGACAAGGCCGCGTCCACCATCGGACAGGCCAAGGTCCAGGCCTCGCCCCTGGTGATGGCCTCGCTGGCGGCCACGGTGAAGGCCGGCGCCTTCAAGCAGCCCGTGCTGGTGCCCGACGCGGTGAAGAAGCGCTACGAGGCCCCGGCCAAGCTGGACTCGAATGTCTGGGAGTCGCTGCGCGCCATGATGCGCGCGACCGTGACCGACGGCGCCGGCCGGGCCCTGAAGGGCATCCCCGGCGAGCCGCACGCCAAGACCGGCACCGCCGAGTTCGGCACCGAGACCCCGCCGCGCACCCACGCCTGGATGATCGGCTACCAGCAGGACCGGAACCTCGCCTGGTCGGTCATGTTGGAGGACGGCGGCTCCGGCGGCTCGGACGCCGGCCCGGTGGCGGCGAAGTTCCTGAAGAACCTGATGGGGTGAGAGATGCCATCTGACGTTCCGGACTGATCAGCGGTACGGGGGGAACTTCCGCTGTGCGAATGCCGAAGTGAGGACGCCGAGTTGAGCAGGACGAGCTCTGCCCGGCGAACAGGCCGGTCGTCCGGTACGACGGCCACCGGCCGCCCACGGCCCCACTTCGGCGGCGACTGTGCCCCCATGTCCGACGGCGGTTCCACGACCGCCGTCCCATCCGACTTCCGTCGCCGGACCCTGCGCCATCGCCAGGGCTCCCGCATGAAGTGACAGGCGCGACAGCACCAGCAGTTGCCATCGGAGCCGCATCCGAGCCCGCCCACTCCCGCGGGCGACGGCGCGGTCCAAGGACAGTAGGGGGATTCCGCCATGAGCACCTGGAACGACGTCACGATCAGACTTCTCGGACCGTTGGCCCTCGTTAAGGAAGCCGAGTCGATACCCATACCGGGGCAGCGCCAGCGGCGCTTCCTCACCTCCCTGGCCCTGCAGATCGGCCACGTCATCTCCAAGGAGAGGATCAGCGAGGACTCCTGGGACGGCGAGCCGCCGCTGACCGTGTCGAGCCAGCTGCAGACCTCCGCCTGGATGATCCGCAGGGTCCTGGAACAGGCGGGACTCCCCCGCGACACCCTCGGCTCGCACGACGGCGGCTACGAGCTGCGGGTGCCGCCGCAGTCCGTCGACCTGTTCGTCTTCCGCGACGGCGTCCGCAAGGCCCGCGACGAGTACGCCCTGGGCAAGCACCGGGAGGCCTCCGACCGGCTCAACACCGCGCTCGCCCTGTGGAAGGGGCCGGCCTTCGTCGACGTCACCTCCAGCAGGCTCAGGCTGAAGGCCGAGGCGCTGGAGGAGGAGCGGAACACCGCGGTCGAACTGCGTGCCCTGATCGACATCGGGCTCGGCCACTACACCGAGGCGATCAGCCGGCTGTCCGAGCTCGTCGGCCACGCCCCGCTGCGCGAGGACCTCTACACCAGCCTCATGAAGGCGTACTACGCCGAGGGCCGCCAGGCCGACGCGATCCAGGTCTACCACCAGGCGAAGAAGATCCTGCGCGAGCAGATCGGCATCAACCCCGGCGCCCGGATGACCAACGTGCTGCAGGCCATACTGCGCCAGGACGAACGGCTGCTGCAGGTGGGTCAGCCCGAGCGGCGCTGACGGCGCCGAGTGTTCAGCTGACTCAAAAGCACCACCCGCACCGCCACCTACCGTAAGGTCGCCATCGCTCAAGGTAGTCGCAGTGGCTGGTCGCAGTGGCGGCGAGCACGGCAAGTGCGGGTGGGTGGAACATGACCGGGCGACGTACGGTCCTCAAAGGAGTCCTCGCGGCATCGGGTGCGGCCGCCGAACCCGGAGTCCTCGCCGCGAGACCCCTGGCCGGGCGCGCAGGGCCGTACACCACCCCCGTACAGCTGCGCTGGCTCGGCGTCGCCGGCTGGGAGATCGTCATCGGCCGCGACCGCAGCATCCTCTTCGACCCCTACCTGAGCCGGATGCCGTGCCGGGACCGCGGCGGCCGGCTCGACCCGACGCTCCCGCTGCGGCCCGACCGGTCCATGGTGGAGCGGGTGGCGGCACAACACCTCACCGCCGCCCCCGAGTTGGTGCTTCTCAGCCACGGCCACTTCGACCATGTGGCGGACGTGCCGCAGCTGGTGGCCCGTCCGGCGTGGCGGCAGGCCCGGATCCGGACCGTCTGCGACGAGACGGTCCGGTACCTGCTCACCGCCATGGGCGCACCGCGCTCCCGCATGGACGACGTCATCCAGGTCAGGGGCGGCGAGTACCTGCAGTTCGACGGCTACACGGTGGAGGTCTTCCGCAGCCTGCACAGCCAACTCGCCGACCACGGCTGCTTCGCCCCCGGCCGCAGACTGACACCACCCCGACGGCCGACAACCCTCGGCGACCTGGTGGAGGGAGAAACCCTCGCCTACCTGGTCTCCGTCGACCACGGTCCGTCCATCCTCCTGATGGGCGCGAGCAACTTCGTGGAACGCGAACTGACCGGCATCCGCCCCGACGTCGTCCTGGTCCCCATGAGCTCACACACGGCGGTCCACCGCTACGTCGAGCGCCTCCTGACAGCGGTCGGCAACCCACCCCTCCTCATCCCCACCCACCACGACGACCTCGACACCCCGCTCGTCGCCAACCCCGCCCGCCTGGCGGCCTCGGTCCAGCCGACGGCGGCCAAGGAGCTGTCGAGGGCGGCGGCATCCGGCTCCCGCGTGCTCTCCCCCCGGCACCTGCGTCCGGTGGCCGTCACCACCGCACTGTCCTGACGGGCCCGACGGATTGACGCGGTGATGTGCCGCTGACGGCGCGGAGCGATCCGAGATCCCCCGAAGAGTGCGGCCGGTGAGCATGGTCGTGCGTCCTGATGCGTCCCGACGGGACCACCTGACGGGACAGACGGAGAGGGGATGGACCAGATGACGAAGACATGGCGCTCCGCGCTCGCGCTGGCCGCGGTCACCGCGGCGACGATCCTCGGTACGGCCGCCAACGCGGGGGCCGCGGACGAGGAGTTCAGCTTCACGGCCGAGAAGTACACCGCGGTCAAGTTCGGTATGTCGCGGGCCGAGATCTACGAGCTGCTCGACGTCGGGAAGACCAAGCCCGGCGATGGGAAGGGCTGGTGCGAGGACGACGGCACCTCCATCCTGTGCATGACCGCGTCGGGCGACTACGTGCCGTACGGCGACTTCTGGTTCAACTCGGCCGACAAGCTGATCGGCAAGCGGCACGAGCTCCTGTTCACGCCGAAGACGCCGTCCATGACGCTGGCCAAGTACAACAAGGTGACGGTCGGCATGACCGAGGCGCAGGTCTGGTCGAACGTCTCCAAGGACTCCTGCGTCCTGCAAAGCGACTCGTACCCCAACTGGCCCGCGACGACCGGCCACAAGTACTACTTCTACTGCACTGCCTCCACGGGCCTGTTCCCGCCGAACGCCCGCTTCTACTTCGTCGACGGCAAGGTGACGGAGAAGTACCAGCGGGCGCTCACCTGACAGCCGCCGGGCCGGCGCGGGGCCTCCGGCCCCGTTTCCGGCCGGGTGGTGGCGGGCAGCCGTGCTCCGGCTACCGGTGCGCCGCCGTCCCGACGTGTGCTGAGCGAGCGCGGGGAACCCACGCCAGGGCCAGGGCGCTGCCGACGGCGGTGAGCAGGAAGCCGAGGAGCAGTCCGCCGAGGTTGGCGGCGACCAGGCTGACCAGGGACATGACGGCGGCCAGGACGCCGGAGAAGTAGCGCAGGGACGGGTTGTGCCAGGTCGTCACACCGGCGACGACGAACAGGGCGCCCAGCGCCCACGAGGCGGCACCCGCCGTACCGGTGAACCGCAGGAACCCCAGCCCCGCCCAGGACACGCAGATCAGCTCCAGCCCACCGAGCCCCAGCAACAGCCCCGCCGCGAACGGGCGCCCACGACGCCACCCCCGCCACCTGGCCCGTGCCGCGCCCCACCGGGACCACCCAGACCACCCGGACCAAGCCGTGGTGCCCCACCGCAACCATCCGGCCCGCAGCCGCCCTCGCCGGATCGCCGTGGTCATCGGCCCGCTCCCGGCTCGCAGCCGCCCTCGCCGCGGCGCAGGTCGATGACGACGCCGCGTGCCGTGATCGTCCCGGCCGTGAAGGCGTGCGGCTGGGTGGTGACCCCGGTGCCGCTGACCTTCGCGGCGCCGACGGTGAACAGGCCCGTGGGCCGCTCCAAGGACACCCGCGGGGTGTCGAAGGTCGCGCCGGACAGCTTCACCGTGCCGGCCGTGGCCTTGCCCGCCTCCACGGTGAGGCCGGTGGCGGAGGCCCGTTCGATCCGTACGACGGTCGTCACCGCGCCGATGACCGGCAGTTGGGCGGTGGAGGTCACGCAGGCGTCCTCCACGGTGGCCCGCTCCAACCGCGTGGCCAGCGCGGGCAGCAGCCCGCCCCGCCCGGAGGCGCTCGGCGAGGC
>JABFVM010000064.1 GCA_013362785.1 Streptomyces sp. | reverse complement strand
GGGAGTCACTCAGCGAGGCGACCGGGGCGGCACTCGGGAAGACGACCCCGCGAGTCAGATCCGCCCAGACGACCAACCCGGCCCCCTGCTCCTGGGCCCCCCACGCATGGCACAGCGCGTCGACGAGGAGCAGTCCCCTCCCGTGCTCCTCCTCGGGACGCGCCGCCAACGGATGCGGCTCGCCCGGCGCACAACCCTCGTCGCGCACGGCTATTCGCACCAGCTCGGCACCATCGCGCAGCTCGCACACGATGTGCTCGCTGGCGGTGTGCACGATCGCGTTGGTGACCAGCTCGGACACGACGAGTGCCGCCGTGTCGCAGGTGTCCTCGCACACCGACCAGCCATTCAGCCGAGCCCTGGTCAGGCGTCTGGCCTGCGCGGGAGAACCCGGATGCGCGGCCAGTTCGAAACGGAACCGGCGCTCGGCGGCGGCACCCCGCTGGGGCCCGACGACCGTGTCGCCGCCGAGGCCCTGGGGGACTGCGGCGGCGTCTGTTCCTAAGGGCGGGGACGGAATCACGCTTGCCACTATCGCCCCGCCGTGAACACTTGGCAAGTGTCACTCTGAAAATTGCAGAGTGCGGTGTGACTCTCTGGAAGGCCGTGGCACACTGCTCGCAACAGCATGTCGAACGGCGCCAGTTGGGATCACCGAGGATCCGCCGCGATCTTCGAATAGGTCTTCGAATGGCGCCGTCGGCCTGTGGGGATTCAGTCGGTCCATCGGAGTTGAGCCGGTTTCAGTCGGTCCCTGAGGATTCAGAGGGTTCAAGGAATCCAAGGGGTCCAAGGGATTCATTCGTGGAGGTGGAGCGTGAGCGAGCCGCGGTCCGCACCGACGGTCGGTCAGGTCGTCCTCGGCCGGCGCCTGCTGGACCTACGAGAACGCGCCGGGCTCAAGCGCGAGGAGGCCGCCCGCATCCTCCGCGTCGCCCCCGCCACGGTCCGCCGTATGGAGATGGCCGAGGTCGCGCTCAAGATCCCGTACCTCCAACTGCTCCTGAAGGCGTACGGCGTCAGTGACGACGAGGCCGACGGCTTTGTGCAGCTGGCCGAGGACGCCAACAAACCGGGCTGGTGGCAGCGGTTCCACGACATCCTGCCCGGCTGGTTCTCGATGTACGTGAGCCTGGAGGGCGCGGCCAGTCTCATCCGGTCCTACGAGCCCCATTTCGTGCCCGGTCTGCTGCAGACCGAGGACTACGCGCGCGGAGTGCTGAGGTCGGGCGCCGTCGGCCAGACGGCACCCGACGAGATCGAGCGCCATGTCGCCCTGCGCATGCAACGCCAGCAACTGCTCACCCGTGAGGACGCCCCCCGACTGTGGGTCGTGATGGACGAGACCGTGCTGCGCCGCCCCGTCGGCGGCCCGGAGGTGATGCGTGCCCAGATCGACAGGCTGCTGGAGGCGACGAAGCTGCCCAACGTGACGCTGCAGGTGGCCCCGTTCGAGAACGGGCCGCACCCCGGCACGTACGGGCCCTTCGCGCTGTTCCGATTTGCCATGTCAGAACTGCCGGACATGGTCTACAGCGAGTACCTGACCGGCGCCGTCTATCTCGACGCGCGCACCGAGGTGGCCACCCATCTCGAGGTCATGGACCGCATGGCGGCGCAGGCCGCTACGGCACATCGCACGAAGGGGATCCTCCGGGATCTCCGCAAGGAGCTGTGAATGGATCGCATCAAACCGCGCATACGCGTCTACAACGGCATGCCCGCGCGGGACTTGGGCAGCGAGGGCTGGCACAAGCCGTGGAGCGGCGGCAACGGCGGCAGCTGCCTGGAGGCGATGAAGCTCGCCGACGGCCGTGTCGCCGTCCGCCAGTCGACCGACCCGGACGGGCCGGCGCTGATCTACACGACGGACGAGATCACGGCGTTCATCGAGGGCGCCAAGGCAGGGGAGGCGGACTTTCTGCTGTCGTGACGTGATGGTCCGGCACTCGCTCAACTCCCCTGTACTGATACTGACTTGATTTTGGCACTGACTTGATGGGTACTCGATTAATGGTTGAGATCGACACGAGCAAGCCGCATCCCGCGCGGATGTACGACTGGTATCTCGGCGGTAAGGACAACTACCCCGTCGACGAGGCCATGGGGCAGCAGATGCTCGCCCTCGACCCGCGCGTCCCGGTGATGGCGCGGGTCAACCGCGCGTTCATGCACCGCGCCACCGGCTGGCTCGCCCAGCAGGGCGTACGCCAGTTCCTGGACATCGGCACGGGAATCCCGACCGAGCCGAACCTCCACCAGGTCGCCCAGCGGATCGCCCCCGACGCACGCGTCGTCTACTGCGACAACGACCCCATCGTGCTGGCCCACGCGGCGGCCCTGCTGCGCGGCACGGACGAAGGCGCCACCGAATACCTCCAGGCCGATGTGCGCGACCCCGACGCCATCCTCGAAGGCGCCCGCAAGGTCCTGGACTTCGGCCGCCCGGTGGCCCTCTCCCTCATCGCCCTGCTGCACTTCGTCCCCGACGAGGACGGCGCGCACGAACTGGTCCGCCGGCTGCTGTCCGAACTCCCCTCCGGCAGCCACCTGGTGATCACGCACGCGACCGCCGACTTCACCCCCGAGGAGTCGAGGGCGGCGACCGAGAAGCTCAAGGCGGCCGGCGTCACCCTGGCCCTGCGCTCCCGCGAGGACTTCACCCGCTTCTTCGACGGCCTCGAACTCATCGACCCCGGCGTGGCAGTGCCCCACCACTGGCACCCCGAACTGGGGGAGCCGGTACCCGGCCAGGACGACGGGGTCATCCCCGGGTACGGCGCGGTGGGGCGTAAGCCGTAGCGGTGCGGCTGTGCGAGGGGCCGTAGCCGGCTCAGAAGTACGACATGAGCCGGCTCAGAAATAGGCCGTGAGGCGACTTAGAAGTAGGACATGATGCGCCGCGGCGCGTCCACCAGGCGGCTGAGGACCACCACCGGCAGCGGGGGCTGTTCCGCCTCGGCCGGGCTGACGTTCAGTCCGTAGTAGATCTGCTCGATCGACGGCGGTCCGACCGCGAGGTTGCGCCGGACGGCTGTCGACGGCGACTCCTCACCGGTCTTCACGAGATACGCGGCGACCATCGCGCCCGTACGGCCGACGCCGGCACCGCAGTGCACGAACACCGGGCCGGACGACGACGAGACGACGTCGAGGAAGCGCTGCACCTGCTGCGGCGACGGCGTCTGACCGTCACGGATCGGCAGGCGTACGACGTTCAGCCCGGCCTCGCTCGGTTCGGCCAGCTGGGACGCGCTCATGTGCTCGGCGCGCAGGTCGACGACGGTGGTGATGCCCATGCCCGCCAGCGCCCGGTACCCGGCGGGGGACGGCGCGGAACCGCGCCACAGCCGGCCGTCGCCGTCCACGGGCTGGAAGTGGTTCACGCCCTGGACGCTACGGGTTCCGGCTGGGGCCGGGGTCTCCTCGCGGGCCCAGTAGGACAGGCCCAGGATGCTGCCGGCTCCGGCTGCCCACAGAACGATGTAGCTGATCAGAAGGCCGATGAGGATCCGCAGCGCACGCCGGGAAAGGGGGCGCTTGCGGAGGGCAGGGCGGGGCAGGGTTGCGGTGAGGACAGCCATGGGCGACCCGGGGGACTAGGGGACGAAGGGCGCCTTGGAAGAGTACCCCCGGGTCTGTGATCAATGGGCGATACGTCCGTTTTTGTGCGCAACGTCTCACTTGTCATGTTCGGGTGTGCGTCGGGGCCCGAGCGCGGTCACTCGTCGCCCGACTCCGCGTCGCCGACGGCGACCACCGTCAGATGGGCGCGCTCCAGGGTCGCGTCCTCCAGGCAGCCGCGCAGTCGCAGGAGGTCGTGGTCGGTGAGCGCCGGCCGTACGACCCCGGCGAACATGCCGTCCCCCAGGTCCCCCAGTGCGGCGTGCCTCAGCGGCGCGGACGTGGAGTGCCGGCAGCTCTCCCAGATCTGCTGCGCGGCCAGGGCCTTCCCCTCGGACGACACGTTCGCGCCCCGCAGATCGAGCTGGACGAGGACCGAGGTCGCCCGGTTCTCGTTCGCCTCCTCCGCCCGGGTCTGGGTCAGCTCCGCGAGCCCCACGATCAGCGCGCCGACCAGGGTGGCGCCGACGAGGGTGACGGCGGCCAGACGCGCGGTACGGCCCCGGGAGGCCGCGGCGCCCAGCGGTGGCAGGTCGTCCAGATCACCGGGTGCCGCCGGATCGGGCGCGGCGAGCACGGCCAGCCGCCCGGCCAGCCGGCGCTCGGCGGGCCCGGCCGTGGCCGACGCGACCTTCTGCACCACCCAGGCCAGCCCCGACAGCACCACCCCGGCGACCATCAGGACCGGCACGAAGACATACGTCCGGTCCGCCGGGTCCTCCAGCCACCGGAACCGCCGCTCCTCCTGCGCCACCGTCGGCTCCCGCAGCCGCGTCAGCACGTCCTCCTGGCGGGCGTCCAGCTCCCGCTGCCGCCGGTCGGTGTCCCGCAGCCGCTCCTCGATCCGGTTCAGCCGCCCCAGCGTCACCAGGCCGAACAGCATCACCTCGACCACCAGCAGCAGCACCCCGCAGATCATCGCCCGTTGCCACTGCCACCGGTACAGATAGATGACGAGGTAGGTCCCCGCCCCGGCCGCGGCCAGCGCTCCGAAGACGTACGCGATCTTTCTCATGGCGCGTCCCCCAGTCGTACGTCACCGGCGGTCCCGTCGACGGTGAGCCGGGAGCCGGGCGGGAAGCGGCGTACGGCGTCGGTGACGCCGACGACCGCGGGGAGCCCGAACTCCCGTGCCAGGACGGCCAGATGGGACAACGGGCTGCCGGTCTGGGCGACCAGGCCGGTGAGGCCGGGCAGCAGCGGGGCGAGCGCGGGGTCCAGGGTGCGCACCACCAGGACGGCGTCCGTGGGCCGGGGCCCCGTTCCGTCCCATACGGTCCCGACGACGCGCCCCGCGGACACGCCCCGCACGCCGTCGCCCCGGCCCGCGGCGCGCTCGGCGACGACGACCTGGCCGTCCGCCAGCCGGAAGGTGTCCGGCAGCGGGGGCGACTCGGCCTGCGGCACGCGCGCGTGGAGGTCGCCGGGCAGGGCCCCGCCGTCCAGCACGGCGGCCAGCTCGGCCCACCGCAACAGGCCGACACGCTCCACGCCGATCCCGAGCCGCCGCGCCACGTCCCGCACGAGACGCACCTGCAGTTCCTGCACCCAGCGGATGCGGAGACGGAGGGCTTCGCGGGGTGGGAGGGGGGTGAGGGGGGTGGGGGCTGGAGGAGCTGGAAGCGCTGGAGGAGCTGGAAGCGCCTGGAGTGTCTGGGGTGCCGGGGGCGCTGGGGGTGCCAGGGGGGACGGGAGTGCTTGAGAGAGGGCTTCTGTGGAGGGCGTGGCTTGAGTGGCCCCGGTGAACGGGGTGGCGTAGACGGCGAAGGCGGCACTGGTCGGGGTGGCTTGCCGGGCCGGTTCCAGGGCGGGGGGACGTGGGGCGGGCGGGAGGCTGCCGTTGGCCGTTTGAAGCTCGTCGCCTTGGACCCTGTCGGATTGAAGCCTGGCCACCCTGGCGACCCTGTCGGCATGAAGCCCGTCGGCTTGGACGCCGTCGACCCGGTCCGGTGCGGTCTCGTTCGGCGTGGCAGTGGCAGTGGCAGTGGCAGTGGCTGTGGCCGTGGTCGTCGCATCCGGCAGTCGTCCGCGTCCGCGCAGGCTCGGTGAGGTGAGGGCCAGGACCACAGGGTCGGTCGCGGTCACCTGGTTGTCGGGTATGCCCTGGGCGCGGGCCTCGGCCAGGGAGGCGAGTGCCGTGCCGGCGGCGGTGCGGGCCTTGGACGGTTCGCTGAGGAGAGCGCCCGCGAGGGCCTCCTGGGAGTGCAGGGAGACCAGGACCCGGCGGGCCCAGCGCAGCTCGGCGGCCAGGGCGGAGCCGGAGAGGCCGCTCGGGGGCGGGATCTCGGCAAGGTGACGGTCGACGTCGGCGGCGAGATCGGTCGCCAGTCCGGGCAGGGAGGACGCGAGGCGGCCCACTCGCCAGGCCGCGGCGAGCCGGCGTGCTCCGGGAGCCGGGTTGAGCAGTGCGAGCCAGCGGTGCCGCGGGGGCACGGTGCCGAGGAGGCGCAGGTCGGCGGCTGCGCGTCCGGCGACCGTCGTGATCACGGGCAACGACTTCAGCAGTCGGCGCGGCGCGGTGCCGCCGATGTCGAGGGCGGCGGCGAGTCCACGGGCCATCGGCGCCACCCACAGGTCCTCCTCAAGCGGCGCCAGCTGCCCCGGCAGCGTCTCCGCCACCGGACCGGGCCCGAGCAGCCGGGCTCCGCGCGCCGGCCGCGCTGCCATCGCCGTGATCGGACGGCTCTGGAACAGCCAGAGGTGCCCGTCCGCGTCGAACCCGAACTCGACGTCCTGCGGCCCGCCGAAGACCCGCCGGACCCGCCGCGCGAGCCGGGCCAGCCGGAACAACTCGGCACGGGTGAGCGGCGAGCCGTGCTCCGGGGGTGTGGCTTGCGGGTTGGCCAAGGGCGCATTCGCCGAGGACCCGTTCGCCACGGACGCGTTCGCCGAGGGCCCGTTCGTGAAGGACGCGTTCGCCGAGGACCCGTTCGTGAAGGACGCGTTCGCCAAGGGCATGGGAGCGGCTTGCGAATCCTTCGAGGGCCTCCTCCGCGGGCCCTCCGGGGACTCCGGCTGCCATGGCTCCTCCGAGGTCAACGCTGCTGGGGCCTCCGTGGTCGCAGCTGCTGGGTCCCCCGGAGTTTCGGTTCGCAGGTCCCCGGAAGCCTCCGTCCGCAGCAGCCGTCCGCGCCCGCTCAGCCAGTAGTCCGTGCCGGCCCGCGCCCCGCTCACCAGGCTGTCCGGTCCGCCCTTTACAGCGCTGACCAGCATCCGGTCGACCCGCCCCTCGACCGGGTCGGCGCCGAACATCACCCCGCCGACCCGTGCCGTGAGCATGGGCTGCACCAGAACCGCCATCGGCGCCGTGGACCCGTCGGGTCGGTGCGCCGAGTCGAGAACCGTCTGTACGGCTGTACGAAAGGCCCGCCAGCCGCGCACGTCGAGTACCGACGCGAACTGGCCCGCGAGGGAGGAGTCCTCGGTGTCCTCCTGTGGCGAGGAGGACCGGACGACGAGTGGGCGGGTGCCGCCGTCGGAGAGCTCGTCCCAGGCGCGCCGCAGGGCCACCATGTCGCCGTTCGCTCCGTGCGGGATCACGAAGCCGGGCAGCACGGGCAGCCCGGCGCGCGCCGCGCGGGCGAGGTTCGCGGCCTTGGACCCGATCAGCCGGGGGAGAGAGTCGCCGGGCAGGGAATCGTCGGGCAGGTCCAGCGGGACGACGGCCGGGCCGTACTCCTCGACGACCTCGCCGAGGGCGACGCCGCCCCGGTGCTCTTCCCCGTCGCGGGCACCTTCTCCATGCCGTTCATCGAGCGTCGTCATCGAACACCCTCCAGGACCGACCGCCAACAGGGGGGACGCGCGGGGGTGGCCCTGCGCCTGACGACGGAACGAAGGATGGGGGCGAGCCGCTACCGGCCCGGTCGGGTGCGACTACAGCACGCCTCCTGCTCCGATGATCCCACTCCTGTTCGGCTCCATGTAGCCCAGAAGCCACTTTTCGGACAGATAGGAGAACAAATCCGGACGCGGCAGTATGCCGGGCCGGGACGACTCCTGCAGCGGCAGCAGCCCCCGGCTCCTCCGTGGGCAGGACGCGGGGCGAGCGGCTCCTTCGCAGGCAGGATCGGGTGTGGCGGGGCGTTCTGAGGCGCGAGCGAGATCGGGTGCGGCCGGGCGTTCTGAGGCGCGGACGGGATCAGGTGCGGCGGGGTGTCCCGAGGGTCGCAAGCTGGGCTCGCCCCTCGGATCGACGGCAGCACCCCGC
>JABFVM010000526.1 GCA_013362785.1 Streptomyces sp. | reverse complement strand
CGACCGCCACCTCGCCAACATCGCCACCGGCGGCATGGACCTGGCCGCGACCCCGATGATCTCGGCGTGGGGACGCAAGGCGTAAGGGGTGGCAAGGGGTAAGGGGTTGGCAGGGGCCCGGGGTTCAGGTTGGTATGCGCGAGGCGGTTGCGCCGACCCGCCGTACGAAGCCACCCGCCGTATCAAGCCCACCCGCCGTGCGAAGCCCACTCGCCCTACGAAGCCCACCCGCCGTGCGAAGCCCACTCGCCCTACGAAGCCCACCCGCCGTGCGAAGCCCACTCGCCCTACGAAGCCCACCGCCTATAAGGCCCATCGCCGTATGAAGTCCGCCGCCGTATGAATGAGCCGTCACTCCAGCCGCGGCGGCCTCCCGCCCACCTGCTCCACCGCCAGCGCCCCGGCCCGGCATCCCTCGCGAGCCGCGTCCTCCGGTCCGGCGCCCGTCAGCAGGGCCGCGAGGAAGGCGCCGGTGAAGGCGTCGCCCGCACCTGTGGTGTCCCTCGGTGCCGCCGGTACGGCCTTGACGTGGGCGCGCACGGTGCCCGACCGGGCAACCAGTGCGCCGTCCGATCCCTGCTTGGCGACCACCAGCGGGACATGGCGGCTCAACTTGGCCGCCGCGTCCGCCGCATCGGGCAGCCCCGTGAGCAGACACGCCTCGTCACGGCTCGGCAGCAACACGTCCAAGCCCTCCACCAGCGTCAGGAAACGGTCGACGCCCAGCTTCGTGAGGAACCCCGCCGACGCCGGGTCCAGACTCGTCGGCACGCCGCGCGCGCGTGCCGACTCCAGAGCCGCTCTCACGAACGCCCGGCTCGGCTCGGAGAACAGCAGGTAGCCCGAGAGATGCAGCCGGGCTACACCGTCGAGCAGCGCGTCCGACCAGTCGTCGGGCTCCAGCCGGAGGCACGCGCCGCTGTCGGTGAGGAACGTCCGCTCGGCCGCGTCGCCCGTGTCGACCAGACAGATCACGGTCCCGGTCGGAGCCTGCGGATCCACGACGAGAGTGGGCCGCACTCCGCTCGCGGCCAGCTCCCGCTCGTGCCATACGGCCGTGTCCGCGCCCACCCGACCCAGCAACCGCACATCCGCACAGCCCCAACGCGCGGCCCAGCAGGCCACGTTGGCGCCCGCGCCGCCCGGAACCGTCCGAATGGCCGCGGCCGTGTCCGTGCCCGAGGCCAGCGGACCCTGGTGCAGGGCGATGACGTCCGTCACCACGTCCCCGACGACCAGCAGCGCGCCGTCGGAGGCGCCGCTGACGGACGGTCCGCGCACTGAACCGTCAGGCGCTGCCCCGCCGCTGCCGGGCTCGCGCGCCGCAGTCGCGCTCCCCGGTCCGCGACCGCCCGCCTCGCTCCCGGTTCCGGGTGTCCCCGCCCCGGCCCCGCGTGCCCCCGTCCCGGTCATGTCCCGCTCACGCCCCGGCCCATGCCGCAGCGATCCGCCCTGCAAGCCGTACGTTGCCGCGCACCGCCGCGAGATTGGCGCTCAGCGAGGCGCCGTCCGTGTGCCGTACCAAGTAGTCCAACAGGAACGGCGTGACCGCCTGGCCGGTGATGCCCTGCTCCTCGCACGCGTGCAGCGCTTCGGCGAGCACACGCGTGTGCAGTTCGGGATCGAGCTGCTCCTCCTCCGGCACCGGATTGGCGACGATCAGCGCCGACTCGGGCCCGTCGAGGGCATCCTGAGCGCGCATCACCTCGGCCACCTCTCCCGGCGACTGAAGCGTCCAGTCCACGGGGTGCCCCGAGTCGGAGAGATAGAAGCCGGGGAAGCGCTCGGTGCGGTAACCGGCCACTGCGACGCCCAGCGTCTCCAGCCGCTGCAGAGTCGCCGGGACATCCAGGATCGACTTCACCCCGGCACACACGACCGTGATCCGCGTACGCGCCAGGAGCCCCAGATCGGCCGACTCGTCCTGCGTCACCGTCCACTCCCGGTGCACACCGCCGAGCCCACCCGTCGCGAACACCCGGACGCCCGCGAGGGCCGCCAGCAGCGCCGTCGCCGACACCGTGGTCGCCCCACTCGCCCCGGACGCCACCGCGAGCGGCAGATCACGGTGCCCCAGCTTGCGGATCCCGTCCTCGTTGGCGATCCGCTCCAGCTGCTCCTTGTCGAGTCCGACATGGGGCCGCCCGTCCAGCACGGCGATCGTCGCGGGGACGGCACCCTCCCGCCGTACGACGTCCTCCAGCTCCAGCGCCACCTGCAGATTGCGCGGGCGAGGCAGCCCGTGCGCGATGATCGTGGACTCCAGGGCCACCACGGGTCGACGCGCGTCGATCGCTTCTCGTACCTCTTCGGACACCACCAGCACCACGCGCCTGCCTCCTGTCTGTCGGTACTCCCTCATCTCTGGCGGGTGCCGCGCCCGATCAAACCCCTTGCAGCCTGTGGCGGACGACACCAGCCTTGGCTGCATGATGGACAACACCGCACGTCTCGACCATGTCGTCCTTTGGGTCCGTGACCCGATGGCGTCGGCCGACTTCTTCGAGAAGGCGGTCGGCATGGAGCCGATCAGGCTCTCGGAGTTCTCCTCGGGGGCCGCTCCGTTCCCCTCGGTACGTCTCAACGAGGAGACCATCCTCGACCTCATGCCGCTCACCATGGCGGAGCGCATGACGATGCTGCCGGGCGCCGCCGAGAGCTCCGGCCACCCCGTCAACCATGTCTGCCTGGCGCTGCCCGGCCACGACTTCGACGCCCTGCGCGCCCGTCTGGAGGAGCGCGCCACACCCGTGACGGACATCTCCCACGGCTCCTTCGGCGCCCGCGGCAAAGCCGAGCGCAGCTTCTACTTCCGCGACCCCGACGGCAACATCTTCGAGGCCCGGCACTACGACTAGCGTGCCGAGAGGGGGCCACGCACGCGTGGCCCCCTCGGGAGGCATCGGCCCGCAGGAGACGCCGGCCTCGGATCACCCCGTGCCGGCACTTGCGGCCGATGTTCGCGGAGGCCACCCCCGGTCCGTCCTGGAGCTCAAGCGTCGGGAAGTCGATGGTCCTGACCTCCACCGCGCCCGGCTTGAGATACGCCACTGCCCTGTTTCCGCTCATGCGTGATCGCCGTCCCTTCGGCTCCGGGTCTTCCGGATGCCAGTCGGATGCCAGCGGCTGTGCGCACGGCGGAGTCTGCTAACGGCGCTCCGATCCGGCCAGCCTTCGTGTGGCAACCGGAGAACACACACGGCCTCCGGCTTCCCCGGCAGAACAGGGCATGACGCCGGTCACGCACCGGAAGGTCAGTCGCTCGCCGGAACGTCCTTCGCCCGCGCTCCCCGGCTTCCCCGCGTGAACAGTGCCAGCGCCGCCAGCGGCAGCAGCAGACACGCGGCGGCGAGGTTCAGCCAGCCGTAGCTCGCCTGGGCGACCACGAGTCCCGCGGCCGCCCCGCCGATGCCCGCGGAGGCGTTCATGATCAGGTCCGACAGCCCCTGAGCGGCGGCCCGCGCGGGCTGCGGCACGGAGTCCGTGAGCAGCGCGGAACCGGAGACGAGCGCCGCCGACCAGCCGAGCCCCAGCACGAAGAGGCCGAGGGCCGTCTGCCCGTGACTGCCGCCCGCCGTACCGGCGAGGAACACCGCGCACGCCAGCAGCCCCACGGCGAGCCCGATCCCGGACAGCCGCCCCAGCCGGTCCGACAGCCGCCCCATGAGCGGCGCGAACGCGTACATGCCCGCGATGTGCCCGCTGATGACCAGCCCGATCAGATCGATTCCCGCGCCGTGGTGCGCGAGGTCGACCGGCGTCATCGACATCACCGAGACCATCGCCGTGTGCGCCACGGCAACCGTCACCACCGCGAGCCGCGCCCGCGGCGAGGCGGCCACGGCCGTCAGCCCGGAGCGCAGCGAGCGTGCCGCCGGCGACTGCTCATCGGCCGGTTCGAGCGCACGCGCCGTCAGCAACGGGTCCGGCCGCAGCAGTACGGCCACCACGACCGCGGATATCAGGAAGATCCCCGCCGCCCACAGGAACGGACCGGCCGCCGCGGGTATCCCGAGGCCCGTGACACTGCGACCGGCGGGCGCGGCGATGTTCGGGCCGAGGACCGCGCCGATGGTCGTCGCCCACACGACCAGGGAGATCGCCCGGGCCCGCCGCTCCGGTTCGGCCAGATCAGCGGCCGCGAACCGCGCCTGCAGATTCGCCGACGAGGCCGCGCCGAACGCCGCCATCCCGCACAGCAGCAGCGGAAAGCTGCCGATCCGGGCCGCGATCACCGCGACACCGGCGCCCACCGCCCCGATGAGATAGGCCAGCACGAGCCCGGGACGCCGCCCGCGCGCGGTCATCAGCGCGGCCAGCGGCATCGACAGCACCGCAGTGCCGGTGACGGTCGCGGTGGGCGCGAGCCCGGACAGCGACTCGGTGCCGCTGACCTCGGTGGCCAGCACGGCCGCGAGCGCGATGCCGGTGGCCACGCCCAGCCCGCCGAGTATCTGCGTCGTGATCAGCACGGCCGTCGTACGGCGCCGCAGGGCCGGCAGCCGGTCGGGCGTGACGGGCGCGACGACCTGCCGCTCGACGGCCGTCACGAAGCACACCCGGCTGTACGGCGGGCCGCCCCGGCCGACTCAGGACAGCACACCGGACCGGCCGCGTACAGATGGGTGAAAAGTGTCATCACAGGCGCAGTGTCCCCCTCTTCTCTCGCCTGCCCAACCGGTTAAGGGCCGGCCCAACAGATGAAGGACCGGGCCCCACCCGATGAAGTGCCGTGCTTCACCCTGTGAAGGTCCATACCAACCGGGTGAATGGGCATGAAAGCGCTCAGAACAGCGGCTCCGGCAGCACTCCCTCCAGCGCGAGCAGCTTCCGCTTGGTCTCCAGCCCGCCCCCGAACCCGCCGATGCCGCCGTCGCTCTCCACGACCCGGTGACAGGGCACCACGACGGGCAGCGGATTGGCGCCCATCGCCATCCCCACCGCTTGGGCGGCGCCCGGCTGCCCGACCCGACCGGCCAGATCGCCGTACCCGACGACCGCGCCGTACGGGACACCGGCGGCCAGTTCCCGCAGCACCTCGCGGTTGAAGCCGGAGATCAGCGACCAGTCCAGCGGCAGCTCGAAGTCGTGTCGCGAGCCCGCGAAGTACTCCTCCAGCTGACCTATCGCCTCAGCCAGCAGCGGGGAGTCGGGCGCCTCGACCGGCTCGGTGCCGAGCCGCGAAGCCAGCCGGTCGAGCGCCTTCTCACGCACCTTCTCGGTGGCGTGGAACACGACGCTGACCAGGCCTTCGCGGGTCGCGGCCAGCATCAGAGGACCGATGTCGCTACCGACGACGGCCCACACGACCTGCTGCTCGTACTGCCCTTGGCTGTCCATGTGCCCACCGTACGACCCGCCACTGACAACGCCCCGGGAGCGGGCGCCGTCGACTCGTGGCCGGGCCTCAGGCCCGCGGGCAGGGCGTCCCGCACCACATCGGGCTTGTTGGAGATGATGCCGTCCACGCCGTACCCCGCGACCAGTCGGGCGGTGTCCGCGTCGTTCACCGTCCAGGTGAAGACCTCCATCGGCCTGCCGTGCGGTCCTGTGAGGGCGTGGACGGAGGCGACGTAGCCCCTGGAGATGGAGCTGTACGACGGGTTGATCTGATCGGCGAAGGCCGCGTACCCGGCGAGGTCCGCCTCGGGCGGCGTCCCGAGGAAGCCGGTCTTGACGGCGGGCTTCAGATCGTGGACGGTCCGAATGCTGTCGGCCCCGAAGCTCTGCACGATCAGCCGGTTCGCGAGGTGATGCGGATCAAGCCATCCCTCCTCGTCCAGCACTTTGAGGGTCTGCCGCTCGATGCCCGGATACAGGTCGGGGTTCTTGATCTCCAGGAGCAGTTTCTGATGGTGCAGCTCCAGACGGTCCATGAACTGCTCCAGCGTCGGCACGCGCGTGCCCGCGTACTTGGGGCTGAACCAGCTGCCCGCGTCCAGACGGGCGATCTCGGCGGCGGTGAAGTCCTTCACCTTCCAGGGCGCCCGGTCGGGGAAGACCTGCTCCGCGTCGGTCGTGCGCTTGAGGTTGTCGTCGTGGAGGACGACCAGTTCGCCGTCCTTGGTGCGCTGTACGTCGTTCTCCACCCAGCTGATGCCCAGTTCGGCAGCCCTGTCCACGGCGGCCAGGGTGTTCTCGGGGGCGTAGGCGGAGGCCCCCCGGTGGGCGATGACCGTGGGATGCGCGGCGCCGGCCCTGGCGTCGGAGGCGGGAAGGAGCAGGGCGGCGGTTCCCAGGAGCGCGGTCGTCGTGGCGGCTACTGCGCGCGCGTACATGCGTACTCCTCGCGTCGAACGATCACGGACAGCTCAACTGTGACAGCAGACGGTCAACGGCGAGGGAGTACAGAATGGCCACAGATTGAATGGAGTTGCCCAGGCCCGCTCACCCGTGCCGCACAACTGGGGCAAGGCCGTGTTTCTTTGCCGGAAAATCGTTCGACCATTCCGGTGGGAGTTACCCTCTGCCTCAACCCTGACCGCTCGGGCGGTGCTGGGAGGGGGCGCATTTCACGGGGTACCGGGACGTAAAAGGGCGGGAAGGGCAGCTGCGTATGCAGGGCACGATCGACGGATTCAGCTACGGACTCGTCACACCGCTGGTGGCCTACCTCATGGCCTGCCTCGGCGGTGCCCTCGGCCTGCGCTGCACCACCAGATCGATGCTCGTCTCGCAGTCCTGGCGCCCCGGCTGGCTCGCCCTGGGATCGGCGGCCATCGGCTCCGGCATATGGACCATGCACTTCGTCGCGATGATGGGGTTCACGGTCCAGGAGACACCGATCCACTACGACAAACCGATGACGTTCGCGAGCCTTGCCGTCGCCGTCGTCATGGTGGGCGTCGGGATCTTCATCGTCGGCTACAAGGGCGCCCGCGGAACGGCCCTGTTCACCGGCGGCACCATCACCGGCCTGGGCATAGCCTCGATGCACTACCTGGGCATGGCCGGCATGCGGCTCAACGGAAAGCTGGAGTACAACACGTTCACCGTCGGCGTCTCCGTGGTGATAGCGATGGGGGCGGCCACCGCGGCCCTGTGGGCCGCCGGGCAGGTCAGAGGGTTCCTGTGGAGCGTCGGCGCGAGCCTCGTCATGGGCCTCGCCGTCAGCGGCATGCACTACACCGGCATGGCCGCCCTCAGCGTCCACCTCCACGGCACGGAGCCCCCCTCATCGGGCCACTCGCCCGCCGCGCTGCTCGCGCCGATGCTGGTCGGCCCGCTCGCCTTCCTGCTCCTCGCCGGCGCCGTCGTACTGTTCGACCCGAAGATGGTCATGGGCAGGCCCACCGGGGCTCCCGTCGAGCACAAGCCGGGCGTTCCGGCCCACACCACCGTCCCGCACCAGGCTCGCCGCCCCCAGCTGCGGGTGCGCCGCAACCAGGACCACCGAGCCTCGCGGGCCCCGCAGAACCACTGATCGGGCCGCGTTGTCAGTGGCGGGTCGTACGGTGGATTCCATGCGGCCCGTTTCCAGCATCGAACGCACGGTGGCGCCCTTCGAGGTCGTCAGCCCCTACCAGCCCAGCGGCGACCAGCCGCAGGCCATCGCCGAGCTCGCCCGGCGAATCGAGTCCGGCGAGAAGGACGTCGTCCTGCTCGGCGCGACCGGCACAGGCAAGTCCGCCACCACCGCGTGGATGATCGAGAAGCTCCAGCGCCCCACCCTGGTGATGGCGCCGAACAAGACGCTGGCCGCTCAGCTGGCGAACGAATTCCGCGAGCTCCTGCCGAACAACGCCGTCGAGTACTTCGTCTCGTACTACGACTACTACCAGCCCGAGGCCTACGTCCCGCAGTCGGACACCTACATCGAGAAGGACTCCTCGATCAACGAGGAGGTCGAGCG
>JABFVM010000356.1 GCA_013362785.1 Streptomyces sp. | reverse complement strand
CTTGGCCGTGGACAGGTGGCCCAGCTCGTGCCATGCGATCGAGGCGAGCAGCCCGACCGCGAACAGCACTATGCCGAGGATGAACATCAGGGTCGTCATGCACGGGCCTCCGCCGTGTGTGCAGCCAGTTCCCGGGCCCGCCTGCGTGCCCAGGTCTCCGCTTCGAGGACGTCCGCGACGGTCAGGGAAGTTCCCGCACGGGGCGTGCCGTGCTCCTCCACCACCCGTGTCACGGTCTCCATGATCCCGTTGAACGGCAGCGCGCCGGCCCGGAAGGCCTCCACGCACTCCTCGTTGGCCGCATTGAACACCGCGGGTGCCGTGCCCGCGAGCTCACCCACCTTGCGGGCCAGGTCGACCGACGGGAACGCGTCGTTGTCGAGCGGGAAGAACTCCCAGGTCGACGCCTTGCTCCAGTCGAACGTGGGCGCGGCGTCGGGGATGCGCTCCGGCCAGCCCAGGCCGATGGCGATCGGGCCGCGCATGTCGGGGGGCGTCGCCTGGGCGATCGTGGATCCGTCCGTGAACTCAACCATCGAGTGAACATACGACTGGGGATGCACGACCACCTCAATGCGGTCGAAGGAAATGTCGTAGAGCAGATGCGCCTCGATGACCTCCAGACCCTTGTTGACGAGGGTCGCGGAGTTGATCGTGATGACCGGGCCCATGGCCCAGGTGGGGTGTGCGAGGGCGTCCTCGACGGTCACGTTCGCCAGCTCGGCCTTCGTGCGGCCGCGGAAAGGGCCGCCGGAGGCGGTCACCACGAGTTTGCGTACGTCCGCGCGCGAGCCGGACGCCAGCGCCTGGAACAGGGCGGCGTGCTCGGAGTCGACGGGGATGATCTGCCCGGGCTTGGCGAGCGCCTTGACCAGCGGGCCGCCGACGATCAGGGACTCCTTGTTGGCGAGCGCGAGGGTGCGGCCCGCTTCCAGGGCGGCGAGGGTGGGCGCGAGGCCGATGGAGCCGGTGATGCCGTTGAGGACGGTGTGGCAGTCGGAGGCGGCGACCTGGGTGGCCGCGTCGGGCCCGGCCAGGATCTCGGGGAGCGGCTCCCCCGTGCCGTACTGGGCCTGGAGGGCCTCACGCAGTGCCGGTACGACGTCCTCGCGGGCGACCGCGACGGTCCGTGCCTTCAGCCGGTACGCCTGCTCGGCGAGGAGGGCGACCCGGCCGCCGTTGGCGGACAGGGCGGTGACCCGGAACCGCCCGGGGTTGCGCAGCACGAGATCGATCGCCTGGGTGCCGATCGAGCCGGTGGAGCCGAGGATCACCACGTCCTTGGGGCCGTCGCCCGCGACGGGGTCGTAGACGAGATGCGGGTCGGCGAGGGGGGCTGGACTGTCGCTCATCCCCCCATTGTGGCCGGAAGGACTGACACGGAGGACAGGGCGTCCCCATCGGGCAGGTAACAGGATGGTGAGGGGTCACTGCGGGCCGTGACCCCTGAGCGGCCCCTCACCCTTCCGTCACCTGATCGGACGGTGCACGTTCTCCCGTTCGCTCGGGCCCGGGGTCGCGTCCGCGATCCACACGCCGCCGTCGTCCGAGGGGTCGACGATGCCCTGCTCCAGCCACTCGTACGTGCCCGACATCACGCCCTTGACCACCTTGCGGTCGAGGTCGTCGGTGTTGGACCACAGGCGGCCGAACAACTCCTCCACGCGCAGGCGGGACTGGCGGCAGAAGGCGTCGGCCAGCTGGTAGGCCTCGCGGCCGTGCTCGCCCTGGGCGCGCAGGTGCTCGGCGCGGACGCAGGCCGCGCTCATGGCGAACAGTTCGGCGCCGATGTCGACGACCCGGCCGAGGAAGCCCTGCTTGGTCTCCATCCGGCCCTGCCAGCGGGACATGCCGTAGAAGGTGGAGCGGGCCAGCTTGCGCGACGTGCGTTCGACGTAGCGCAGATGCGGCGAGAGGTCCACGCCGCGCTTGAACTCGCCGTACGAGTACGGCAGTTGGCCCTGGCCCGCGACCAGTTTCGGCAGCCACTTGGCGTAGAAGACGCCGGCGTTCGCGCCCGCCTTCGCCTTGTCCTGGAGGGACTTGTCGGGGTCGATGAGGTCGCCGGCGACCGAGAGGTGGGCGTCGACGGCCTCGCGGGCGATCAGGAGGTGCATGATCTCCGTCGAGCCCTCGAAGATGCGGTTGATGCGCAGGTCGCGCAGGACCTGTTCGGCGGGGACGCCGCGCTCGCCGCGTGCCCTGAGCGAGTCGGCGGTCTCGAAGCCGCGGCCGCCACGGATCTGGACGAGCTCGTCGGCGATGAGCCAGGCCATCTCGGAGGCGTACAGCTTGGCGAGGGCGCCTTCGATGCGGATGTCGTTGCGGTCCTCGTCGGCCATCTGCGAGGCGAGGTCGGTGACGGCCTCCAGGGCGAAGGTGGTGGCCGCGATGAAGGAGATCTTGGCGCCGACGGCCTCGTGCTGGGCGAGCGGCTTGCCCCACTGCTCGCGCGCCGCCGACCACTCGCGGGCGATCTTCAGGCACCACTTGCCGGCCGCGACGCAGGACGCGGGCAGCGACAGCCGTCCGGTGTTCAGCGTGGTGAGCGCGATCTTCAGGCCGGCGCCCTCGGGGCCGACGCGGTTGGCGGCGGGGACGCGGACCTGGTGGAAGCGGGTGACGCCGTTCTCGATGCCGCGCAGGCCCATGAAGGCGTTGCGGTTCTCGACGGTGATGCCGGGCGAGTTGCTCTCCACGACGAAGGCGGTGATGCCGCCCTTGTGTCCGTCGGACTTCGGCACCCGCGCCATGACGACGAGGAGGTCGGCGACCACGCCGTTGGTCGTCCACAGCTTGACGCCGTCGAGGACGTAGTCGTCGCCGTCGGGTACGGCGGAGGTGGCGAGGCGGGCCGGGTCGGAGCCGACGTCGGGCTCGGTCAGCAGGAAGGCGCTGATGTCGGTGCGGGCGCAGCGCGGCAGGAACAGTTCCTTCTGCTCGGGGGTGCCGAACAGCTTGAGCGGCTGCGGTACGCCGATCGACTGGTGGGCGGAGAGCAGGACGCCGATCGCCGCGGAGGCCGAGCCGGCCAGGGTGAGGGCCTTGTTGTAGTAGACCTGGGTGAGGCCGAGCCCGCCGTACTTGGTGTCGATCTTCATGCCGAAGGCGCCGAGTTCCTTCAGCCCGGCGATGACCTCGTCGGGGATGCGGGACTCGCGCTCGATGAGGGCGCCGTCGACCTTGGTCTCGATGAAGTCGCGCAGTTTGGCGAGGAACTCCTCGCCGCGCTGGGCGGCCTCGTCGGTGGGCATCGGGTGGGGGTGGATGAGGTCGAGGCGGAAGCGGCCGAGGAACAGTTCCTTGGCGAAGCTGGGCTTGCGCCACTCCTGCTGCCGGGCCGCCTCCGCCACTTGGCGGGCCTCACGTTCGGTGACGGTGGGTTTCGGGGGTGCTGCGGACATGAGGCTCACCTCGCCGCGAATCGGGATCATGGGCCGTTTGGTTACCGACGGGTGCTACCCGATCGTATGTACCCGATTACGGGCGCACCCACCACCCCGCGCGCGTCTGTTCAGCCGATGTCGACCGAGTAGGCCTTGGTGTCGAGCCGGCCCGTGCCCTTGAAGACCTCGGTGCCTGCCTCGATGCCGGAGACGTATTTGTCGTTGGTCAGCAGTTTGCGCCGGACGAGTGCCTGGGTGAAGTCGTCGAGGTTCAGGGTGGCCTTGGTGGTGTTGGCGCGGCGGACGAAGGAGTGGACCTTCCAGCCGATGTCACCCTCGTAGATGTCCCACATCGCGCCGCCGAGGCTGACGCTGGCGGTCTTGGTGCCCAGCGGGCCGGCGCCGCCCTGGCGGTTGAGCCAGATCATGATCTCGTCGGTGGGCTGGTCCTGCCAGTCCGCGGTGTTCTTGGTGTGCAGCCAGAGGTCGTAGGCGACGTTCATGGTGCCGGGGCTGGAGCTGACGGAGAAGTCCCAGCTGGTCCTCACCGGCTTGCGGTCGCCGACGCGGATCGGCAGTCCGGTCATCGACTTGTCGACCTTCCAGCCCCAGTGCCAGCCCAGGACGGAGGACGCGTACGACTTCACGTCCTCGTCCTTGCCGGTGCTGCTGTTGGCGAGGCTGTAGTTCGTGCCCCAGGAGATCGTCGAGCCCGAGCGGGAGTTGTCCCAGACGCACTGGGTGCCGGTGTACTTCCCCTTGTTCCAGAGGTTGTTGTTCACGTAGTACTTGCCGAGCGTGATCGTGTCGAAGGCCGCGCACTTCTTGCTCGACTCGCCCGCCTGGGCGACGGTGACCCCGGCGGCGGCCGCGAGGGCGACGGCCGTGGCGGTGAGGGTCTTCGCCTTCTTGGAGAGGCGGGGGCGGCGGTGCTGCATGGGGACGGTCCTTCCGGGGGGGGTGGATCGCTTGCGTCGAACGCTTACGGCCCTTCAGTGGCCGCCGACCGCCGAGAGGTTGCCCCGGCGGCCCCGACATCGTCCTGACAAGCTCGTAGGGGAAAAACTGTCGAAGCGCTTCGACAACCTATGGACACCCAAGCGCGCCACGGTTACTGTCGAACCACCCTCACACCCGCCCCTGTTCCCACCGCGCACTGTCGAAGCGCTTCACAAAGCTTGGAGAGCTGGATGGTCACCCTCGCCGAGGTCGCCCAGCACGCCGGAGTCTCGGCGAGCACGGTGAGCTATGTCCTCAGCGGCAAGCGGTCCATCTCCGCGACCACCCGGACGCGGGTCGAGCAGAGCATCCGCGAGCTCGGCTACCACCCGAACGCGGGTGCCCGCGCCCTGGCCAGCAGCAGGTCGAACATCATCGCGCTGATGATCCCGCTGCGCACCGACATGTATGTGCCGGTGATGATGGAGATCGCCATCGCGGTGGCCACCACCGCCCGTACGCACGGCTACGACGTTCTGCTGCTGACCGGCGAGGAGGGCCCCGACGCCGTGCGCCGGGTCACCGGCAGCGGGCTCGCCGACGCGATGATCCTGATGGACGTCCAGCTGGACGACGAGCGGCTGCCGCTGCTGCGGGACACCGACCAGCCGTCCGTGCTGATCGGGCTGCCGGCCGACACCACCGGGCTGACCTGCGTCGACCTCGACTTCAGGGCGACGGGCGCGCTGTGTGTGGAGCATCTGGCGATGCTGGGGCACCGCGACATCGCTGTCATCGGCGAGGCCCCGGCCGTCTACGAGCGGCACACCGGTTTCGCCGAGCGCACGCTCGACGGGCTGCGGACGCGTTCCCAGGAGCTGGGGATGCGGCTGCTGCACCGGCCGTGCGAGGGCGGGTACGACGCGATGGCCGTCACCCTCGCCCGGATCCTCGACGAGCGGCCGAGCACCACGGGGTTCGTCGTGCAGAACGAGTCGGCGGTCGAGCCGCTGCTCGCCCTGCTGCGCCAGCAGGGCCGTGCCGTGCCCGAGGACGTCTCGGTGGTCGGCATCTGCCCCGACCAGGTCGCCACCCAGGCCTCGGTGCGGCTGACGTCGGTCTCCATCCCCGCGCAGGAGATGGGCCGGCATGCCGTGGAGCAGCTCGTCGCCAAGCTGGACGACCGCGGCAGCGACGAAGTCGTCCTGATCGCACCCGAGTTGACGGTCCGGGCGAGCACGGGCCCGGCGCCCAGCCACTCGTAGGCCCTTCACTCATCCGCCTCCGCCCCCCCTTCCCGCACCGCCGGCCCTCGTCAGGGCACCCCCATGTCCGAACTCCTCCAGGAGCGGCCCCCGTGAATCTGCCTGCTGAACCTCAGCCCCAGGTGAGCCTGGCGCAGTCGTCCCCGACCGTCGGCACCTTCCGTGAGCGGGACGGCGCGCTGGAGTGGAGCGGCCGTCAGGAGACGGTGCGCGTCGAGCCGTGGGGTCCGGACGCGGTCCGGGTGCGGGCCCGGCTCGGCGGGCCGGTCCTCGACGGGCTGCCGGGCGCGCTGCTGGAGTCCGCGCCGGCGACCGAGTCGACCGTGAAGATCGAGGACGGGCTCGGGGTCGTGACGGTCGGCGCGCTGACCGTGCGGGTCGACGCCGAGGGCCTGATCCGCTTCCTGCGCACCGAGGACGGCACGGAGGTCCTCGCCGAGGAGCGCGCCCACTTCTGGTGGCCCGGCCCGCGCCTGTACACCGCCGTCGGCAACGGCCACCACCGCCTTGAGCAGCGCTTCGCCGCGTACGACGACGAGAGGCTGTACGGCCTCGGCCAGCACCAGCACGGCCGGTTCGACCAGAAGGGCCTGGTCCTGGACCTGGTCCAGCGCAACGCCGAGGTCGGCATCCCGGTGCTGTCGTCCAGCCGCGGCTACACCCTGCTGTGGAACAACCCGGCGATCGGCCGCGTGGAGCTCGCGCACAACGGCACCCGGTGGGTGGCCGACTCCGCCCGCCAGATCGACTACTGGATCACCGCGGGCACCCCGGCCGACGGCCAGCGCCGCTACAGCGCGGTGACGGGCCGTACGCCGATGCTGCCGGAGTGGGCGGCGGGCTTCTGGCAGTGCAAGCTGCGCTACCGCACGCAGGACGAACTCCTCGCCGTGGCACGGGAGTACAAGCGCCGGGGGCTGCCGATCTCCGCGATCGTCTGCGACTTCTTCCACTGGACGCATCTCGGCGAGTGGAAGTTCGACCCGGCCGAGTGGCCGGACCCGGCGGCGATGGTGCGCGAGCTTGCCGAGCTCGGCATCAAGCTGGTGGTGAGCGTCTGGCCCTCCGTCTCCCCGCTCTCCGAGAACCACCCGGTCATGGAGCAGCGCGGCTACCTCATCGGCACCCAGTACGGCCCGATGGCACACGCCGACTGGCCCGACAAGGGAGTGGCGTCGACCGTCCAGGTGGCGTTCTACGACGCCACGAACCCCGAGGCCCGTGAGTTCGTGTGGTCGAGGGTGAAGGAGAACTACCTCGACCCGTACGGCATCACCGCCTTCTGGCTGGACGCCTGCGAGCCGGAGCTGAAGCCGGGCTTCCAGGAGAACCTGCGCTACTGGACGGGCCCCGGCCTGGAGGTCGGCAACAGCTACCCGGTGGAGAACTCCCGCACCTTCTACGAGGGCCTGCAGGCGTCCGGCGAGGACGAGGTGGTGACGTTGAACCGCTCGGCCTGGGCGGGCAGCCAGCGCTACGGCGCCGCCCTGTGGTCCGGCGACATCGGCACCGACTTCCCGACCCTGCGCCGCCAGATCGCGGCCGGCCTCAACACCGCGCTCTCCGGCATCCCCTGGTGGAACACGGACATCGGCGGCTTCCACGGCGGCGACCCGGACGACCCGGCCTACCGCGAGGTCATGGTCCGCTGGTTCCAGTTCGGCGCCCTCTCCCCGCTGATGCGCCTGCACGGCTTCCGCGACCCGGGTATGCCGCTCGGCCCGGACATGACCGGCGGCCCGAACGAGGTGTGGTCGTACGGCGAGGAGGCCGGCGCGATCCTGGCGAAGTACCTGCGGCTGCGCGAGCGCCTGAAGCCGTACGTCCTGGACGTCATGCGCGAGGCCCATGAGGAGGGCCTGCCGGTGATGCGGCCGCTGTTCCTGGAGTTCCCCGAGGACCAGACGGCCTGGTCGGTCGACGACGCCTACCTCTTCGGCCGCGATCTGCTGGTCGCCCCGGTGCTGACGGCGGGCGCGACGGCCCGGACGACGTACCTTCCGGCGGGGGCGCGCTGGACGGACGCGTGGACCGGGGAGACGTACGAGGGCGGAACGACCGTGACGGTCGAAGCCCCACTGGACCGCATCCCGCTGTTCCTGCGGGACGGGGCACGGCTGCCTGTAGCGGAGTAGCCGTGTCGAGGGCCTGTCAGGCAGGCTCCGGGGGCGACCGGACGGTGGAGGTCTTCCGGTCGCCCTCCAACTCCCCTTCCCTTAGGGCTAGTTCAGCGCGATAGGGTCCCTGAGTGTCCTCGCCTCCGCTCGCCCTCACACTCGCCAACCAGCTGCTGCGGCCGGGCTTCGCCTCCCGTCGCAGTCCCGACCGGATCTTCGACCGGATCGTCGCGGAGACGGGCGAGGCGAAGGGCGACCGGCAGTTCGTCGACGACTTCCGGACGCTGCTGGGCTGGTGGGCGAGGGCCGAGAACCTGACACCGGTCGGCTGGCAGTCGGCGCAGGTCTTCGTGCGCCGGCATCTGGCCAACCGGGCGCGGGTGCGGGGCCTGATCGCCGGGCACCCGGAGATCGAGCGGGAGCCGATCGAGCGGCCGGTGTTCGTGGTGGGCCTGCCGCGCACCGCGACGACGGTCACGCACGCCGTGCTGTCGCTCGCGGAGGAGCACCGCGGCCCCCTGCTGTGGGAGCTGCTCACCCCCGGCCTGGAGCCCTCGCCCCGCGAGCGCCGCAAGGCGATCACCGCTGCTCGCCGTATGGTCCAGGGCACCAACCTGTTCGCGCCGCGCTTCCGGGACATCCACGCGATGGCCGCCGAGGGCCCCGAGGAGTGCACCTTCGCCCTGCCGCACGCCCTGATGCCGCTGTCACAGGCGCGGATCCCCGAGTACGAGGCGTGGTACCGGGAGCGGGACTTCACCGACGACTACCGGTATCTCAAGCAGGTCTTCCAGGTCCTCCAGTACGGCCGTCCGCGCCGCCGCTGGATCCTCAAGTCCCCGCTGCACCTGGGCAACCTGGACGCGCTGCACTCGGTGTTCCCGGACGCGACGATCGTGTGGTGCCACCGCGACCCGGTCACCGCCGTCGCCTCGTTCTGCAGCCTGATCGAGCACGGCATGGCGGTCAGCACCCGCCCCCTCGACCCGCACGGCATCGGAGCCACCTGGTTCCCTCTGCTGAGCCGCGCGACGCAACGCGGCCTCCGGACCCGCGCCGCCCTCCCTCGGGAGTCCGTGGTGGACGCCCCGTACTCCTGGCTCGCCACCGAGCCCGCCAAGGGCGCCCCGCAGCTCTACGACGCGGTCGGCGCCCGCTGGACCGACGCCGAGGCCGCCCGGCTGTCCGGCGCCGTCGCCCGCCCGAAGGGCACCCGGCCGCACCGCTACGACCTGGCCCGCTACGGCCTGACCCGAGCCGAGGTCGAGGCCGCCTTCGCGGACTACAACGCGCTGCGGGCCGAGGTCGACCCCGCGTGAGGCGACGACCCCGGCCCTGATGTCACGTCAGCTGCTGCTGACGGTCAGGTTGTTCGTGACGAAGTCGAGTCCGCCGGACGACGAGGTGACCTCATAGCCGAACTGGACGTCACCGATGGTCTCGCTGCTGGACATCCAGCCCTTGGTGCCCGAGATCCAGCTGAGGATCGGCTTGATGTTCACGGTGCCGGAGCTGGAGTCGGACGTCCGCAGGAACGAGAACACCTCGTTCGCGCCGTTGTTGCCCTTGTAGACGGTCCAGGTGTGGCCGCCGAGGGTGACGTTGCCCTGGGAGGTGCCGAGCGGGCCGACGGCGCCGTTGTAGTTGACCCAGAGCATGATCTCGTAGTCGTAGTCGGTGTCCCAGATGTCGTACGACGTGTTGTACGCGCCGGACGACGGGACGGTGACGTTGTAGCTGCTGGTCAGCGAGCCGAGGGAGGCGATCGTCTTGTTGATCACCTTCTTGGAGTTGGGGTAGGACTTGATGCCGCCGGTGTTGGGGTGGTTGGCCCAGACACCCCAGTTGGTACCCGAGTTGGCCCATATGCACTGGCCGCCGGCGCCGGAGCCCCAGATGTTGTTGTAGAGCGTGTAGCCGCCCAGGCTGGTGTTGCCCCACTGGTCGCAGGAGTTCCAGACCGCGGCCGAGGCGGGGGCGGAGGCGAGACCGACGGTGGCGCCGAGGGCCATCGCCGGGGCCAGCACGGCCATGGTGATCTTGCGCAGTGCGCTCTTTGCCATGGTGTCCCTTTCCATGGGTGGGGGGAAATGCGGGGGGAGTTGCGGGGGTGCTACCACGCCCCCAGATTGAGGACGTGGTCTTCCCCGGCGACGAGGTCGAGCGGCTGGGCATCACTGCCACCGTCGCCGTCACCGGACGAAGTCCGGAGTTCGATGCGGACGGTGCGGGACGGCCGCACGACCGCCGTCGCCACGCTCGGCGTCCAGGTCAGGTCGACCTCCGCGCCGAACCGCGTCCGTACGCCCCGCAGCCGTCCCTGCGGGCAGGTCTCCGGCACCGCGGGCAGCAGGACCAGCCGGTCCGGGGTCGACTGCACGAGCATCTCGATCAGCACGGCGGGCAGGGTGTGCGCGGCGTCCGCGTTGTAGACGTCGCGGCGCGGGTAGTGGGCGCTCATCAGGGAGCCATGGAAGAAGTCGCCGGACAGGACCTGGTCGAGGGCGTGGGCGACCCGGCCGCCGTCCCTGAGGCGGGCCGCGATCAGGGCGTGATGGAGATGGCCGTGCGCGGAGTCGTTCTCGGCGCCCCTCAGTTCCAGGGCTCGGTGGGCGGCGGCCGCGAGGCCGGGGGTGTCGTACGGGGTGATCTCGTCGAGCGGCCAGACGCCGTAGAGGTGGCTGAGGTGACGGTGGTCGTAGGTGTCCGTCAGCCCTGGCCAGGCCCATTCGGCGAGGGCGCCGTCCTCGTTGACGCGGTGTGGGGGGAGGCGGTCGGCGAGGGTGCGCCAGCGGTCGGCGTCCGGGGTGTCCGGGTGGTAGTGGGCGGCGGTGAGCAGCGCGTGGCGGGCCGCCGAGAGGTCCATGGCGGCGTTGATCGTGGCCCAGCTGGCGTTCGCCGGGCGGTTCTCGGGTGAGTAGGAGGGGACGACGACCAGGTTGCCCGCCTCGTCGGTGCGGGTGAGGAAGTCCTCGTAGAACCGGGCGGCTTCGGCGAGGGCGGCGGCCGTGCGCGGGTCGCGTTCGCCTCTGGTCTCGTCGTGGTCGACCAGCGGTTTGAGGAGCCAGTCGGCGCCGGCGGTCCACAGGTGGAGCGGGTATTCGCGGCTGAAGTGGTAGATGTGCCCGGACTCGCCGTCGGTGTGGGCGGGTGCCACCACGCCCCGGGTGCCGAAGATCGCGCGGGCGTTGTCGCGCCAGTGCTCCCGCTGGCCGTGGATCAGGGCGGCGTGGGCCTCGGCGACCTCCGGGAGCGCGCCCGCCGCGGCCGACGCCGTCTGGAGGTTGAGGTTGGCGTCGGTGGTGAACGCGCCCGCCCAGGCCGTGTTCCAGTCGCCGGTCCACAGGCCGGTCAGGCGGGGCGGGAGCATGCCGGAGGCGGAGAGGAGGTGGTAGCGGCCGGCCGCGAAGAGGCGTTCCAGCAGGGCGGGGCTCTTCGGCCGGCTCAGCAACTCCGAGCCTGGCAGCGCCCGTTCGCCGTCATCGGCACCGAGGTCCAGGCCGACGCGGAGGTAGGCCGGGCGGTGCAGTTCGGTGTGGCGGGCGAGGAGGCGGTCGTACGGGTCGTCGTTTCCGCCCATGCCGTCGCCGTCACTGTCGGGGAGGAGGTCGCGCAGTTCTCCTGCTTCGGCCAGGGCATCCACCTCGCCGGTGTGCCGTCGTACCCGGGTGAGGAGCAGCAGGGACCGGGCGCCGTCGACGCGCAGGCCGGGCAGGGAGGTGCGGGTGGTGCCGCCGGTGACGACGGCGAGCGTGACGCCCGTGTACGCCCGGTCGCTGCCGGGGTAGCGGACGCGGAGGGTGAGGAGGGCGCCCTCGGGGGTGAGGACGGCGCTGTGGTCGACGGCCAAGTCGCAGGGTGCGCCGGGCAGTTGGTGGTCGAGGGTCACGTCGACGATGGGGCCGGGCTCGGTGACGTACTGGACGATGACGTCGTCGGCGCGGGAGACGAAGGCCTCGCTGCGCCGGCCGTCGCAGCGGGCGGTGACCACGCCGGTGGTGAAGTCGACCTCGCGGCGGTAGTCACCGGGGGCCTCGGCGGGGGCCGGGCGGCGCAGCCGTATCTGGAAGGCGGGGTGGAAGGGCTGCACCCACTGGAGGTCCCGGCCGTCGGTGAAGTGCTCGGCGGCGGTGACGTCCCCGGCGAGCAACCGGTCCTGGAGTCGCGGGAGTCCGGCGGCGAGGGCGGGGGGACGGGCGTGTTCGGCGCCGTTGGGGCGGACCAGGGTGTGATGGTTGACGATGACCCGGTCGACGTTCGGATCACCGAACATCATGATGCCGTGCCGGCCGTTACCGCTCAGAAAGGCGTCCTCCCAGCGGCCGGCGGGGGCGGGTTCCCAGGTGCCGTGCACGGGTCCGCTCATGGGGTGGCCTCCAGCACGGCCACGCCGTATCGCTCCAGCTGGACGCTCTCGGTGACGTCCGCGCCGGTCAGCAGGTCGCGATGACGGCCGGGCACCTCGACGGTGACCCCGTCGCGCCCGTGGTTGAGCAGGAACAGCAGCCCGCCCCGGCGTACGGCCTCCACCCCGGCGGGCAGCCCGGCGAGGGTCGGCCGTACGCCCGCGCCGGTGGCGATGTCGGCCAGCAGGGTGCGCAGGGCGTGCGGTTCGGGCAGGGTCGAGACGTACCAGGCGCGGCCCTTGCGCAGGACGGCCGGGAGCCCGTCCAGTTCGCCGCTCTTGTAAGGGGCCACGGAGTCCACGTCGTCCGCGGCCTCGATCTCCTCGGACCACAGGGTGCCGTGGAATCCCTCTACGTCGACGCTCTCGCCCGCGTCCAGCGGCCACCACTCGTGCAGGACGCGGATGCCGAACAGTTCGCGCAGCCGGGCGTCCATGCCGCCCTCGCGCACCCGGTCGTCCTCGTCGGCGACGCCGGTCTGGAAACCGGCGACGAGGGTGCCGCCGTTCGCGACGTAGGCGACGAGGTTGTCGATCGCCGCGTCCGTCATCAGATACAGCTGCGGGAGGACGACCAGCTTGTACGCCGACAGATCGTGCTCGGGGTGCGCGAAGTCCGCGACGGTGTGCGCCTCCCACAGGGCGCGATGCCAGGCGCGGACGATCTGCGGATGGTCGACCTCTGAGGACGGCCGCCCGTCCTGTTGACCGGCCCACCAGGCGTTCCAGTCGAGGAGTACGGCCACCTCGGCGGCCTCGACCCGGGTGTCCGGCACCTTCCCGCCCAGCAGGGCGAGTTCGCCGCCGATCCGCTTGACCTCCTGGAAGGTACGGCCCCGCTCCCCCGCGTGGCTGACCATCCCGGAGTGGAACTTCTCCGAGCCCTGCCGGGACTGCCGCCACTGGAAGTAGCAGACGGCGTCGGCGCCGCGGGCCACGGCCTGGAGGGACCAGAGCCGGTTGAGGCCGGCCGGTTTGGGGTGGTTGACCCCACGCCAGTTGACCGGCCCGACGGCCTGCTCCATGACCATCCAGGGACCGCCGCGGGCCTGCGACCGCGTCATGTCATGGACGAGCGCCCCGTACTGTCCGCCGAACGGATCGCGCGGATCCGGATAGACGTCGATGGAGACGACGTCCTCCTGCTCGGCCCACCGCCAGGCGTCCAGCCCCTGCCACACCGCCATGAAGTTGGTCGTCACCGGGATGTCGGGGCTGTACCGGGCGACGATGTCCCGTTCGGCGACGTAGCACTCCAGCAGCGCGTCGGACGTGAACCGCTTGAAGTCCAGCACCTGTGTGGGGTTCTTCATGTAGTGGGCCCGGCGCGGCGGCAGCACCTCGGACCAGTCGCCGTAGCCCTGGCTCCAGAAGGCCGTCCCCCACGCCTCGTTGAGGGCGTCGAGCGTGCCGTACCTGGCCTTCAGCCAGCCGCGGAAGGCCGCCTCGGCCTCGTCGCCCCAGTCGTAGGTGCAGTACTCGTTGTTGATGTGCCACATGCGCAGGGCCGGGTGGCCGCCGTAGCGGGCGGCGAGGTCCTCGGTGATGGCGGCGGCGTGGCGCCGGTAGGTGGCGCTGGAGTGGGAGAAGTGCTGGCGGGAGCCCCACCACTCGGTCTGCCCGTTCTCGTCGCGCGGGAGGGTGTCGGGGTGCAGGCGCCCCAGCCACGGGGGCGGCGACGAGGTGGGGGTGGCGAGCACGACACCGATGCCGTTCTCGTCCATCAGGTCCATCAGCCGGTCCAGCCAGCCGAACTCCCGTGCGCCCGGGCGGGGTTCGAGCCTCGCCCAGGAGAAGACGCCGAGGGTGACCGAGTTGACCCCGGCCTCCTTCATCAGCCGGACGTCCTCGTGCCAGGTCTCCTCGGGCCACTGCTCGGGGTTGTAGTCGCCGCCGAAGAGGAGACGGCCACGGGTGGCGTCGGCCAGGGAGGGGGCCTTTCGGCCGGGCCCGTGCCGCCCGGCCTCGTTTCGCTCCGGCATCAGACGGGCTCCCCGTACTGCACGCCCCGCCCGTTGGTGGCGAGGTAGACGCGGCCGTACACGCGCGGGTCGCCGGTGATGGTCTCGCCGGTCCAGCCCCATTGGTGCCGGTCGTCGTTGATCCGCACCCAGGTCCTGGCCTCGTCGTCGGACCGGTAGACGGCGGTGATGGATTCGGTGGAGCCGACCTGGTAGACCGCCGGATAGTCCGCCCCCTCGGCCGCCTTGCCGAAGCCGAGGGTGTGCGAGGCCCAGCAGCTGTCGACCTTCGCGAAGGTGAGGCCGCCGTCGACGGACCGGTGGAGCCCGTTCGACTTGGCGGAGAGCCACAGGTCACCGGTCCGCCCCGGCGCGGCGACCAGCTTGAACTGGCTGTCCCCCTTGGGCAGTCCGGTCGCCCGGGCGGTGAAGGTACGGCCACTGTCAGTGCTGGCCAATAGCGTTCCCGTGTCGGTGTCGTACGTGTAGAAGAGCGTCGGGTCGGCCGGGTCGGCGACCGGCGTGGCGCCCTTCGGGAAGGAGGCGACCTCGGACCAGGTGGCGCCGTTGTCGGCGGAGCGGTGGGCGGGGTACTTGGTGCCGTCCCAGTGCACGAAGACCCAGAGCAGCACGCTGCCGTCGGCGTTGGTGGCGATCGGCCCCGGCGCGTTCTTGGCGATGTCGGGCTGGGCCTCGAAGGGCGCCCAGGTCTGCCCGCCGTCCCGGGAGTAGGCGCCGTTGCCGTTGTCGCCCCAGCCGGTGCGGACGACATACGCCGGCTCGGCCGCGGCCTGGGCGAGTCCCGTCGCCGACCCGAACACGGGGTTCATCGCCATGCCGCGCGAGGGGGAGGCGGTGAGCGACTCGTGGTACATCACGCCGATGTCCCCGTTCCCGCTGATCAGATGTGCGTCCCCGACCGGGGGCGAGATCAGCTGGCGGACGGCCGTCTCCTCCAGGCCGCGGATCTGCGGGGCCCAGTGCTTGAGGTCCCGGGTGCCGTAGAGGGTCGCGCCGGTGCCGTACACGAGGTGTTTCGAGTCGTACGGGTCGAGTGCGACCGCCTGGATCCACCACCCGAACTTGGGCTTGTCACCACCCCACTTGAGGTAGGGCGTCTCGGACACGTCGAGGACGGCGGAGTCCTTCAGGGACGTCCAGGTGCGACCGCCGTCGGTGGTCCGGTAGAGGGTGTCGATGTCCGCCCACCTGTTGTTGGTGGAGACGACTACGGTCCCGGGCCGCCGGGCGTCGACGGCGACGCCGCCGTAACCGAACGTGTCGGCGGACCCGTCGCTGGTGGTGCCGCCGGGCTTCACAGGGGTGACGTCCTTCCACATACCGGTAGCCGTGCACAACTTGTGCACGCTGCCGTCGGACTGCCCGTTGGGGCCCGGCGCGTTGGCGTACGTCACGTACAGCTCACGCGTGTGCCGGTCATAGGCGGCCCGGATCGGCACCTTGGCCGCGGCACCGGACGGCTGACCGGGGACGGCCTCCCAGGTGGTGCCGTCGGCGGTGCGGTACAGGTTCCTGGTCCCGCCCGTGCCGTCCCCGTCGCCCCAGCCGGCGTAGAGGGTGCGTCCGGCGGCGACGAGAAGGGTGACGCCTTGACCGCTGCCGCCGGGCGCCCCGGGAAATCCGCTCACGGCTGCCCAACTGGCGCCCCGGTCGGTCGACTTGAGCAGTCCGTCGTGCCGGGTCCCCAGCCACAGGGTGTCACTGTCCCGGGGGTCGACGAGCAGCCGCTCCCCCATACCCCGCCCGTCCTCGTTGGCCCCGAGCTTCACGGCGAGATCGGTACGCCTCCAGGTGGCACCGCGGTCGTCGGAACGCAGCACGGCCCCGTTGCCGGCCCAGGACTGGGCGTAGGTGCCGAGGGCGAGATAGACGCGGTCGGGGTGGGCCGGGTCGACGGCGATCGCCTCGACGCCGAGCAGGTTCCAGTCGTCCCAGCCGAGATGATCCGTCAGCGGCGTCCAGCGCGCGGCCCGGTCGTCCCAGCGGTAGGCGCCGCCGATGTCGGTACGGGCGTAGGCGAGGCCGCGGACGGAGGGGTGAAAGAGAACGCCGGTGACGAAACCGGTGCCGCCCATGACGGCGTTGCGCCAGCGATACGCCTGCCCGGCGACCGCAGCGGACGCGCGCCCGGCGAGGGACGGCAAGGTGGTCAGGGCGGCCGCGGCCGCGGTCCCGGCGAGAACGGTGCGTCTGCTGAGGCGGGACGTGCGCATGAACTTACCTCGTCTTTGCAACAGGGGGACTGGAGAACCTGAGGGGCGCGGGGAACTGCGCGACCAGCCACAAACAACCCGCAGCCGCCGGACAACCGAAGCCCCCATTGAGTGGGCGCAATTCAGCCCTTGACGGCGCCCGTGAGCATGCCCTTCTTGAAATGCCTCTGGACAAAGGGAGAAAGCACAGCCACCGGCAACAAAGCCATCACCATGACCGCCATCTGAACGGCCAACCCCGAAAGCTGACCCGTCTTGATGGCCTGCGCCAGCCCGACCGGAGCCTCCTGCTTCTGCACCAGCTGAATCATGACGTTCTGCAACGGCATCATGTCCTGGTCGTTCAAATACAGCGACGCGTTGAACCACGCACTCCAGTACCCGACCGCGTAGAACAACGTGATCACCGCGATGACCGCCCGCGACAACGGCATGACGATCCGCCAGAGAATCCGGAAATCCCCAGCACCGTCGATGCGCGCGCTGTCGATGAGTTCCTGGGAGATCCCCATGAAGAATCCGCGCAGCACCAGGATGTTGAAGACACTGATCGCACTCGGCAGGATCAGGGCGAGATAGCTGTCCGTCAGCCCGAGGGTCTGCACCAGCAGATAGGTGGGAATGAGCCCGGCGCTGAAGAACATGGTCGCAAGCAGCAGCATCAGGATCCAGCGGTGCCCGAGTGAGCCGGTTCGGGACAGGCCGTAGGCGCACAGCACGGACACCGTTATGGAGAACGCCGTACCGACCAGGGTGACCAGGACGCTGATGATCGCAGCGCGGGTGACCTGGCCGCCGCTCAGCAGCTCCTGGTAGGCGACGAAGGTGATGCCCTTCGGCACCATCACCAGACCGCCGGCCTCATCGATGGTCCTGCGCGTGGAGAGGCTGGTGACGACGACGATCCAGAGCGGGAACAGGACTGCCAGACAGGCGATGCCGAGCACGAGCCCCTTGCTCGCCAGCCCCACCTTCGTGGGCTGCTCCTCCCAGACGGGCTGAGGCGGCGCGGCCCACGGCTTGCGTACGGACTTGTCGATCACGGCGGTCACTTCTTGTACACCCCCTGCTCGCCCATCAGATGGGCCACCTTGTTCGCGGCCAGCACGAGACCGATGCTGATGACGCCCTTGACGAGTCCGGCGGCGGCCGCGTAGCCGAAGTCCTGGTTGCGGACGCCGTTCCACCACACGAAGGTGTCGAGCACTTCCGCCGCTCCGGGCCCCACGGCCTCGCGTTGCAGCAGGATCTGCTCGAAGCCGACGGTCAGCGCGTCGCCGACGCGCAGCACGAGCAGCAGCGCGATCACGGGACGCAGCGCGGGCAGGGTGACGTGCCACATCCGCCGCCACCGTGAGGCACCGTCCATCGCGGCGGCCTCGTACAGGTCGGGGCTGACGGCGGCGAGCGCGGCGAGGAAGACGATGATCCCCCAGCCGGCGTCCTTCCACACCGCCTGCGCGGTGACCAGGAACTTGAAGGTGCTCGGGTCGGTCATGAGGTCGAGACCGTCGTACCCGTGGTCGCGCAGCAGCTGCGAGAGCAGACCGGCGCCGCCGAGCAGTTGCTGGAAGACCGAGATCACCAGCACCCACGAGAAGAAGTGCGGCAGATAGAGAACGGCCTGCGCGATCGCCCGTACCCGTGGCCTGACCACGCTGTTGATGAGCAGCGCGAGCAGGATCGGGATCGGGAAGAACAGCAGGAGCTGGAGGAAGAACAGCACCAGGGTGTTCTGGACCGCCTGCCAGAACGCGGAGTCCGCGAAGATCCGCTGGAAGTTCTCCAGCCCGACCCAGGGGCTGTTCAACATGGACACGATGCCGTTGTCGCTGATGTAGGGGTCGTAGTCCTGGAAGGCCACCACGTTGCCGAGAATCGGCACATAGTTGAAGAGCAGGACCAGGGCGACGGCCGGCAGCGTCATCAGGAGCAGGACGCGGTCGCGTCGGAGTCTGAGCCGCAGACTCGGTTTCCCGGGCCGTCGCTTCTCACCGGAACCGGTGGCGCCGGAGGCCGCCGGGGTCTTCGCCGTCGTGTCGGCCTCGGTCCTGCTCCGAGGCACCGTGCTGTGGGACACGGCCGTTCTCCTTGCCTCGATGCCCGGTCAGTTGGCCGCGGAACCGTTCTCGTCGAGGATCTGCTTGTACCAGTCGCGCAGCTTGTCGCCGCCCTTGGTCTTCCAGTCGGAGACGGCCTGCTGCATGTCGCTGATCTTCTTGCGGCCGCGGACGATGTCGTCCTCCAGCTGCTCGAAGTCGTTGGAGAGGTTGGTGTAGCGGCTCGGCTCGGTGATCTGCATGCCGTAGAAGGAGCTCTTCTTGGTGAAGGCGCCCATCCGCTGCTGCCACTCGACCTGGCCCTTGGCGACCTCGGGGAAGTCGGGGTGGGCGATGGTCGCGGCGGGGCTCGCGACCATGACGTAGGCGTTCAGTACGTCGATGTTGCCCTGGTCGGTCTTGGTGGGGACGCCGTCCTTGACGGTGTAATGGGTGCCCTCCACGCCGTAGTTGGTCATCATGTACTCCTTGGTGCCGTACGGCGCCGCGGTGACGTTCGCGACGGCGAGCACGTCGCGGATGACCGACTCGGAGGCCTTCTTGTTGACGAAGGCGAAGATGCCGGCGGGCTGTTCGGCCCAGATGGTGGGGTTGCCGCCGTCGTGGCCCCAGACGTCCATGCCCCAGATCTTGAAGTCCGGGTTCTGGACGGCCTGTTCGGCGGTGCGGCTCCACCACTGCGTGATGTTGTTGGGGTAGATCAGGAACTCGCCCTTGGCGAACTTGGGGCCCGCGTCAGGGGTGTTCTTGCCCATCTCGGAGTCGGGGTGGACGACCCCGGCCTCGAAGAGCTTGCGGGACCACTCCAGCGCTTCGAGGTACTGGTCGGTCTCGATGCGGTAGACCAGCTTGCCGTCGACCATGTTCCAGCCGAGCGGCTTCTCACTGCCGGAGAACACACCGAAGGCCTGGAAGGCGGTCCACTTCATGTCCAGGCAGGCCCAGCGCTTGGCCTTGGCGTTGGTGATCTCCTTGGCCAGGGCCATGAACTCGTCGCAGGACTTGGGTACTTCGTAGCCCTCCTTCTCGAAGATGTCCTGGCGGTACAGGGGCACGATGCTGGGTGCCCAGGGCGCCGGCTGCGGCAGGCCGCGCAGCTTGCCGCCGAATATGGAGCGCCGCCAGGCGTCCGTCGGGATCGCGGCGAGGTTCGGGTACTCCTTGACCGCGTCACCGGACAGGTAGGGGCCGAGGTCGGCGAACTTGCTGAGGATGGCGCTGGGTATCTTGCCGCCCATGTTCCAGCCGGGGACCACCACGACGTCAGGGATGTCGCTCGATGCGAGAACCGCGCCGAGCTTCTGGTCGTAGGTGTTGCCGTCCTGGTTCTGCCATCGGACATCGACGCCGATCAGATCGTTCATCGACTTGTAGTAGGCGTTGTCCGACTTCGGCGGCGTCCCCCAGAACGGCGACATGATGGTCACCTTGCCGCCCTTGCCGAGCTTCTTCTCGACGGAGGTCTTCAGGGTGGCGAGGTCCAGCTTGCCGGTGAAGCCGATCGCCGAGCCGTTCTTGGCCGGGATGTCCGGCGTCACCACATTGCCGGCCACATACGCCGGGAGGATCTTCTGCGCGTCCTTGCCCGAGGTCGTACCGTCACGCGACCCGCTGTCCGACCCGCCGCACGCGGCGAGCAGCGGCATCCCGCCGGCCACCGCCGCGGTGGCGACCGCCGTGGAGGCGAGGAAGCTTCTCCGGCTGGGTCCGGAGGAGGCGGAGGCGGCGTTCGGCGTCATTGCGTCAACCCTTCGCTGAGCTGAAAGCGGTCCTCCGACCACTGCAACGGAAACTACAGTCGAAGCGCTTCGATGTTGCAGTGAGGTTAAGTGAACACCCATGGGTGCACAAGGGTCGTTCCCAAGATTCCTCCGAGGTGAAAGGCGGGACCCTTCCTTATGCATTGCTTGAAGTAACGGCGTTGATCTCTTGACACCCACCCCGGCGTCGAATGAGCATCGAAGCGCTTCGAAAGCACCGAACCGATCCATCGCAAGGGGATCCCCACGTGACCGCACACACCCCGCACACGCCGCCTTTCCGCGATCAGCGACTGCCGTTCGCGAAGCGCATCGACGACCTTCTGTCGCGGCTCACCCTCGACGAAAAGATCGGATTCCTGCACCAGTTCACGCCGGAGGTCGAGCGCCTGGGCATCGCCGCGTTCCGCACCGGCCAGGAAGCCCTGCACGGGGTGGCGTGGATGGGCCCGGCCACCGTCTTCCCGCAGGCGGTCGGCCTCGGCGCGACCTGGAACACGGAGCTCGTACGCCGGGTCGGCGAGGCCGTCTCGAAGGAGACCCGCGCGATGCGCGCCCGCGACGAGCGCGTGGGCCTGAACGTCTGGTCCCCCACGGTCAACCTCCTGCGCCACCCCCTGTGGGGCCGCAACGAGGAGGGCTACTCCGAGGATCCGAAGCTCACTTCGGCGATCGCCACCGCCTACACCCGTGGGCTGCGCGGCGACCATCCGACGTACTGGCGCACCGCGCCCGTCCTCAAGCACTGGCTGGCGCACAACAACGAGACGGGCCGTGACGTCACGTCCTCCTCGGTCCGTCCGCGCGTCCTGCACGAGTACGACCTGCGCGCCTTCCGCGAGACGGTCGAGGCGGGCGCGACGGCGGGTGTGATGCCGGCGTACAACCTGGTCAACGGCCGCCCCAACCACGTCTCGCCGTATCTGCGCGAGCACCTGCGCACCTGGACCGACGACGACCTGCTGGTCTGCTCGGACGCGGGCGCGCCGTCCAACCTGGTCGACTCCGAGCACTACTTCGACACCCACGAGGAGGCGACGGCCGCCGCGCTGCTGGCCGGCGTCGACAGCTTCACCGACCACGGCACAGACAGTTCGAAGATCACGGCCCGGGTGCGCGGGGCCCTGGAGCGGGGTCTGCTCACCGAGTCGGACCTCGACACGGCGGTGCGCCGCCAGCTCTCGGTCCGTTTCCGGCTCGGCGAGTTCGACCCGGAGTACGACCCGCATGCGCTCACCAAGGACTTCGACACCCCGGCCCACCGCGCCCTCGCCCAGGAGGCCGCCGAGCAGTCGGTGGTCCTGCTCAAGAACAGCGGGGGCCTGCTGCCGCTCGCGCCCGACACCCGGCTCGCGGTGGTCGGTCTGCTCGCCGACGAGTGCAAGCTCGACTGGTACAGCGGCACGCTCCTCCATCGCTCGACCCCGCTGGAGGGCCTGTACGAGCGGTTCGGCGCGGAGCGCGTGGAGTTCGCGGAGGGCGTGGACCGCGTCCTGCTGAAGACCCGGGCCGGAACCTTCCTGCACGTCCCCGAGGCGGACGCCTCCGACGAGGTGCGCGGCGCCGAGGGCGCCCTCGACCCGGCGCTGCTCGCGGGCCGTACGGACCTGCCCGCGCTCACCGCGGACGCGACCGGCACCGAACTCGCCCTGGTCGACTGGGGCGAGGGCGTGCTGACCCTGCGCGCGCCCGACGGCCGCTATCTCTCGGTCGCCGAGGACGGCCGGGTCCGTGCCTCCGCCGACCAGCCCGGAGGCTGGGTCGTGCAGGAGACATTCCGCCTGGAACCGCATGAGAACGGATTCCTCCTTCGGCACATCGGTACGGGTCGGCACGTCTCAGTCGCCGCCGACGGCGTCCGGGTTGCCGAAGCGAATCCGGAAATCTTCGAACTCATCGTCGTAGAACGCGGCGAAGACGCGGTAACACGGATCACCTCACAGGCGGACGTGGTCCTGGTGGTCGCGGGCAACGACCCGCACATCAACGGCCGCGAGACCGAGGACCGTACGACGCTGGCGCTCCCCGCCCACCAGGAACGCCTGCTGCGCGCGGCCCGCTCGGCCAACCCGAACACCGTGCTGGCGCTGGTGTCGGCCTACCCGTACGCGGTCGACACGGCCGCCCTCCCGGCGCTGCTCTGGACGTCCCACGCAGGTCAGGCGGCCGGCACCGCCCTCGCCCGGATCCTTGCCGGTGACGTCTCCCCCGCCGGCCGCCTCCCGCAGACCTGGTACGCCGACGACGCCGACCTGCCCGACCTCCTCGACTACGACGTGATCGGCGCCCGCCAGACCTATCTGTATTTCGAGGGGACCCCGCTGTTCCCGTTCGGGCACGGCCTGTCGTACGCGACCTTCTCCTACGCCGATCTCAGGACCCGTACGACGGACGACTCACTGCACGTCTCCTTCACGGTCACCAACACCGGCGATGTGACGGCCGACGAGGTCGCACAGCTCTACACGCGCGCCGTGGACCCGACGGTGCCGCGCCCCCGCCGCGAGCTGGTGGCACACGAGCGGGTGCGCCTGGAACCGGGCGAGCGGCTGGAGCTGGGCTTCGAAGTCCCCTTGCGTTCCTTCGACTTCTGGGACGTGACCCGGGGCGGCCGGCGCCGCGAGCCGGGCCCGTACGAACTGCTGGCAGGCGCCTCCAGCGAGGACGTCCGGCTGCGTACGACCGTGCTGCTGGACGGCGAGGCGCCCGCCCCGCGCCCGGTCCTGCTGCGCGGTCTGGACGCGGCCGACTTCGACGAGCAGAGCGGTATCGCGATCGTCGACCGCACGAAGACGTCGGGCGACGCGGTGACGGCGGCGCAGGGCATCTCGGGTGAACTGGTCTACCGGGACTGCGACTTCGGGGACGGCATCGCCGAGGTGACGGCGAGGGTCTCCGGCGACGGCGCGGTGGAGGTCTCGCTGGACGGGGGCGCGGTGCTCGCCGTACTGACGTCCAACGCGCCGGACGCGAGCCCTTACGCCTACTCGACCCTGCGGGCCGGGATCATCGCCGAGGGCGTCCGCGACGTCCACCTCAGACTGCGCGGCCCACTGCGGCTCGCGCACGTCGGCTTCTCCGGTTGAGGGTCCGGAACAGGCCGACGCAGAGAAGGGGCCCGGCACCGGAAGGCATCGGTGCCGGGCCCCTTCGGGGAGCCTATCTGAAAATGGTTCCCATTAGCCAGAGGTGAGGAGAGACGCGAAGCGTGAGGTCTCCTAGAGAGCGAGGCCAGTGAGGACCATGACGCGCTCGTAGGTGTAGTCGTCCATCGCGAACTTCACGCCCTCACGCCCGACACCCGACTGCTTGGCGCCGCCGTACGGCATCTGGTCGGCGCGGTAGGAGGGCACGTCGCCGATGACGACGCCGCCGACCTCAAGGGCGCGGTGGGCGCGGAAGGCGGTCTGCAGATCGCGGGTGAACACGCCCGCCTGGAGGCCGTACTTGGACTCGTTCACGGCGGCGAAGGCGGCGGCCTCCCCGTCGACCCTCTGCACGGTGAGGACGGGTCCGAAGACCTCCTCGCAGGCGAGGGTGACGTCGGCCGGTACGTCGGTGAGGACGGTCGGCGCATAGGAGGCGCCGTCGCGCTTGCCGCCGGTGAGGAGGGCGGCCCCGGCGGCGACCGCCTCGTCCACCCAGGTCTCGACGCGCTTGGCGGCGTCCTCGCTGACCAGCGGGCCGACGTCGGTGGCGTCGTCGTTCGGGTCGCCGGTGACCTGGGTCTCGACGGCGGCGACGATGCGCGGCAGCAGGCGGTCGTACACGGAGGCGTCCGCGATCACCCGCTGCACGGAGATGCAGGACTGGCCGCCCTGGTAGTTGGAGAAGGTCGCGATGCGGGTCGCGGCCCAGTCCAGGTCCTCGTCGGAGGCGAAGTCGGCGAGCACGACCGCCGCGCCGTTGCCGCCCAGCTCCAGGGTGCAGTGCTTGCGCGGCACCGAGTCCATGATCGCGTAGCCGACCTTCTCGGAACCGGTGAAGGAGATGACCGGCAGACGCTCGTCCTGGACCAGGGCGGGCATCTTGTCGTTCGGCACCGGCAGGATGCTCCAGGAGCCGGCCGGAAGCTCGGTCTCGGCGAGCAGGTCACCGATGATCAGGCCGGACAGCGGGGTGGCCGGGGCGGGCTTCAGGATGATCGGCGCGCCGGCGGCGATGGCCGGGGCGATCTTGTGGGCGCACAGGTTCAGCGGGAAGTTGAACGGCGCGATGCCGAGGACGACGCCCTTGGGGAAGCGCCGCGTGAAGGCGAGCCGCCCCTGGCCGCCGAGGTCGGTGTCGAGGCGCTGGGCCTCACCGCCGTTGAACCGCCGGGCCTCCTCGGCCGCGAACCGGAACACGGAGACGGCACGGCCGACCTCGCCCCGGGCCCACTTCATGGGCTTGCCGTTCTCGGCGGAGATCAGCCGGGCGATCTCCTCGGTGCGCTCGACGAGGCGTCGGCTGACGTGGTCGAGGGCGGCGGCCCGTACGTGCGCCGGGGTCGCGGCGAACTCGTCCCGCACGGCGTACGCGGCGGCCACGGCCTCCTCGATCTGCGCGTCCGTCGGCACGCTCACCTTGCCGACGACGCGCCCGTCCCACGGGGAGGTGACATCGAAGGTGTCCTCGCCGCTGACCTGGCGGCCGGCGAGCCAGAAGGCGTGGGTGGAAGCCATAGTCGATTACCGGCCCTTCCGCGTTGGGGTGTGCTGCTCCTGGTGTGTCGTGGTCCACGGTAGGGGTGCGGGGGCCGAGGGGTGTTTGTCCGGGGTGTAGTGGTGGGAGTCGCGGGCGCTCCGATTTGGCATACGTGGCCTACGGACCGTCCTGCCCGCCTGCTCGGCGTCTTGCCTGCCCGCTCGGCCTGCTCGGCCCACTCGGCTCACTCGGCCTACTCGGACCACTCGGCCTACTCGGCCTACTCGGCCGACGTCGCCTTCAACGCCAGCCACAGCTCCATCCGCACATCCGCGTCGTCCAGCGACCGCCCGAGGATCTCCTCAACCCGCCGCATCCGGTACCGCAACGTATGCCGGTGCACGCCCAGATCCGCGGCCGCCGCGTCCCACTGCCCGTGCCGCGACAGCCACGCCCGCAGTGAGGCGACCAGATCCCCCCGCCCCGTCGCGTCATGCTCGTGCAGCGCCCGCAGCAGCCCGTCCGCGAACGCCTTCACCGCGTCGTCCGCGAGCAGCGGCAGCACGGACCCCGCGGCCAGCTGCTCGTGCTCCACGCACACGCGTCCGCGCCGCCGGGCCACCGACAGGGCCTGCTCGGCCTGCTTGTAGGCGGCCGCAGCGGCGATGGGCCCGGCCGGTGCCGACAGCCCCACGACCAGCTCTTCCTCGTCGGCTCCCGCGCGCCCCTCCGGCCCGGCCCCCGCCCGGGCCGCCTCCAGTGCCGCCGCGTAGTCCGCGCACGCGGCGACCGCCGCGCCCTCGTCCGCGGCGAGTACGACGACCCGTGCGGCCTCACCCTCGCCCTCCGGCACCACGAGCACGGCCTCCCCGGCCCGGGCCGCCGCCGACTCCACGACCTCGGTGAGGGCGCCCAGCGGATCGCCGTTCACCTCGGCCGCGGCGACCAGCACCGCGGCCGACGCCTTGGTCAGCGCCACCCGCGCCCCGGAGTCCACCACCCGGGCCGCCGAGACCGACGCCGCCTCGGCGACGATCACCCGGAAGGGCGCGTCCAGCAGGTCGCCGTACAGGTCCCCCGCGACGGCTCGCGCATGGTCCGGCTCCCCGGCGAGGAGCATGCGCAGCACCGCCGCGCCGACCCGCTGCTCGGCCGCGTGCAGCGACCGGGACCGCTCGGTCGTCAGGGTCAGCAGCGCGATCGCCGAGTGCACCGCGTACCGCTCGGCCGTGCCGGGCGCGGCCGCCGTCCCCACGGCCAGGGCGGCCCGTGGCCTGCGTCCGGTGCCCAGGGTGTGCAGCTCGACCCGGTCCTCGTGCTCCGGCCCGCCGACCACCGAGGACGCCGGCGCGGGCCGCTCGCGCAGCCGTTCCACGTCGGCGGTGAGCCGCGCCGCGCGCCGCCCGGCCCACTCGGGCGCGGTCGCGACGACGGCACCGGAGGCGTCGTAGAGCGCCGCCCAGCCGTTGACCTGGGACGCCAACGCGGCCAGCAGCCCCTCCGGACCGTCGGTCAGCGCCTGTTTCGTCAGCTCCCGCTGGGCCGCGAACCCGGCGGTCACCGCCCGGTACTGATCCGCCGCGATCGCCGCGGACACGGCCTTGCTGATGGCGAGGAAGGGGGTGCGGCGCGGCACCTCCAGCAGGGGCAGGTCCTCCTCCGCCGCCGCGTCGACCAGGGCCTCGGGGATGTCCTCGTAGTTGACGCCGACCGCGAAGCCGAGCCCGACAACGCCCGCGCCCACCAGGCGCCGCACATAGCGCCGCATCGCCTCGGGGTTCTCCGCGTCCAGCTTCAGCGCGGTGATCAGCAGCAGCTCCCCGCCCTCCATGTAGGGCACGGGATCGGCGAGCTCACTGACATGCGCCCAGCGCACGGGCACGTCCAGGCGGTCCTCGCCCGCCCGCACGGTCAGCTTGAGCGCGGAGTGGTGGACGAGCGAGGCGAGCGTGGGTGGCATGAGACCTTCAGGTCGGCGTGATCGTCATGATCTTTTGGCCGCCATGTATGAACAGCCTGTGACGATTCTGCCTCACCGTACGGTCGTGGAGTGACCTGAAGTCCGGACCTAACCCCGCAGATCCACCAGCAACGGCGGCGCGTGCTCGCCCTGGACGCTGGTGAGGGACAGGACCGCGTGGCCCGGCGGCACCTTGTGCGCCAGCTCGGAGGCCGACCACCGCTCGCGCTCGACCTGGCGGACGGTGACGGCTTCCGTGGTCACCGCCCTCCCCGTCACCAGCTTGCGCAGCGCATGCATCGCCCGGGTCATCGGCTGATCGGCGAACACGGTGTGCTGGGCGACGTCCTTGGCCTCCACCCACTCCGTGCCCCAGGCGTCCGCGAAGCGGCTGCCGTCCCAGGTGGTCACTCCGGACAGGGCCATCCGGCAGCCGACGGCCCCGTACAGCGGTCCGTGGAGGGATTCCGGGACGTCGGAGACCGTACGCAGCGCAAGTACGACACCGGCGTTCTGCGACCGCAGCCGCTGGATCCGCCGCACGGAGGTAGGGGTGACGGCGCCGGTGGCATCGTCCAGGACAAGGCTGACGAAGTGCTCCCGTGAGCCGTCGCGCACGACGCCCGCGAACTGCGCGAGCACCAGCCGGGCGATCAGACGAGAGGCCTGTTCGTGCCCGTGCTCGGGCAGGTCGATACGGACGCGAAGCGGGTGGTGGGCGACGGCACGCAGGGAGAACGGGCGGATCGTGCCGCCGCCCGAGCCGAAGAAGTCGGCGAACACGGGCCGGTCCAGCAGAGCCAGCCGGTCGGCGAGCGCCGGACCGGGATCACCGGAGGTGCCGACCTGCCGGGCACGGGCCTCCAGTTCGCGGCGCATCGCCATGTGCCGGTCGTCGTCGAGCCGCCCGCGCAGGTCGGAGAGGGCGGCCGGGTGCCCTTCCAGCAACTCCCGCAGGACGGGCAGAGCGGGGAAGTGCCCGTACGCGGCACGGTAGGGGCCGAGGAGTTGGGCGAGCGCGGTGGCCGCACGCTCGGCGCCGACGGTGTCGAGGTCCCCGGCCAGCGCCTCGGCGAGGAATCCGGCGGCCTCGTCCGGGTCGTCGGAGTCCGCGTACGGATCGAGGTCGTGCACGGAGGCGGGGTCGCCGACACGCACCACGACGTCGTACGAAGAGTCCGCCCCGAGCGGTGTGCCCGCGCTGGACACCACGACGACCGCGCAGCTGCCGGTGAGCGCCTGGAGCGCGAGGGACTCGACGACCGGGGCGATCACGTGCCGGGTCTTCCCGGCGCCCGACGGCCCGACGACCAGCATCGAGGTGCCCAGCGTCTCGCGCCCGAGGGCCGCGCCGACGCCGCGGTAGGCCGGCGGTGTGCGCTCGGCGGCCGCCCACTTGCCGATGCGCACCTGCCCGGTGAGCAGATCGTGCCGGGCGGTGCGGCCGTGCAGGTCCCGGGCGCCGGAGGGATGGGTGAACGCCGCGGCGCCCTGGCGCAGCACCGTGTCCGTGAAGACCGAGAGTCTGCCCTGCAGCCGGGCCCGGACCCAGCCGTGCTCTACACGGGCACAGTCCACGTCGTTCATCCACCCGGCGAGCACCTCGGCGGTGAGCACCTCGGCGGCCTGGTGCTGCCCGGCCTCCCGCAGCTCAGGCCAGCGGGCGCGGGACTGCTCGGCGGCCGACGTCACGTCTTCCTGCCGTTCGGCGCGGCGGGCGGCGAGCCGGCTCCGGGTCAGAGACCACCAGTCGCCGAGCCTGGCGAAGGGCCAGAGGACGGCAAGGGTGATCAGGGCGTTGAGCGCGCCCGGCACCAACGGCGACCTGTAGATCTCGTAGTCACCATTGATCAGCGCGATCAGTGAACGCAGCGGGTTCGCGATCGGCAGGGCGTCCCAGCCGACGACGGGGAAGGCGTCCGGGAACACGAAGCTGAGGGTGACCAGGGCGCCGAGGGCTGCGAGCAGGGCCCGGGCGGGCTGGGGCCTGCGGCCCACCACGTGGCGCACGACGGCCGGCCAGCCACCCAGCCGGCCCACGGTGTAGACGAGCAGGGCGAAGAAGACGGCGTTGTAGACCTGCAGCGCCTCCACGCCCGGGCGCTGGATCGGCTGGTCCTCGAGCAGCTTCGGCGAGGCGAGTGTGCCGCCCCACCACCAGTCGTCCGGGGTGAACAGCCGCAGGACCGTGTACTGGTACGGGATCGCGCCGCGCTGCCAGAAGGACCACACCAGGAGCGCCACGGCGAACGGGATCAGCATGCCGACGACGGTCACCGGAGCGAGCCGCTCCACGTTCAGGCCCGCCTTCGGCATGCGGTAGCCGAAGCGCCAGATGCCGGTCCCGGCCTCGGGCCGGGCTTCGTCGAGCCAGGCGGCGACCGACTGCCCCCGGCTGTGCTCCTGCCGTGGCGGCTCTCCCGGCTCCCACGCCGGACGCGGCGGCACCGCGGGCGCGTCCGGAGGCGCCGCCGGACGCGGCACAGGGTTCGCGTGCGTACCCCGAGCCTCGTGCGTCCCGTCGCTGTCCATCGCCCTTGCCCCCTGACCAGCCGTTCCGTCCACCGTCAGCGAGCCAATCTAGTGCCCTTCGATGGGGAGTTCACCGCTTACACGGCCGGGTGTCTTTGCGGACGCCATGTCCACCACGGACAACCGGCGCTCCTGACAACGCCCACATGGAGCATGCCCACCCCCCGCTCCCGCCCCTAGCCTGCGAGAAAAGAGGAAGACAGAAGACAAGCGTCCGCAACACCCCAGGAGCCCCTTATGAGCGCACTTCCCCAGGAGCGCCGCGTCGTCACCGCCATCCCCGGTCCGAAGTCGCAGGAGCTGCAGGCCCGCCGTACCGCCGCGGTCGC
>JABFVM010000074.1 GCA_013362785.1 Streptomyces sp. | reverse complement strand
CGGCCTGGGCACGGACCAGGAGGTCAACTACCGGGAGGGCTACTACGAGGACTCCGGGATCAGAACGTCGGTGGACGACGAGATCGCACGTGCGCAGCAGGCGGCGGAGAAGCTGAGCGTGCTGCTCGGTACCGACACCTTCGACATGACGGGCGGTCTGCATGGCGTCAAGGAGTATCCGACGACCGAGAACTGGCAGAAGGCGATCGGCGACCACAAGGTCTGGGGCAGCGCCGACGTGACGCGTGACGGCGATCAGATGACCATGACGATCACCGTGCACGCCCTGGACCAGTACGACTTCAACGCGGGCGCCTCGGACATCGCCTCCGGTACCCCCGACGACGTCAACGGACGGTTCGCCACGCTCGGCTGGGCCGCGCCGTTCCTGGTGCGGGGCACGTTCACCCGCAACGTGACCTGGACCGTGGGCCAGGCCGGAACGACTACGGTAGGCAGCGATGTGCACCGATAGACGACGACACCGATCCGGCGGGACCCGCGCCCGTTCTGCGAGCCTCGCCGCGGCGACCGTGGCCATGGCCGCGCTCGCGCTGACCGGCTGCGCCGAGCAGCGGACACAGTCGGTGGACACCGCCAGGCCCCAGGACTCCCGGGCGACCGCGACGGCCGCGTCTCCGGCCGCCGACGGTCTCCGGAAGGACGAGGAACCGGTGCGGGTGCGCTTCCCGGAGTTCGGGGACTTCGCCTCCGTGGTCTGGAAGGGCGAGACCCTCGGCCAGGACAGCCGCGAGTCGGTGCCCGGCCCCACGGACGTCCGTATGTCCGGGATCGTCCGGCTCACGGACACCGACGCGGCCCGGCTGAAGGACGCCTACACCTGGCAGAACACATCCGCCCAGCCGGACCTCCCGACCGACCTGCGCGCCCAACTGCCGTCCGACGGCCCCCGCTGGCAGACCAGCACGGACTTCACCCGTGCCGTCACCGGGGACCGCTACACGGCGACGTTCCACGCGGACCTCGACCGGAAGATGCTGGTCTTCGACGCGGTGAACCCGGAGAAGAAGGGATAGCCCGGAGAAGAAAGGGATAGCCCGGAAAGGAAGGGGCACCCCGGAAAAGAAGGCGGCAGTGCCTTCCCCGAACCCGACGGCCCGCCGTCCGGACCCTGCGTCCGGGCGGCGGGCCGTCCGCCCGTCAGCTGTCTCTCCGCGTGTGGGCGTGCGTCCGCGTGGGTTGCGTCCGACCCTGGATGTACGGGTTCCTGAGCGGACGGAGCCGGAGGAGAGGGTCACCATGGAGAAACCGCTCGTCGTTTCGGCGCAGGACTGGGAGGACGCGCGTCAGCAGTTGCTCGTGGAGGAGAAGCAGCTGACGCGCGCCCGTGACGCACTGGCCGCCAAGCGCCGACGGATGCCGTGGCTCGCGGTGGAGAAGCAGTACGAGTTCGACGGACCCGAGGGAAGGGTGAGTCTCCTCGACCTGTTCCAGGGGCGTCGTCAGCTGATCGTCTACCGCGCCTTCTTCGAACCAGGCGTGTCCGGCTGGCCCGACCACGCCTGCGTCGGCTGCTCCATGGTGGCCGATCATGTCGGCCACCTCGCCCATCTGAACGCCCGCGACACCACGCTGGTCTTCGCCTCGCGGGCACCGCAGCCGGACATCGAGCGTGTGAAAGCGCGGATGGGCTGGACGATTCCCTGGTACACGATCACCGACGACTTCGACACCGACTTCGGTGTGGACGAATGGCACGGCACGAACGCGTTCATCCGCGACGACGACAGCGTGTTCCGTACCTATTTCATCAACGCCCGCGGTGACGAGGCGATGGGGAGCACGTGGAGCTACCTCGACATGACCGCGCTCGGTCGGCAGGAGACATGGGAGGAGTCACCCGAGGGCCGTCCCCAGACCCCGCCTTACGAATGGTGGAACTGGCACGACGAATACGGCACTCGGTGACCCGTCAGTCGGTAGTCGGCAGTCGGGGCTTACGGGGTGGCGGGGCTCGCGAGCACGACGGCGAGGCGGTCGAGTACGCCGGGCCAGCCGTTCCCCATGCCCTCGAAGGCGGCCTTGCCCAGCGGGGAGTCGAGGTCGAAGCCCTCGTGGGTGAGGAACAGCCGGGTGCCGTGGCCCTCGGGTTCCAGGCGCCAGGTCACCGTGGTGTCGAGACTCCCCTCGGCGAAGCTGTAGCGGAGCAGCCGCTCGGGGTCGACGGCGAGGACCGCGCAGGGCTGCTCGCCCCAGGGCCCCATGTCCAGGCTGAAACGGTGGCCCACGACCGGACGTACGTCACCCGTGGCCCACCAACGGGCATGCAGCTCGGGGTCTGTCAATGCCTTCCAGACGGTGGCGGGGGAGTGGGGCAGGAACTGGTCGCAGTGGATGGCGGGGGCGCCGTCGGCTGGTGCGGAGGTCATGGTCGGGCGTCCTTGCTGTTCTGGTCGGTTTCTTGCGCGTCGGGCGACTGATTGTCAGGCCCCTGCTCCGCGAGTTCCTGCTCGTCGAGCAGGTCGCGCAGTGAGCGCATACGTGCGCGCCAGTAGTGCTCGAAGGGATGCAGCCACTCGCCGACTTCCGCCAGTGGCGCGGGTTCCAGGTGGTAGAAGCGCTGTCGGCCCCGTGGCTCCTCCCGCACGAGCCTGGCCTGGCGCAGCACCTGAAGATGTTCGGAGATCGCCGGCCGGCTCAGCTCGAAGCGGCCGGCGAGGTCGTTGACGGCACGCGGCCCGTCCCGCAGGGCATCGAGAAGCTGACGCCGCACGGGGTTGGCGAGTGCGCTGAAGACGTCCGGGGGCATGGCCGAAACAATAGGTCGGAGATTCCCGACGCGTCAAGGAATTCCGACGCGTCGGGATCGGCGGGCCGCGATTCAGATGTCCCGGAAGATCTCGATCTGCGCCCCGATCGAGTTCAGGCGCTCGGCCAGGTCCTCGTAACCGCGGTTGATGACGTACACGTTCCGCAGCACGGACGTGCCCTCCGCCGCCATCATCGCCAGCAGGACGACCACGGCCGGCCGCAGTGCGGGCGGGCACATCATCTCGGCGGCGCGCCAGCGGGTGGGGCCTTCGACCAGGACCCGGTGGGGGTCGAGGAGTTGGAGGCGGCCGCCGAGGCGGTTGAGGTCGGTGAGGTAGATCGCGCGGTTGTCGTAGACCCAGTCGTGGATGAGGGTCTTGCCCGACGCGACGGCCGCGATGGCGGCGAAGAACGGGACGTTGTCGATGTTCAGGCCCGGGAACGGCATCGGGTGGATCTTGTCGATCGGCGCCTCCAGCTTGGAGGGCCGGACGGTCAGGTCCACCAGTCGCGTACGGCCGTTGTCCGCGAAGTACTCGGGCGTACGGTCGTGGTCGAGCCCCATCTCCTCCAGGACCGCCAGTTCGATCTCCAGGAACTCGATGGGGACGCGACACACCGTCAGTTCCGACTCCGTCACCACGGCGGCGGCCAGCAGGCTCATCGCCTCGACCGGGTCCTCGGAGGGGGAGTAGTCCACGTCCACGTCGATGGTCGGGACACCGTGGACCGTGAGCGTCGTCGTGCCGATGCCCTCGACCCGGACGCCGAGCGCCTCCAGGAAGAAACACAGGTCCTGGACCATGTAGTTGGAGGAGGCGTTGCGGATGACGGTGACGCCGTCGTACCGCGCGGCGGCCAGCAGCGCGTTCTCGGTCACCGTGTCACCGCGCTCGGTCAGCACGATCGGCCGGTCGGCGCGGACGGACCGGTCGACCGTCGCGTGGTACTGGCCCTCGGTCGCCGCGACGTCCAGCCCGAACCGGCGCAGCGCGATCATGTGCGGCTCGATGGTCCGCGTGCCCAGGTCGCAGCCGCCGGCGTACGGCAGCTTGAAGCGGTCCATGCGGTGCAGCAGCGGGCCGAGGAACATGATGATGGAGCGGGTGCGTACGGCGGCCTCGGCGTCGATGGCCGCCATGTTCAGCTCGGACGGCGGCACGATCTCCAGGTCGACACCGCCGTTGATCCAACGGGTGCGCACACCGATGGAGTTGAGCACCTCCAGGAGGCGGTAGACCTCCTCGATGCGGGCGACGCGGCGCAGCACGGTGCGGCCCTTGTTGAGCAGCGAGGCGCACAGCAGGGCCACGCAGGCGTTCTTGCTGGTCTTGACATCGATCGAACCGGACAGCCGACGTCCGCCGACGACCCGGAGATGCATCGGCCCGGCGTACCCCAGCGACACGATCTCGCTGTCCAGGGCTTCACCGATGCGGGCGATCATCTCAAGGCTGATGTTCTGGTTGCCGCGCTCGATGCGATTGACGGCGCTCTGGGAGGTGCCGAGCGCCTCGGCCAGCTGCGTCTGTGTCCAGCCCCGGTGTTGCCGGGCGTCACGGATGAGCCTGCCGATGCGTACGAGGTAGTCGTCTGCCATGGGGTTGAGGTTATCTCAGATATGAGATGGCACATTTCAAGGGGGCCATTCGGGTGACGCACCGTCAAGGTCGCCTGGCGGTACGGGTGGGACATCACCCGAAAGAACCAGTCAAATCCACCGATGTCGTACGACATCCCGCTGCTCGATACTGCCACTGTGGGCGTGTCGCATCGCGTATCCCTCGGTTACCCCGAATCGGCCGTCCGATAGCGGCTTGTCGCGGCGAGCTGACGCGAAAGCAAGAAAAACACGACAAGCACGACAAGCACGACAAGCGCGAGAAGGCCGACCCGGCGCGTGCGGCGCCAGGTCGGCCTTCTCGGTGTCCGTCCCCTCGTGGTCGGTCAGTCCGTGCCGGACTCCATCGCGGCGCGGTCCAGGGCGCGGTCCTCCTCGGAGACCTCGCCGCGGGAGGCGATGGCCTCGGCGCCGCCCTCGGGCAGCTCCGGCATGGTGCCGATCAGGCCGGTCGCGGCGGCCTGGGAGGCGCCGACGGTGGGGCTGCCGGTGCCGATCAGGCCGAGGCCGACGTACTGCTCCAGCTTGGCGCGCGAGTCGGCGATGTCGAGGTTGCGCATGGTGAGCTGGCCGATCCGGTCCACCGGGCCGAACGCCGAGTCCTCGGTGCGCTCCATGGAGAGCTTGTCCGGGTGGTAGCTGAACGCCGGGCCGGTCGTGTCGAGGATCGAGTAGTCCTCGCCGCGCCGCAGCCGGAGGGTGACCTCGCCGGTGACGGCGGCGCCCACCCAGCGCTGCAGCGACTCACGGATCATCAGCGCCTGCGGGTCCAGCCAGCGGCCCTCGTACATCAGGCGGCCGAGACGCCGGCCCTCGTTGTGGTACTGGGCGAGGGTGTCCTCGTTGTGGATCGCGTTCACGAGGCGCTCGTACGCCGCGTGCAGCAGGGCCATGCCGGGGGCCTCGTAGATGCCGCGGCTCTTGGCCTCGATGATCCGGTTCTCGATCTGGTCGGACATGCCCAGGCCGTGGCGGCCGCCGATGGCGTTGGCCTCCATCACCAGGTCGACGGGGGAGGCGAACTCCTTGCCGTTGACGGTGACCGGGCGGCCCTGCTCGAAGCCGATCGTCACGTCCTCGGGAGCGATCTCGACCGACGGGTCCCAGAACCGGACGCCCATGATCGGCTCGACGGTCTCGACGCCGGTGTCCAGGTGCTCCAGGGTCTTGGCCTCGTGGGTGGCGCCCCAGATGTTGGCGTCCGTGGAGTACGCCTTCTCCGTCGAGTCCCGGTAGGGCAGCTCGTGGGTGACCAGCCACTCCGACATTTCCTTGCGGCCGCCGAGCTCGGTCACGAACGCCGCGTCCAGCCAGGGCTTGTAGATCCGCAGGTTCGGGTTGGCGAGCAGGCCGTAGCGGTAGAACCGCTCGATGTCGTTGCCCTTGAAGGTCGAGCCGTCGCCCCAGATCTGGACGTCGTCCTCCAGCATCGCCCGCACCAGCAGCGTGCCGGTGACGGCACGGCCCAGCGGCGTGGTGTTGAAGTACGCGCGCCCGCCGGAGCGGATGTGGAACGCGCCGCACGTCAGCGCGGCCAGGCCCTCCTCGACGAGGGCGGCGCGGCAGTCGACCAGGCGCGCGACCTCGGCGCCGTAGGCCTTGGCGCGGCCGGGCACCGAGGCGATGTCGGGCTCGTCGTACTGGCCGATGTCAGCGGTGTAGGTGCACGGGACGGCGCCCTTGTCGCGCATCCAGGCGACCGCGACCGAGGTGTCGAGACCGCCCGAGAAGGCGATGCCGACGCGCTCGCCGGTGGGGAGGGAGGTGAGGACCTTGGACATAGGAAGAGTATGCATCAATACGCATGGTCATGCAAAGGGGGTGCTTGAGTCCAGATGTGGGAGGGGTTCGATGTGGGATGGGTCTGACGTGACTGGGGCCCGATGTTGTCGCTGACATGATCGGCGGCATCCGATCTCGACGCGGTGGTGTGCTGTGCCGCCAGTGGCCCTCTGGTCGACCTGGAAACGGCGTCCGACGGCCAGATCGCGGCCGGGATCAGGGGCAAGCTGCTGGGGCAGGTCGCGCTGGTCCAACGTGCCGTACGTCACCTGCGGGACGGGGGTTCCGTCACCTTGGCCGGCGGCACGTTCTCCGCCCCGCTGGCCGGCGGTTCGCTGGGTGCCCTCATCAATGCCGGCCTGGAGGGCATGGGGTTGGACGGGGCGGCCGGCATTCCCGTCGCCGAGGTCGCCGAAGCGTATGTGGCGGCCGTGGAGGGCGTAGATCGGGGGCGGACGGTCCGTCTCTGACACACGACAGGGAGGCCGGGCATGACCATCCCGGCCCCATGTACTAGAGTTATCTCGACATCGAGATATCTGCCGAGGCGCACCCGTAGCCGCACGCCCTCGTCGAGTCCGACGCTAAGGGTTACCTAACTTAGCCTTACCTTAGCGGATCGGCCAAGATGCCGTGGCGGCAGGATCGTGGTGGTACGCGCACATCAATGAAGGAGACTGTCGTGTCGGCGAACAGCTTCGACGCCCGCAGCACGCTGCAGGTGGGCGACGAGTCGTACGAGATCTTCCGGCTGGACAAGGTCGAGGGCTCCGCGCGCCTCCCTTACAGCCTGAAGGTGCTGCTGGAGAACCTCCTCCGCACCGAGGACGGCGCGAACATCACCGCCGACCACATCCGCGCCCTCGGCAGCTGGGACTCCCAGGCCCAGCCGTCGCAGGAGATCCAGTTCACGCCGGCCCGCGTGATCATGCAGGACTTCACCGGCGTGCCCTGTGTCGTGGACCTCGCGACGATGCGTGAGGCCGTCGCGGCGCTCGGCGGCGACCCGGCGAAGATCAACCCGCTCTCGCCGGCCGAGATGGTCATCGACCACTCCGTCATCGCCGACAAGTTCGGCACCAACGACGCCTTCGCCCAGAACGTCGAGCTGGAGTACGGCCGCAACCGCGAGCGCTACCAGTTCCTGCGCTGGGGCCAGACCGCGTTCGACGACTTCAAGGTCGTCCCGCCCGGCACCGGCATCGTCCACCAGGTGAACATCGAGCACCTCGCGCGTACGGTCATGGTCCGCAACGGCCAGGCCTACCCCGACACCCTCGTCGGCACCGACTCGCACACCACCATGGTCAACGGCCTCGGTGTCCTCGGCTGGGGCGTCGGCGGCATCGAGGCCGAGGCCGCGATGCTCGGCCAGCCGGTCTCCATGCTCATCCCGCGCGTCGTCGGCTTCAAGCTCACCGGTGAGCTCACGCCGGGCACGACCGCCACCGACCTCGTGCTGACCATCACCGAGATGCTGCGCAAGCACGGCGTCGTCGGCAAGTTCGTCGAGTTCTACGGCGAGGGCGTGGCCGCCACCTCCCTCGCCAACCGCGCCACCATCGGCAACATGTCGCCGGAGTTCGGCTCCACCGCCGCGATCTTCCCGATCGACGACGAGACCCTGAACTACCTGCGTCTGACCGGCCGTTCCGACCAGCAGGTCGCGCTCGTCGAGGCGTACGCCAAGGAGCAGGGCCTCTGGCTGGACCCGAAGGCCGAGCCGGACTTCTCCGAGAAGCTG
>JABFVM010000465.1 GCA_013362785.1 Streptomyces sp. | reverse complement strand
ACGCGGCCGATCCGGTGGCCCTCGGCCGCTGGTGGGCCGAGGCCCTGGGCTGGGTCGTGGTGGGCGACGCACCCGACGAGTTCGAGATCCGGCCCGAGAAGGACCGGCTGCCGGGCCTGCTCTTCGCCCCGGTGCCGGAGGGCAAGACCGTCAAGAACCGCCTCCACCCCGACTTCCGGCCCGACGACCAGGAGGCGGAGGTCGCCCGCCTCCTCGCCCTCGGCGCGCGCCACGCGGACGTCGGGCAGACCGACGACGCGTCCTGGGTCACCCTGGCGGACCCCGAGGGCAACGAGTTCTGCGTGCTCAGTTCGCGAAGGGGCTGACGGTGTCAGGCCCGGTCATCCATTCGTGTTCGCATCTCGGCCTGCGCCGTAGATGTTGATGTTCGCACCCAGCACCGTGTAGGTCGCAACCGACTGCTGCACCACGTTCACCTGCACGCCACCAGAAGCCTCGATGCCGCCCAGGCGACTCAACACCATTTCGACGAACCCCCTGAGTCGGTCGGCAATCGCCGGGTCCACCCGCAGCAGCAGGCGCAGCCGTGCTTCCCAGGCCGGAACCAGCTCGGCCAGGACCTCGTCACGGGATTCGGGGGGTGTGTCCCTCACGAGGTCGGCCAAGGTGTCAAGCCGCAGCGCCGCGGCCACATCCGCGCGTTCATCCCCGTCGAAGATCGCGAGAAAACCGTCGCGCACCTCGGACCACTCGTCCCGACCGGCCGCCGATGCCAGTGCCGTGACGGCTGCCTGGGCGAGGAACATCAGCTGGGGATCCATTCATCCTCCCTGTCCGGCAGTGCCTGGTGAGCATACCCGTCATCCATCTCCCCGAATGCCGGTCAACCCTGCGCGCAGGGAACGCGTCAACGCATGGTCGTCGCCCAGGATTCGGGCAGCCGCGTCATGAGCACGGGCAAACAGGTCCTCGGCACTGTCAAGTTGTCCTGTGATGCGCAGTGCCTCGGCCAGGTCGTGCTGCGAGGCAAGGGAGTCGGGGTGGTCCTCCCCCAGGATCCGGATACGTTCGGCGGCCGCCCGTTCCAGCAAGGGCACGGCCACCTCGGCGCCGCCGGTGTTCAGCAACAGGAATGCAAGCGAGGCCAGTGACGTGAGGGTGTCCGGATGATCGGTGCCGAGGGCCCGCTCCCGATGCACCAGCGCCGTTTCCAACAGCTGGGCGGCCCGGGCGGGATTGGTCACCCCGTGCACCAGGCCGAGATTGTTCAGCGTGGCGAGCGTACGCGGATCGTCCTCGCCGAGCACCCTCTTCTGATCTTCAAGCACGCGCTCGTATGACTCCCTCGCCTTGTCCTGATCACCGGACAGGAGGTGGACGTAGGCGAGGTTCCCGCGCGTGGTGATGGTGTCCGGGTGAGTGTCGCCCAGGACTCTGGTCTGTTCGGCCAGCAGCTGGGTGTAACGACTCCGTGCCCCCGCCAGGTCACCGGCCGATGCGAGGGCTGCGGCGAGGTTGTTCTCGGTGCCAAGTGTGTGGATGTGGTCAGGTCCCAGTACACGGACCTGATCGTGGAGAAGCCTCTCGTATGTGGCGACCGCCTGGTCGAGATCACCGAGCGACGCGTAGGCGGCGGCGAGATTGTGGCGCGTAACCAGGGTGTGCGGATGGTCCTCGCCGAGAATCGCCAGCTGTGTCTGCAGGATCTGCTGGTAGGACGCCAGAGCTCGGTCCAGGTCTCCCAGCGACTGGTAGGCCAGTGCGAGGTTGACCGCGGTTACCAGGGTCCGCGGATGGTCCTCGCCCAGGATGCGCGACTGGTGTTCGCGCACGTCCTCGTACAGGGCCACAGCTCTTCGTGCCTCTCCTGCGGACGCGTACGCGGTTGCGAGGTTGCTCACCATCGCCAGCGTGCCCTGATGGTCCCCGCCGAAGACCCGCGTCATGTCGTCGACTGCGTGCTCGAAGAAGGTGACAGCTCGTCGCACGCTCCCCTGTTCATGCAGGAACTGTCCGGCACGCGCGCGGAGGAGGGCCATGGCCTCCGTGGCGGAGTCCGGTGAGGTGTGCGCGTCCAGGTGATCGATGTGTGGAACGAGGCCGTTCCACCATGCCACCGAGCCACGTGTGGCCACGTCTTCAGGCAGGGAAGCCAGCAGCAGGTCGACCGCACGCTCGTGCGCCAGCCGGATGCTGTCGGGATCACGGTGCGGATCAGCGCTGTCGGCAGTGCGAGCAGTCGCCTGGACCAGCGGGTGGACAGAGACAGCATCCGTGTCGAGGATGATCAGGCTGTGAGCGGCAAGCCCAGTCAGCGCACGCGTCACGTCGTGCCTGCGCCCCAACCGGTCCACTAGAGCTCGCGGGATCTCGGTCGGGGCGTACCAGGCCAAGGTACGCAGCAGGTCCACGGCCAGTGGAACATCCCTGAGCCTGTCAAGACTCATCTGCCACACGCGTGCGACCGTCCGCTCGGAGGCCCAGCCCTCCTCGGACGAGGCCAGCATCTCCGCGGGATAGTCGTGCAGCATCCCAAGGTATTCGCCGGCGCCCACGTAGGTCTCCCGGCAGTAGGCGGCTGCCTGAGCGATCGCCAGCGGCAGATGGCCGAGTTCACTGCACAGAGCCCGGATGCTTGCAAGATCTGAAGCACCCTCCTCCGTGCCGCTGGACATCCGCCTGAACAACTCGACTGCGGATGCTTCGTCCAACTCCTCGATCCGCAGGTCCGTCGCCAAGCCCCGCCAGCCGACGGAACGTCGAGTCGTCACGAGAACACGCCCCCGAGGACTGAGGCGCGGCAGGAGCCTGCGAACGTCGTCCGGGTGATCCACGTCGTCCAGGACGAGCATCCAGTCGTCGTGCGTCCTGAACCACTCCAGTGCGCGTTCACGCAGGGTGTCGGCCGGCAGCCCGGACAGAACGGGCTGCAGGGCGCGGGCGAAATCAACCAGTCCCGAGTTGATCTCCTCACTGGTCTCGGCGCGGGTCCACCACACCACATGGCCCTCGGCGATGCTGCGTGTCGCGACGTGCGCGGCCAGGGTCGTCTTGCCGACCCCGCCCAGACCGTGAACGGCCGTCACCACCGCTCCGCGGCTCGCGCTGAGGGCCTCTTCGAGCATCCGGAGTTCGTCTTCGCGTCCGACGAACACCCCTGGAACTCTTGGAATGTTGGACAATGCCTGCACCGGCTCCACGTCCGACAACGGTACGAACGCCTCCGGCGGAAGCAGACCGTCCCGGGTTCCCGTGCGCAGAGCCTCCGCAGATCCCGCTGCGGAGACTTGGCCTAGGGCGACCGTCAGCTCCCCGGAAACATCGGCCCTGATTCCCGGTTCCGCCCCGGAGCCGGGTGCCGGAGCGTCAGACTGACTCTTTCGCCGTGGCCACCTCATGAGGCGCCCCTACTCGACTGGCGGCTTGCCGACATAACCGTCAAGACCATTGCCCTGCGTGTGCACGATCCACCCCTTGCGCTCACCGATGCCGTCATCTTCGCAGCCATGGTTTCGTTCCGTCGCCTACCACCGCCGTTCATCGCGTCCCGCCAGCGCCGGAACCGCTCTGGGAGAGGAGGCCGATCAGCAGCTGGGCGCGTTCCTGCGCGGCCCTCACCTGTTCCGGGGACCGATGGATGCTGTCCGAGCTAGGAGTCCGGGCGACGGCCTGGACGACGCGGTGGACGTACACGTACTCCTGGTCCAGCCTGATGAGGCTGTGGGCCGCCAGCCGACCCAATGCCCGCAGCAGAGCAGGCGGATGCTTGTCGGCCAACGGATTGAGGACGGCTCGCGGGATCCGTGTCGTCGGCGACGCGGCCTCCGCCGGAGGGAACCAGGCAAGCGTGCGCAGAACGTCGCCTGCGAGCGGGGTGTCTCCGAGGCGGTCGAGACTGGGCTCCCACACGCCCGCCATGGTCCGTTCCAACTGGCGCCCCTCGTAGGGCGCTCCGTGCATGGCATCCGGAGCCTCCGCCATCTTCTCCAGGTAGCGATCGGCCGTCATCCCGTCCTCTAGTAAGCAGTAGGCGGCAGCCTGTTGAATCGCCAGGGCCAAATAGCCGAGCTCCGCGCAGAGTTGCTTGACCCCGGTGGTGTCCCGCGGCCCCTTCTCGCTGTAGATCTTGGTGAAGAGCTGCACGGCAGCGTCTGCCGAGAGCACGTGGACCGGAACTGCGGTGGCGATGTCGTGCCAGCCTGCAGCGAGCCGGGTCGTGATCAGAACGCGCCCGCGGTTCCGGGCGATTGCCTTCAGGAAACGGACGTCGTCGGGGTTATTGACGTTGTCCAATACCAGCAGCCAACCGCTGTGCGTCAGAAGCCACTGCTTGGCCCTTTCGCGCAGCGCCGCGTCCGGGAGCCACTTCGCCACTACGTCCTGCAGTTCGCGACCGATGCCGGCAAACCCGGCTGTGATCGACTCGGCCGAGCCCCCATCGATCCACCACACGGGGTGATACTCGGCGGTGTGGTTCACCGCCCACTGCGAGGCCAGCGTGGTCTTTCCAACCCCTCCCAGGCCCCACAGCGCCTGGATCATCGCACCATCCTCGAACGCACGCGTGATGGCCAGTAGCTCCGCCTCACGCCCTTCGAAGATCCTCGGCTCGTCAAGCAGACTGCCGAGTCCGGGGTGTGCCTCGATGTCCGCGGGTGACATGAACGCCTCGGAGGGCACGTTCAACGCCAGCTCCGTGCTGCTGTTCACCGCTGTGGAGTTCTGTCCCGTTGCGGCCGCACCCAGGTTTCTTCCTGCGGCGGCCGCCTGCGAGGCAGAAGCCGAGACCAGCAGATCGGGGCCCGTCGGGCTGGGGATGGGAGGTAGCGGAAGCGCGTCCGGCGTCCTTCGCCCCGTCGTCTGCCACAAGCGCCACTTCACGCCGTGGGCCTCGTCGCCATGGTGCGTGTCCCAGGCACGCGTCTGTCAACTCCCGTGTCGTGGCGATCCCGCCCCTGTCGCGATGCAGAGCGCTCCGTACGCCGCACCCGACGTGACTGGCTGCTCCGTGCCCCCATAGTGCCCATGATGGCGGCAGCGGGGCGGGGTGGCGCACGCTTCGGAAAGATCTCATGCAATTTCCCAGGCACCCGCGATGTCCGACCGCCTTGTGCCGTGGCCTCCAGGCCCGGACCAGACCATCCGGGGATCTCGATAGTCCGCCATGATCCTTCGCTCTGGACCGAACCAGAGCGAAGCGGGACGATCGAACATACGATGGCCGGGAGTCGGCACGGTGTCCGTCTTGCGACAGGGGGCGCCGTGCCGCCGGTCCAACCACTCGGGGTGGGGAGACGTATGGCACAGGCCGCCGACGCAGCGCGGACCGTCATCCTGACCGTGGACGACGACCCGGGAGTGTCCCGGGCGGTCGCCCGTGACCTGCGGCGACGCTACGGCCAGTCGCATCGGATCGTACGCGCGGAGTCCGGCGAGTCGGCGTTGCAGGCGCTGCGCGAGCTCAAGCTGCGCGGCGATCTCGTCGCCGTGATCCTGGCCGATTACCGCATGCCGCAGATGAACGGCATCGAGTTCCTCGAACAGGCCCTGGACGTGTACCCGGGGGCGCGGCGGGTGCTGCTGACCGCGTACGCGGACACCAGCGCGGCGATCGACGCGATCAACGTCGTGGACCTCGATCACTATCTGCTCAAGCCGTGGGACCCGCCGGAGGAGAAGCTCTACCCGGTCCTGGACGACCTGCTGGAGGCGTGGCGGCGCAGCGACTACCGGCCGGTGCCCAGCACCAAGGTGGTCGGGCACCGCTGGTCGGCGCGCTCCTCGGAGGTGCGGGAGTTCCTGGCCCGCAACCAGGTGCCGTACCGCTGGTACTCGGCCGACGAGCCCGAGGGGCAGCGGCTGCTGGCCGCCGCGGAGCAGGACGGGCAGCGGCTGCCGCTGGTCGTCACCCCGGACGGGACGCCCCTGGTGGCGCCGGAGGCTCCCGAGCTGGCCGCGAAGGTGGGGCTGGCGACGATGCCGACCGCCGACTTCTACGACCTGGTCGTCATCGGCGGCGGACCCGCCGGGCTCGGCGCGGCCGTGTACGGGGCGTCGGAGGGGCTGCGGACCGTGCTGGTGGAGCGGTCGGCCACCGGCGGACAGGCCGGGCAGAGCTCCCGGATCGAGAACTACCTCGGCTTCCCGGACGGGGTGTCGGGCGCCCAGCTCACCGACCGGGCCCGGCGGCAGGCGGCGAGGTTCGGCGCCGAGATCCTCACCGCGCGCGAGGTGACGGGACTGGAGGTCAGCGGCGCCGCCCGGGTCGTACGGTTCTCGGACGGCTCCGCGGTCGCCGCGCACAGCGTGATCCTGGCGACCGGCGTGTCGTACCGGCAGCTGCGGGCGCCCGGCTGCGACGACCTGACCGGCTGCGGGGTGTACTACGGGTCGGCGCTGACGGAGGCCCCGGCCTGTCAGGGCCAGGACGTGTACATCGTCGGCGGCGCCAACTCCGCCGGGCAGGCGGCGATGTATCTGTCCCGGGGTGCGAAGTCGGTGACGCTGCTGGTGCGCGGGGAGTCGCTGTCGGCGTCCATGTCGCACTATCTGATCCAGCAGATCGAGGAGGCGCCGAACATCTCGGTGCGCCCCCGCACGGTCGTCGAGTCCGCGCACGGCTCCGGTCATCTGGAGCGGCTGACGCTGCGCGACGTGGACAGCGGGCGGACCGACGAGGTCGACGCGCAGTGGATGTTCGTGTTCATCGGCGCGGCCCCGCTGACCGACTGGCTGGACGAGACGGTGCTGCGGGACGAGCGCGGGTTCATCCTGGCCGGGCCCGACCTGACCGCCGACGGGCGGCCGCCGGCCGGCTGGGAGCTGGACCGGCCGCCGTACCACCTGGAGACCAATGTGCCCGGTGTGTTCGTGGCGGGCGACGCGCGCGCCGAGTCCGCCAAGCGGGTCGCGTCCGCCGTCGGAGAGGGAGCCATGGCCGTGATGCTCGTCCACCGTTATCTGGAGCAGTCATGAGCGGGCGGTTGATGCCGTGCGAGCCCGCGGAGATCGGCTCGCTGTTCCTGTTCGAGAAGCTCACCTCCGAGCAGCTCGGCCGGCTGTGCAGCGAGGGGCGGGTGGAGAAGTTCGAGCCCGGGCCCGTGTACAGCGAGGGCGACCCGGCCACCTGCTTCTATGTGATGGTCGAGGGCACCGTCGTGCTGTCCCGGCGGGTCGGCGCGGACGACGTGGAGGTCAACCGCACCTCCCAGCGCGGGGTGTACTCGGGAGCCTGGCAGGCCTATCTCGGGGACCGGGTGCCGCAGGTCTACAACAGCTCGATGCGGGTCACGGAGCCGACGCGGTTCTTCGTGCTGCCCGCCGAGACCTTCGCGGCGGTGATCCAGGAGTGGTTCCCGATGGCCCTGCATCTGCTGGAGGGCCTCTTCTTCGGCCAGAAGAGCACCCAGCTGGCCATCAACCAGCATGAACGGCTGCTGGCGCTAGGCTCGTTGTCCGCCGGCCTCACCCACGAGCTCAACAACCCCGCCGCCGCGGCCGTACGGGCGACCTCCACGCTGCGCGAGCGGGTCGGCAAGATGCGGCACAAGCTGGCCATCATCGCGCAGGGGTCCTACTCCCCCGAGGTCATGGCGAACCTCATCGACATCCAGGAACGCACCGCCGAACGGGTCGCCAAGGCGCCCACGCTGAGTCCGCTGGAGGCCGCCGACCGGGAGGACGCGGTCACCGACTGGCTGGACGACCACGACATCCCGGACGGCTGGCGGATCGCGCCCACCTTCGTCCAGGCCGGCCTCGACGTGGACTGGCTGGACCAGGTCGCGACGGCGGTGGACGAGGAGATCCTGACGAACGCCATCGGGTGGCTCAACTACACCGTCGAGACCGAGCTGTTGATGGACGAGATCAACGACTCGACCACCCGCATCTCGCATCTGGTCGACGCCGCCAAGCAGTACTCCCAGCTCGACCGCGCGCCCTTCCAGAACGCCGACGT
>JABFVM010000059.1 GCA_013362785.1 Streptomyces sp. | reverse complement strand
GTTACATTCCGAACCCGGAAGCTAAGCCTTACAGCGCCGATGGTACTGCAGGGGGGACCCTGTGGGAGAGTAGGACGCCGCCGAACTCCTTTTAGAGCTCTGGCTCTTGGGCACTCAGCCCAAGAGCCAGAGCTTTTTTGCGTTGAGGTAGGGTCAGGGGGCATCGTAGGTACGTTTCCCACAGGAGGCCCCCGGGTGGAGGTCCAGGAGACCCGTGTCCAGACAGACCGGGTACTCACCATCCCCAACATCCTCAGCATGGCGCGGCTGCTTGGCGTGCCGCTGTTCCTGTGGCTGATTCTGAGGCCTGAGTTCGGCGGGCCCAAGAGTGACGGCTGGGCCCTTCTGGTGTTGGCTCTGAGCGGCGTCAGTGACTACCTGGACGGCAAGCTCGCGCGGCGCTGGAACCAGATCAGCAGCCTCGGCCGGCTTCTCGACCCGGCGGCCGACCGGCTCTACATTCTCTCGACTTTGGTCGGTCTCACGTGGCGCGAGATTCTGCCCATCTGGTTGACCGCTGCACTTCTGGCGCGTGAGCTGGTTCTGCTGGTGATGGTGGGCATCCTCAGGCGTCACGGGTATCCGCCGCCGCAGGTGAACTTCCTTGGGAAGGCAGCTACGTTCAACTTGATGTATGCCTTCCCGTTGCTGTTGCTCAGTGACGGAAGTGGATGGATCCCGTCACTCGCTGCTATTTTCGGATGGGCGTTCGCCGGATGGGGTACAACGCTGTACTGGTGGGCAGGAGTTCTCTACGTGGTTCAGGTCCGCCGCCTGGTCCGAGCGGACGCCATGGCCGAGTGAACTCGCGGATTGAAGCGGGCCTAGTGGCCCGATGGCCCGCGGTGGAAAAGTGCGGGACAATCTGGACGGGTGAAGTCGGCTAGACCGTCATCTCTTAGAGGAGGACGCTTCCGACATGAAGGCCGTCGTGATGGCCGGAGGCGAAGGCACGCGCCTTCGCCCCATGACCTCAAGCATGCCCAAGCCGCTCCTGCCGGTGGCCAACCGGCCGATCATGGAGCACGTTCTGAGGCTGCTCAAAAGGCATGGGCTGAATGAGACCGTCGTGACAGTTCAGTTCCTGGCTTCGCTGGTCAAGAACTATTTCGGTGACGGTGAAGAGCTCGGAATGGAGCTCACCTATGCCAACGAGGAGAAGCCACTCGGTACCGCCGGAAGCGTCAAGAACGCCGAAGAGGCGTTGAAGGACGACGCCTTCCTCGTGATTTCCGGCGATGCCCTGACCGACTTCGACCTCACCGAGCTGATCAACTTCCACAAGGAAAAAGGCGCGCTCGTCACCGTCTGTCTGACCCGGGTGCCCAATCCGCTGGAATTCGGTATCACGATCGTCGACGAGGAGGGCAAGGTCGAGCGCTTCCTCGAGAAGCCGACCTGGGGCCAGGTCTTCTCGGACACCGTGAACACCGGTATCTACGTGATGGAGCCGGAGGTTTTTGACTACGTCGAGGCCGACGTACCCGTGGACTGGTCCGGTGATGTCTTCCCGCAGCTGATGAAGGAAGGCAAGCCGATCTATGGCTATATCGCGGAGGGCTACTGGGAGGACGTCGGCACTCACGAGAGCTATGTGAAGGCGCAGGCCGACGTCCTGGAGGGCAAGGTCGATGTCGAGCTCGACGGCTTCGAGATCTCCCCGGGTGTGTGGGTGGCCGAAGGCGCCGAGGTGCATCCCGACGCCGAGCTCCGCGGACCGCTGTACATCGGTGACTACGCCAAGGTCGAGGCCGGTGTGGAAATCCGGGAGCACACCGTCGTCGGCTCGAACGTGGTCGTGAAGAGCGGTGCCTTCCTGCACAAGGCCGTCGTCCACGACAACGTGTACGTCGGGCAGCACAGCAATCTGCGTGGGTGCGTCGTCGGAAAGAACACCGACATCATGCGCGCCGCTCGGATCGAGGACGGCGCGGTCATCGGTGACGAGTGCCTGATCGGTGAGGAATCGATTGTTCAGGGCAACGTCCGGGTCTATCCGTTCAAGACCATCGAGGCCGGCGCCTTCGTCAACACCTCGGTGATCTGGGAGTCGAGAGGCCAGGCGCATCTTTTCGGTGCCCGTGGCGTCTCCGGAATCCTGAACGTGGAGATCACACCGGAACTGGCCGTGCGTCTCGCCGGCGCCTATGCGACGACCCTGAAGAAGGGCTCCACCGTCACCACGGCCCGCGACCACTCCCGTGGTGCCCGGGCGCTCAAGCGGGCGGTCATCTCCGCGCTTCAGGCCAGCGCCATCGACGTACGAGACCTGGAGAACGTACCGCTGCCGGTGGCGCGGCAGCAGACCGCGCGGGGCAGTGCCGGCGGGATCATGATCCGGACGACACCTGGTGTGCCGGACTCCGTGGACATCATGTTCTTCGACGGGCAGGGGGCGGACCTGTCGCAGGCCAGTCAGCGGAAGCTGGACCGGGTCTTCGCCAGGCAGGAGTACCGGCGTGCGTTCCCCGGCGAGATCGGGGACCTGCATTTCCCGGCCAGCGTGTTCGACTCGTACACGGGGTCGCTGCTGCGGAACGTCGATACGACGGGCATCGCGGATTCGGGGCTCAAGGTCGTCGTCGATGCGTCGAACGGTAGCGCCGGGCTCGTGCTGCCCAGCCTGCTCGGCAAGCTGGGTGTGGATTCGCTGACCATCAACCCCGGTCTCGACGAGTCCAGGCCCACCGAGTCGGCGGACACGCGGCGGTCGGGGCTGGTGCGGCTGGGCGAGATCGTGGCGTCCGCGCGGGCCGCGTTCGGCGTGCGGTTCGACCCGGTCGGCGAGCGGCTTTCGCTGGTCGACGAGAAGGGGCGGATCGTCGAGGACGACCGTGCCCTGCTGGTCATGCTCGACCTCGTGGCCGCCGAGCGGCGCAGCGGGCGTGTGGCGCTGCCGGTGACCACCACGAGGATCGCCGAGCAGGTGGCGGCGTATCACGGCACTCAGGTGGAATGGACGACGACCTCGCCCGATGACCTGACCAGGGTCGGCCGTGACGACACGACGATCTTCGGCGGCGACGGCAGGGGCGGGTTCATCGTCCCGGAGTTCAGCAGCGTCTTCGACGGCACGGCGGCCTTCGTACGGCTGATCGGGCTGGTCGCGCGGACGCAGCTCACGCTGAGCCAGATCGACGCGCGGATTCCGCGGGCGCATGTCATCAAGCGCGATCTTGCGACCCCCTGGGCCGTCAAGGGGCTCGTCATGCGGCGGGTCGTCGAGGAGGCCGGGGATCGCTTTGTCGACACGACCGACGGAGTGCGGGTCGTGGAGACCGACGGGCGGTGGGTGATGGTGCTGCCGGACCCGGCGGAGGCGGTCACCCATCTGTGGGCCGAGGGGCCGGACGACGCGTCCGCCCAGGAGCTGCTCGACGAGTGGTCCGCGGTCGTGGACAGCGCCGGCCGATAAAGCAAGACGCACACGCGCGTGCCGGACAGGTGTCCCCGAAAGGGGGCCTGTCCGGCACGCCGGTGGGGCCATTCGGAGGTAGCGGCCGCGACGTGCGACGATGTGCGGCATGCCGCAGCCGCCCCCCGTTCGGAGCACATCCACGCCCCCTGCGCGCCCGGACGCGTCCATGTCGCTGCTCAACAACGTCATGGATCACAGCCTCGATGACGGATACGCCGAGGCTGCCGCCCGCAAGAAGGCCGCGGGTGACGGGGGACTGCCCAAGACGTTGAGGGCGAAGCTGGGGCTCGCCGCCGGTCTGGTGCTCGCGGCGCTCGTGGTGACGGTGGGAGCGGCGCAGGCGCGCGTGGCGGCTCCGGTGGTGGCCAAGGAGCGCGAGGAGCTGATCGACCGCATCGACCGGGAGACGGCCACGGCGGACAAGCTGGAGGAGACCGTCGACGATCTGCGCGCCGACGTGAGCGCGCGGCAGCGTGAGGCACTGAAGACGGTCGGCGGCGACCAGGCGGAGCTCGTGGGCATCCTCGCGGGCTCGGTCGAGGTGCACGGTCCTGGCGTGAAACTGGTCGTGAACGACGCCAAGGAAGCGGGCACGGACGGCGACGGCGACGCGCGAGGGTCCTCCGGGTTCTCCGACACCGGCCGCGTGCGCGACCGCGACATGCAGCGGGTGGTCAACGGGCTGTGGGAGTCGGGCGCGGAAGCCGTCTCGATCAATGGACAGCGGCTGACCGCCCTGTCGGCGATCAGGGCCGCGGGTGACGCAATACTGGTCGACAACAAGCCACTGGTACCGCCGTACACGGTGCTGGCGGTGGGGGACGGGGAGCGGCTGAGCACCAGGTTCCAGGACAGTGCCGACGGGCTGTACCTGCACGCCTTGCAGGAGAACTTCGGCATCCGGACCAGCATTTCCGTGCAGGGCGACCTGCGGCTGCCCGCCGCCCCGAGCGTGATCGTACGTACAGCACAGCCGAACACCGAGAAAACCGAGAAGGGCACATCGTGATCGCCGTACTGGGCCTCGTCGTGGGAGTCGTGGCCGGACTTTTGGTCCGGCCTGAGGTTCCGGCGGTCGTCGAGCCTTACCTGCCGATCGCCGTCGTGGCGGCTCTCGACGCCGTCTTCGGAGGTCTGCGGGCCATGCTCGACGGCATCTTCGACGACAAGGTCTTCGTCGTGTCGTTTCTGTCCAATGTGGTCGTGGCCGCGCTGATCGTGTTCCTGGGAGACAAGTTGGGCGTCGGCGCCCAGCTGTCCACCGGTGTGGTCGTGGTGCTCGGCATCCGGATCTTCTCGAACGCCGCGGCGATCCGCCGGCACGTGTTCCGGGCGTGAGGCCGATGAGCAACCAGGACGAGACGCCCCAGGACGAGACACGCGAGAACAGGCTGCGCAAGGAGCTGCCCGAAGAGGTGCCGGCCGCCGCTGCCGAGCCTGCGAAGGCTCCCGAGGAGCAGCAGGGGACCGGGCTGACCGGGCGGCAGCGGCTCGCGCAGGGGCTGTGGCCGCCGAGGGTCACGCGGGCCCAACTCATCGTCGCCCTGCTGCTGTTCGGCCTCGGGTTCGGCCTGGCCGTCCAGGTCGCGTCGAACAGCGACGGTGACAGCGCGTTGCGTGGCGCACGTCAAGAGGATCTGGTTCGCATTCTCGATGAACTGGATGACCGTACTCAGCGTCTTGAGGACGAGAAGCAAGGTCTTGAGAAACAGCGCGACGAGCTGGAGAACAGCTCGAACCAGGCCGAGGAGGCCCGCAAGCAGACGGTCGAGAAGGAGAGGCAACTCGGCATTCTGGCGGGCACCGTGGCTGCGCAGGGACCTGGCGTCACGATGACCATCGACGACACGAAGGGGACGGTCGAGGCGGACATGCTGCTCGACGCGATCCAGGAGCTGCGCGCGGCCGGCGCGGAGGCGATCCAGGTGAACGACGTACGTGTCGTCGCCGGCACGTACCTGACGGATTCCGGCAACGGCGTGAGTGTCGACGGGAACAAGATCAACGCTCCCTATCGTTTCAAGGTCATCGGCAAGCCGCAGGACCTCGAACCGGCGCTCAACATCCCTGGAGGCGTGGTGCAGACTCTGGAGAAGGAGCAGGCCACCGTGACCATCGAGCGGTCGGACAAGATCGTTGTGGACGCCTTGCGAGCGGCGAAGCGGCCTGACTACGCTCGGTCGTCCTCCCAGTGAACCGGCGGTGCATGGGGGACGTCCGGCCAGGGCATGAGGTTGCGGGGGGTCGGCGCACCGAATGGGTGGTGCGTGGTGGAAACTGTCTGGTGGAGACGGACGTTGTGAAGATGTCCGGGTCGGCCAGAGAGTGCAGTCAGGGTTCGTCCTGCCCCACGGGCGGGTCTGTTTCGGTCAAGGGGAATCGCCCGTGAAGTTGTTTGCGAAGTTGTTCGGCAAGAGCGCGCGAGAGGGCAGCGACAACGCGACCGCTCGTCATCGCGCACAGGGGGACGAGGAGGGCCAGCGCCCGCTGTTCAGGGACCAGGTCGCTGGTCCGGGCGGCGACATTTCCGGAGGTCAGGGCGCGCCGTCGGTTGACCCTGGCCAGTCCGGCGGCATAGGTTTCGGGCAACCGTCAACCTCAAGTACGGGTGGAGGGTTTTCCCCGATGTCGGCCCTGGTGTGTACGAGGTGCGGTAACCGCAACGCGGAGAACAGCCGCTTCTGTTCCAACTGCGGTGCTCCGCTGCGAAGCGGCGCGACGCCCGAGCGACCGTCCGAGACGACCTCCACGATCTCCATCTCCGGTATCGAGGCGTACGACGCCGAGACCACCGGTCAGACGCAGATCCCGGCGCTGTCGCCCGAGGCGCAGGCCGCTGTCGACGCGCTGCCGCTGGGCTCCGCGCTCCTGGTGGTGCGCCGCGGACCGAACTCCGGCAGCCGGTTCCTCCTGGACGGCGACCTGACCACGGCCGGTCGTCACCCGCAGAGCGACATCTTCCTGGACGACGTGACGGTCTCGCGTCGGCACGTGGAGTTCCGTCGCGCCCAGGACGGCTCGTTCACGGTGGCCGATGTCGGCAGCCTGAACGGCACGTATGTCAACCGCGAGCGGATCGACCAGGTCCCGCTGAACAACGGCGACGAGGTGCAGATCGGCAAGTACCGGCTGGTCTTCTACGCGAGCCAGCGGGGCTACTGACCCTCCTCCGGAGACCGTCCGGGGAGACCCAGGGAAGGTCCATGCTGAAAACACCGAGCGGCGGTGCCGGTCACGGTATCGCCGCCACGGACGGTCGGCTGATGAGCATCGGCACGGTGCTGAACGTGCTGCGCGACGAGTTCCCTGACATCACCATCTCCAAAATCCGTTTCCTGGAGTCGGAAGGGCTCGTCGAGCCGCAGCGAACCCCCTCGGGGTATCGCAAGTTCAGCGCGCAGGACGTCGAGCGGCTCGGTCACGTCCTGCGGATGCAGCGGGACCACTATCTGCCCCTCAAGGTGATCCGGGAGCACCTGGACGCCATGGAGCGCGGTGAGGCGGCACCGCTGCCGGCCGTGTGCCGCCAGCGGGACGGCGAAACGGTCCTGGAGCCCGTGGAGGGGCCCACAGTGGCCCGGATCGGGCGGGCCGAGCTGCTGGCCGCCGCCGAGATCGACGAGCGCGAGCTGGCGGAGTGGGAGTCGTACGGCCTGATCGCTCCGCTGCCGGACGGGGTCTACGACGCGGAGGCCGTCACCGTGGCCGCGCTCGTGGCCGAGCTGGGGCGGTTCGGGATCGAGCCCCGGCATCTTCGGGCGATGAAGGCGGCCGCCGATCGTGAGGCCGGGCTCGTGGACCAGGTCGTGGCGCCGCTGAAGCGGCACCGCAACCCCCAGACCAGGGCTCACGCCGAGGCGCGCGCCAAGGAACTGGCGGGTCTCACGGTCAAGCTGCACTCCGCGCTGGTGCAGACGGCTCTCGGGGTCCGGCTGCCCTGAGCGGGGCAAGCACAGGAAGGCCGGATCGGCCACCCGTTCTCTGCCCGACTACCCAAACGTCCCGAGCACGGCCTAGGGTTGCTGTGTGAACGAGCTCGATGTCGTAGGTGTCCGGGTCGAAATGCCCTCCAACCAACCGATCGTGCTCCTGCGCGAAGTGGGAGGCGACCGCTACCTCCCCATCTGGATCGGGCCGGGGGAGGCGACGGCCATCGCCTTCGCCCAGCAGGGCATGGCCCCCGCGCGACCGCTGACCCACGACCTGTTCAAGGACGTGCTGGAGGCCGTCGGCCAGGAGCTCACCGAAGTGCGCATCACGGACCTGCGTGAGGGCGTCTTCTACGCCGAGCTGGTGTTCGCCAGCGGGGTCGAGGTGAGCGCCCGCCCGTCCGATGCCATAGCGCTGGCCCTGCGCACCGGAACGCCGATCTACGGCAGCGACGGGGTGCTCGACGACGCGGGCATCGCGATCCCGGACGAGCAGGAGGACGAGGTGGAGAAGTTCCGCGAGTTCCTCGACCAGATCTCGCCCGAGGACTTCGGCACCAGCAGCCAGTGAGACGG
>JABFVM010000544.1 GCA_013362785.1 Streptomyces sp. | reverse complement strand
CTGCGTGACATCGGCTTCTCGACCGCCGTCGGCATCGGTGGTGACCCGATCATCGGCACCACGCACATCGACGCGCTCGCCGCGTTCGAGGCCGACCCCGAGACCGACCTGATCGTCATGATCGGTGAGATCGGTGGCGACGCCGAGGAGCGGGCCGCGGACTTCATCGCGAAGAACGTGACCAAGCCGGTCGTCGGTTACGTCGCGGGCTTCACCGCGCCCGAGGGCAAGACCATGGGTCACGCCGGCGCCATCGTCTCCGGTTCGTCGGGCACCGCCCAGGCGAAGAAGGAGGCCCTGGAGGCCGCGGGCGTCAAGGTCGGCAAGACGCCGACCGAGACCGCCAAGCTCGCGCGCGAGATCCTCGGCGGCTGAATCGGCTGAATCGGCTGAATCGGCTGAATCGGCAGTATCGGCCGAGTCGGCTGAGCCGATTGAGGTAGATAACTGCGTTTCGGTGGGCCTGCTCCCTGCTTGGGGGCGGGCCTACCGGCGTTTACGGCCCATGCGCCCTCTCACCGGTCAGCCGGCGCCAGCCGTTCAGCCGTTCAGCCGTTCAACCGGTCTGCGGTACGAGTCTCTCCGGGCCGCTCGCGGTGGCCGCCCGCAGCTTCTCCCGCAGTTCCAGTTCCCTGTCCGACAACGGCCCCGGCGCCAGTCTCGGCGGAACCCCCCGCACCGTCTCCCCGGGCGGAACCGGCGGCTCGTACTGGGTCGGAGCCGTGCGCAGCGTCAGCGCTGTCGTGCCGATGAGGGCCACCGTGAACGCGATCGCGGCCCGGGTCCAGAACCGGGCCCGGCGTTCACCGCCGCTGCGCACCTCCGGGGGCCGGGCGGCGCGGAGGCGTTCCGCGGAGGCCAGTTCGGCCAGCCGGTCGTGGAGGTCGGTGGGGTCCGACAGGGCAGGCAGCCGGTCGGCGACCGCGGCTCGGGCGTGCAGGAGACGCCTCGCGGTCGCCGGAGTGCTCGCCTCCGCCTCCGCCGCCGTTTCGGGCAGGTCGAGGCCCACACCGTCGTAGAGGAGAAGCGTGCGGCGCTGGGGTGGCGGGAGTTTGAGGAGTACGTCGAGCAGGGCGCGGTCGGACGCGTCGGCGGGCGGGGGTTCGGGGTGCCGGTAGCGGGGGCGGAACCGGTGCCAGGGGGAGAGGGCGAAGTCGTGCGCCGTCGCCCGTACCCAGCCCGCCGGGTCCCGGTCGCGGGCCACCTCCGGCCAGCGCTGCCAGGCCAGCTGGAAAGCCCGCTCGACCGACTCGCGGGCCAGCTCGCGACGCCCGGTGAGCAGGTAGGTCTGCCGGACGAGGGCGGGGGCGCAGAAGGCGTAGAGCGCGTCGAAGGCCTGGGCGGGGGTGAGGGCCCGATCCTTCGTCACCTTGCGCTCTACGGCGTCCTCCTGATCCGCCGTCTCTTTCGCCAGGGCGTCGAGCAGTTGTGCGTACGCGTCCCTCCTGACGCCGCGCGGAGTCGTACGGCCGGTCTCCCACGCGCGTACCGTCTCGCGGCTGACGCCCACCCTTGACGCGACCTGAGCCTGCGTCAAGGAACCGGCCTCGCGCAGGCGTCGGCGCTCCTCGGGCGGGGGGAGCTGGGGTGCAGAGCTCTGCGTCACGGGGCGCCCTTCCGTGCGAAAAGGTACATAAACATATATTGGGCGACACATCGGAGGTTCGCCTGTTGCGACGGGAAAGCGCGTGTCGTTGGGAGCATGGCGAGCGTGATCGACATGACCGCTCGCCGCAGGCCCCCGTCGTCCCCGCCCACGCACCTGCACGGCCGAAGGCCGGGGCTCGGTGTCAGCTTCCTGGGCGGTGCGCTGGCGGCAGGGCTGGGGCTCGGTGTGTTCGCCGTACTGGTGATGGTGCTGTGGGTCAGTTCGCCGTATCCGGACAGCGGGCCGGGCGGTGCGCTGCGGATCGCCGCCGTGCTGTGGCTGCTGGCGCACGGTGCCGAACTGGTCCGCGCCGACACCCTCTCCGGCGTCCCCGCGCCGGTCGGTGTCACGCCCTTGCTGCTGTTCGCGCTGCCGATGCTGCTGGTGCACCGGGCGGCGCGGGACGCGGCGGCCGACGGCGGCGAGGGGGAGCCGCTCGTGCCGGGGCCCACGGTGTGGGCGGGCGTCGTGCTCGGGTACCTCGGGGTCGGGGCGGCGGCCGCGGCGTTCGCGGCACGGGGTGAGTTGCGGCCCGACTGGTGGTGGACCGCGCTGTGGGTGCCCGTGGTCGTGACGGTCGCCGCGGGAGCGGGCGTGTGGACGGCGTGCGGGCAGCCGCCCGAGGCGGTGGAACGGGTGCTGGTCGCGTTGCCGCGATGGGTACGGCGGCTGGTGCCCGGGGTGGCGGCGCGCGCCCGGCTCGGTGTGGCGGCACGGGCCGGGGGCGCCGGGATGGCGGTGCTCGTCGGGGCCGGGGCGGTACTGATGGGTGCGTCCCTGGTGTGGCACGGCGCGGCGGTACGGGGGTCCTTTTCGCGGCTGACGGAGGGCTGGTCGGGGTGGTTCGCGGTACTGCTGCTGTGCGCGGCGCTCGTGCCGAACGCGGCGGTGTGGGCTGCGTCGTACGCCCTGGGGCCGGGGTTCGTGCTCGGGGTGGGGCATGTCGTGGGACCGACGTCCGCCGCGCCGGCGCCGCTGCTGCCGCCGTTCCCGCTGCTGGAGGCGGTGCCCGGGGCGGGCGTCGATGGGCCGGTTCGGTGGGGCGTCGGGGCGGTGCCCGTGGTCGCCGGGCTGGTGGTGGGCTGGTTTGTGGCGAGGGCCGCGGTGTGGGACGGGGATGAGGAGGACGCGGCTGTAGGTGGGAGTGGGAGTGGGCCGGCTTCCGGCGGGACTCGGGCCAGGGGCGGGCGGGCGGTTGAGGGGGCTCGGACCAAGGGTGGGCGAGCCTCTGGGGCCGACGGGGAGCAGGCCGGGCGTGTGCCTGTGGTGCTCTGGTCGGGTGCGCGTACGGCGGGGATCGCCGTGCAGGCCTCTGTCCTCTGCGGGGTCGCCTTCGCTCTGCTGGGCGCGCTGTCGGGCGGGCCGCTGGGGGTCGGGGTGCTCGCGCGGTTCGGGCCGGTGTGGTGGCAGGTGGGGGGCGCGGCGCTGGGGTGGGTCCTGGTGACGGCGGTTCCCGTGGCCGTGGCGGTGCGGGGGTGGCGGTGCCGGTCGGGGCGGGCGGTGTCGGCGGTACCGCCTGTGCCGGTTCGGGAGGCGCCGGGGGCGATGATCGGCTGGCCCTGCGTGGAGGGGTTGCGAGAGCGCGGCTCGGGTGGCGGTGCTCGGCAGTTGCTGGGGAGGCTGCCGCTGGTCGGCGGGTGGCTGTCGCGGGACTCCGGGGCGGGGCTGGGCGAGGGTGCGGCTGCCGGGGCGCAAGCGCGGGCGGGGCGCACGATCTACGACCAGGAAGTGGCGCCGGACCAGGCTGTTCCGCATCAGGGGGCGGGCGACCAGGGCCAGGACGGTCGGACCGGGGCGGGTGGTCAGGGCGTTCCGGACGATGCCGACGACGATGAGATCCCGTACGTGGAGTACGACCACGACACGACGTTCGAGCCGTACGACTTCCCGTCCGACGAGCCGCCCCCGGAGCGGCCGCCTGCACCATCGCCGAAGCCATCGCAGTCACCGCCGACTTCGCCAACATCGGAGTCGTCGCAGCCATCGGCGCCGTCAGGCGCAGTAAAGGACTCGGACGTGCCGGAGACCACGGACGTTCCTGAGGGCATGGACGCACCGGAAGCGGCGGACGTTTCTCAGAGCTCGGACGTGCCGGACACCCCCGAGAAGCCGGAACGCCCCGACGCACAGCCGGAGCGCCCCGACGCACCTGAGGGGACGGCCTCCACGGCCTGAAGCCCCCGTCCCCTCACTCCGTGTTGCCCAGAACCCCCCGCAACTCCTTCGGCAAATGCTCATTGCACGACTGCTTGGCCTCGTTGGTCAGCGCGTCATTCGTGCACGTGTAGTAGTCGCTGTACACCATCTGCGCCGTGAACCCGGCCGCCACCACCAGAATCGCGAGGGACGCGGTGACGAGGCCGCTCACGGCCGCCGTCGTCTGGGGGCGGCCGGAGGTCTGGGGTGCCGGGTTGTCCGGGTCGGGAGTGCGCGGCTTGGTGCGGAGGCTGCTGATGCCCCAGTAGAGGGCCAGCGCGCCCAGGAGCAGGGCCACGTACGGCCAGCTGAACAGGGCGAAGAAGAAGGCCCACATGCCGGAGAGCAGGGCGAAGCGGGCCCGGCGCTGAGCGGGGTCGGTGGGGTCCCAGCGCATGCCCGTGCCGGGGTTGCCGCCGCCTCCGGGGCCGTCCTGGCCGCCCCGGGGACGGTCGCCGAAGCCGTCGGGGGAACGGCCCGGCTGGCGGTCGCTCCACTGGTTGCCCCAGGGGGACTGGTCGCCCTCGCCCTCCCCCGAGCCATGCGGCCGAGGCTGCCAGGGGCGGTCCGGGGTGCCCTCCGGCGGCGGCGCGAAGGGGTTGTCCTGCTGTGTCTGGCCGTCACGACCCCGCTCGTCGCCGTTCTGCCCGCCCGAGGGCGCGTCCGGCGGTGAGGCGGGGCGCTCCCGCAGCAGCATGCCGCCGTGCTCCCCTCCCTGTACCGGCTGAGGGGGGAGCATGTGGAGTCGCAGGCTGCGGTCCGGCATCAAGTGAGCGTCTTCCCCTTGTGAACTGGTGTCTCCCGTTGAGCTGTCACTTCGTGAACGCACCGCACACCGACCGCGTTCCCGAGCCCGCTCGTCGCAGACGCTACCTTCCGGCCACGCCCCCGTCCCATGGGGGCCGCCCGGTGTGCCGGTATCGTTGCTGACGGTCGGCTGCTTCGTAGACTTCCCCGTATCCCGGGGCGCGATGCATTCGTATGAACGTACAGATCGACATACCCGCCGGCCGCACGAAGAACGCACCCCCGAGAAAGGGCCCCACCGTGGCCGCCAAGCCCGTGGCCGAGCGTGCCAAGCGCCTGGTCGTGCTGGTCTCCGGATCCGGCACCAACCTCCAGGCGCTGCTCGACGAGATCGCCGCCGTCGGCACCGAGGCGTACGGCGCGCAGATCGTGGCCGTGGGCGCCGACCGCGCGGACATCGAGGGGCTGGCGCGGGCCGAGCGCGCCGGGCTGCCGACCTTCGTGTGCAGGGTCAAGGACTACGGCAGCCGGGACGAGTGGGACGCGGCGCTCGCGGAGGCCGTCTCCGCCCACGAGCCCGACCTCGTCGTCTCCGCCGGGTTCATGAAGATCGTGGGGAAGGAATTCCTCGCGCGTTTCGGCGGGCGGTTCGTCAACACCCACCCCGCCCTGCTCCCCAGTTTTCCCGGCGCCCACGGCGTCCGCGACGCCCTCGCGTACGGCGCCAAGGTCACCGGCTGCACCGTCCACTTCGTCGACGACGGCGTCGACACCGGGCCGATCATCGCGCAGGGCGTGGTCGAGGTCCGGGACGAGGACGACGAGAGCGCTCTGCACGAGCGCATCAAGGAAGTCGAGCGAAGGCTGCTCGTCGAGGTCGTGGGGCGGCTCGCCCGCAACGGCTATCGCATTGAGGGACGAAAGGTAGTTATCCAGTGACCGCCGACAGCACTGTCACGGCCGAGAGCGGCGAGAGCACCAAGCGGGTCATCCGTCGTGCGCTCGTCAGCGTCTACGACAAGACGGGCCTCGAAGACCTCGCGCGCGGGCTGCACGAGGCGGGCGTCGAGCTCGTGTCGACCGGCTCCACGGCCGGCCGTATCGCCGCCGCCGGTGTCCCCGTCACCAAGGTCGAGGAGCTCACCGGCTTCCCCGAGTGCCTGGACGGCCGCGTCAAGACGCTGCACCCGCGCGTGCACGCGGGCATCCTCGCCGACCTGCGGCTCGACAGCCACCGGCAGCAGCTGGACGAGCTGGGCGTGGCGCCGTTCGACCTCGTCGTCGTCAACCTCTACCCGTTCCGCGAGACCGTCGCCTCGGGCGCCTCGCCCGACGAGTGCGTGGAGCAGATCGACATCGGCGGCCCGTCCATGGTGCGCGCCGCCGCCAAGAACCACCCGTCCGTGGCGGTCGTCACCAGCCCGGCCCGTTACGCCGACGTCCTCGGGGCCGTCCGCGACGGCGGCTTCGACCTCACCACCCGCAAGCGGCTCGCCGCAGAGGCCTTCCAGCACACGGCGGCCTACGACGTGGCGGTAGCCAGCTGGTTCGCGTCCTCCTACGCCCCGGTCGACGAGTCCCAGTTCCCCGACTTCCTCGGCGCCACCTGGGAGCGCGAGAACACCCTCCGCTACGGCGAGAACCCGCACCAGCCCGCCGCGCTCTACGTCGACGGCAGCGGGAGCGGTCTCGCGCAGGCCGAGCAGCTGCACGGCAAGGAGATGTCGTACAACAACTACACGGACACGGACGCCGCCCGCCGTGCCGCGTACGACCACGCCGAGCCGGCCGTCGCGATCATCAAGCACGCCAACCCCTGCGGTATCGCGATCGGCGCGGACGTCGCCGAGGCGCACCGCAAGGCACACGCGTGTGACCCGCTGTCGGCGTTCGGCGGTGTGATCGCCGTGAACCGGCCGGTCAGCAAGGAGATGGCGGAGCAGGTCGCCGAGATCTTCACCGAGGTCATCGTCGCGCCGGACTACGAGGACGGCGCGCTGGAGGCCCTGGCCAAGAAGAAGAACATCCGCGTCCTCAAGGCCCCGGCCGCGCCCGCCAACCCGGTCGAGGTCAAGCCCATCGACGGCGGCGCCCTCCTCCAGGTCACCGACCGCCTCCAGGCCGACGGCGACGACCCGGCGAACTGGACCCTCGCGACCGGCGAGGCGCTCTCCGCCGAGGAGCTGGCCGAGCTCGCCTTCGCGTGGAAGGCCTGCCGGGCCGTCAAGTCCAACGCGATCCTGCTCGCCAAGGACGGCGCCTCGGTCGGCGTCGGCATGGGTCAGGTCAACCGGGTCGACTCCGCGAAGCTGGCGGTGGAGCGGGCTGGTGCCGAGCGCGCGCAGGGGGCGTACGCCGCCTCGGACGCGTTCTTCCCCTTCCCCGACGGCCTGGAGATCCTCACCGCGGCCGGCGTCAAGGCCGTGGTCCAGCCCGGCGGTTCGGTCCGTGACGAGCTGGTGGTCGAGGCCGCGCAGAAGGCGGGCGTGACGATGTACTTCACGGGGACGCGCCACTTCTTCCACTGAGGCACGTCTTCACACCGACGGAGCATGACCCCGGGCGGCGCTACGTGGAACTGCGTAGCGCCGCCCAGGTGTTGGGCCCGACCTGACCGTCGACCTCCAGCCCCTTGGCGCCCTGGAACTTCCGCACCGCCGCGTCGGTCTCCGCACCGAAATCGCCGTCCACGCCCGCACCGCCCACGCTGTAGCCGCGTCGGCTCAGCATGCACTGCACCTGCACGACGCGCTGTCCACGGTCGCCGCGTTGGGTCAGTTCGCTGCCCGAGTAGTACGTGCACTGGGAGATCCACGGCGGGGTGGCGGGCTTGGTCGCCGTCCTGGTGGGGGTGGGGGCCGGGGCGCTGCCGCCACCGTCGCCGCCGCCCGCGTCGCCGTCGGAGCTGGCGGAGGGTTTGTCGGCGGAAGTGGCCTGCGTGCCGCCCGCACCGCCCCCGGATGTCTTGGGACTCTGCGACGCGTCGCTGTCCCCGACCCCCGAAGCGGTCGCCTTCCCCTCGTCCTTCCCCTTGCCCTTGTCGCCGGAGGGCGAGGCGGAGGCGCTGGGGGAGGAGGATGCCTGGTTGTTGTCGCCGGGGCGGGCGCTTTGGCTCGCCGTAGGTGTGGCGGAGGCCGTCTCTTCGGTGGAGGAGGGGCGGGTGAGGAAGAAGGCGCCCGCGGCGACCGCGCACACGGCGAGGCTCGCGACGACGGCGAGGTGGACCCTGCGCTTGCGCCGCCCGCCGCCGTCGTCCGGCGTCGGTACGTCCGGCGTCGGTACCTGCGCGGGAGTGGCGTACGGCTCCGGCGGCGTCGGCGGCCCATAGGCCGG
>JABFVM010000241.1 GCA_013362785.1 Streptomyces sp. | reverse complement strand
GAGGACGCCCTGAAGGCGCACCAGCGGCCGAAGCTGGAGGTGTACGACGACTCGCTGTTCATGGTGCTCAAGCCGGTCGGGTACGAGGCCAGGAGCGACATCGTCTCCTCCGGCGAGGTCATGGTCTTCATCGGCGACTCGTTCGTGGTGACCGTACGGCACGGCGAGGAGGCGCCGCTGGGGGTGGTCCGGGCCCGTCTGGAACACGAGCCGGAGATGCTGCGGCACGGTCCGACGGCGGTGCTCTACACGATCGCCGACGCCGTGGTCGATCACTACGTCGACGTGGCGGGCGAGCTGGGCACGGACCTGGCGGAGCTGGAGGCGGAGGTGTTCTCGCCGACCGGCGGCGGCTCACGGCACACGGCCTCGCGCATCTATGCCTTCAAACGGCAGATCATGGAGTTCCGCAAGGCCACCGGCCCGCTCGCGCAGCCCCTGTCCCGGCTCGCGGGTACCGGCCTGATCGGCGCGCGGGTGCCCTTCGTGCACGACAAGGCGCAGCCCTTCTTCCGCGATGTGAACGACCACCTCACGCGCGTGAACGAGGCCGTGGAGGGCCTGGACCGGCTGGTCTCCGACGTCCTCTCGGCCCATCTGGCGCAGATGAGCGTCCGGCAGAACGACGACATGCGGAAGATCTCGGCGTGGGCGGCCATGGCCGCGGTTCCCACGATGATCGCGGGGATCTACGGCATGAACTTCGAGCACATGCCGGAGCTGCACTGGTTCGGTTCGTATCCGGTGCTGATCGTGGCCATGGCCGCCGTCGAGGTGCTGCTGTACCGGCTGTTCAAGAGGCGAGGCTGGTTGTAGCGGGGCTGGTTGTAACTGGGGCTGGTTGCAGGCGTCAGGCGAACTCGGGCGCCGACGTGGCCGGTCCGCCCAGGGCGTCGCGCCGTTCCGGCATCTTCAGGGACACCATGCGCCGCCAGCCCGCGAACCGCTCCCAGGCGTACAGGGCGTGGATGCCCGCGGCGAGCACGGCGGCCTTGGGCCGGGGCCAGCCGAGGATGCGGCCCATGTGGGCCATGACCGCGAGGCTGACGTCCCGGTAGATCCGGATCTCGGCGAGCGCGCACTCGCGCAGGGTGCGCTGGATCAGCCGGCCGTGCCCTGCGGCCGCGAACCGCAGCAGTTCCTCGTGGGTGTAGGCGAGGTGGTTGTCCTCGTCGTTGGAGATCATCTTGATGGCCTTGCCGACCGCCGCGTCGTCCGCGAAGTCGTTGCGGAGCATGACCATCTGGTCGGCGGCGCGCTGCTCGGTGACCCGGCTGTGTGCGAGGTAGGTGACGATGTCGTCGACCGTGAGCTGCTTGTCGGCCTTGAGTTTCTCGTGGGCGAGCCCGATGCCTTGCTGCTCCAGGAGCATCGTGTAGTCGGTCTCGGGCGGGACGGGGACGGGTTCGAGGCCGCGCTTCTTCAGCAGGGCGTTGAAGATCCGCCCGTGCTTGTCCTCGTCGGCGCCGTGCCGGGTGATCTTCGGGGCCATGTCGCGCTCGCTGTCGGGCACGAGCGCGGCGATACGCGCGTTCTCCCAGCCGCCCTGGGACTCGCCGCTGGCCGCGATGGAGCAGAACAGGCGGAAGGAGTCGTCGTTGTCGAGGATCTCCTGGAACAGACTCTTGGCCGAAAGCATCGTGGGGCACCTCTCTCAGGACGCCGCAGGATTCCGCAAAGAACGAGTCAAATGGGCTGAGAGAGGTGCTGCAACAGTTACGCCGGACAACTCCGCCAAAAGAATGACCATCGGGGTCACTACAGGGGCGTAACCGGGTGGGGTACGCGCGCGTTGTCCTGTGTGACGGCCGTGGCGGGGAAGACCCCCGAGCCCCCACCACGGCCGCTGAAACTTCCCCGGGTCGTACGGCGCTCGCGTCAGGCCAGCCCGGCGCGCTCCAGGGCCTCGGTGCCGGCGCGCAGCGAGGCGAGGCGCTCGTCGAGCGTGAAGCCCGCGGGGGCGAGGCTGAGGGTGGTGACCCCGGCCGCCGCGTACTCCTTCATCCGGTCCGCGATGCGGTCCACGGAACCGAGCAGCGTCGTCTGGTCGATCAGCTCGTGCGGGATGGCCGCCGCGGCGCCCTGCTTGTCGCCGGACAGGTACTTCTCCTGGACCTCGGCGGCCGCGGCCGCGAAGCCCATGCGCTGGGCGAGCTGGTTGTAGAAGTTCTGCTTGGCGCTGCCCATGCCGCCGACGTACAGGGCCGTGTAGGGGCGGAAGGTGTCGGCGAGCGTGGTCACGTCCTTGTCCTCGCCGACGGCCAGCGGCAGGGTCGGGCAGACGTCGAACCCGTCGAGGGTCTTGCCGGCCTTCTCGCGCCCGGCGCGCAGGTGCCGGATCGTGGTCTCCTCCAGGTGCTCGGCGGAGGGGAAGATCACCAGAGCGCCGTCGGCGATCTCGCCGGTCTGCTCCAGGTTCTTGGGGCCGATGGCGGCGATGTACAGCGGGATGTGCTCGCGCTCCGGGTGCACGGTCAGCTTGATCGGCTTGCCGGGGCCGCCGGGCAGCGGCAGCGTCCAGTGCTGCCCCTCGTACGACAACCGCTCACGCGTCATCGCCTTCCGTACGATCTCGACGTACTCACGCGTGCGTGCCAGCGGCTTGTCGAACTTGACGCCGTACCAGCCCTCGGAGACCTGCGGCCCCGAGACGCCGAGGCCGAGGCGGAAGCGGCCGCCGGAGAGCGAGTCCAGGGTGGCCGCCGTCATCGCGGTCATGGCCGGCTGGCGGGCCGGGATCTGGAAGATGGCGGAGCCGACGTCGATGCGCTCGGTCTGGGCGGCGACCCAGGAGAGCACGGTGGCCGCGTCCGAGCCGTACGCCTCCGCGGCCCAGCACACCGCGTATCCCAGCCGGTCGGCCTCCTGGGCGACGGCGAGATTGTCCGCGTCCATTCCGGCGCCCCAGTAGCCGAGGTTGATCCCGAGCTGCATGGCGGATTCCCCTTACCGATCAGTAACGTCCCTTGTGGGCCCGACCCTAGCGCGGGAGACCTCCCACCGGGAGGCGGGTGTGGCGGGCGTCGCGCGACCGGTCGCCGGTGTCCCCCGTCCCCGTCCCGGAAACTGGTCATCCACAGGCCCCCACATGGCAGGTTCTGGCCAGTAATCTCGGCGTTCATGGAGCAGAGGCATCTCGGCCGCACCGGCCTGCGCGTGTCCCGGATCGGGCTCGGCACCCTCACCTGGGGCAGGGACACCGACGAGCACGACGCAGCGGACCTCTTGAAGACGTTCTGGGAGGCGGGCGGCACCCTTGTCGACACGGCCGACGTGTACGGCGACGGAGGGGCCGAGTACCTGCTCGGCAGGCTCATAGAAGGGCTGGTCCCCCGCCGGGACCTGGTGATCTCGACGAAGGCGGGCAGCGTGCCCGACCCGGACCGCCGCTTCGACGGCTCGCGCGGCCATCTGCTCGCCGCGCTGGACGCCTCGCTGGCCCGGCTCGGCACGGACTACGTCGACGTCTGGCACATCCACGCCTTCGACCCGTACACACCGCTGGAGGAGACCCTCCAGGCCCTCGACCTCGCGGTCAGCAGCGGCCGGGCCCGCTATGCCGGGGTGTCCAACTTCTGTGGCTGGCAGCTCGCCAAGGCGGCGACCTGGCAGCTCGCGGCGCCCGGCATACGCACCCGGCTGGCCAGCACCCAGCTGGAGTACTCACTGCTGCAGCGCGGTGTGGAGCGCGAGGTACTGCCGGCCGCGCTGGACCTCGGCATAGGTCTGCTGCCGTCCTCGCCGCTGGGGCGCGGGGTGCTCACGGGCAAGTACCGCGACGCGACGCCGCCCGACTCGCGCGCCGCCTCGGACCATATGGCGCCCTTCGTCGAGCCGTACCTCGACGACACGGCCAGCCGCATCGTGGACGCCGTCCAGACGGCGGCCGATGGACTGGCCGTGACCCCGCTCCAGGTCGCCCTCGCCTGGGTCCGCGACCGGCCCGGCGTGGCCGCGCCCGTCGTGGGCGCACGCAACGCACAGCAGCTCACAGCGGCATTGTCAGTGGAGGCCCTTAGTCTTCCTGACGAGATCTGCCGGGCACTCGACGATGTGTCAGCGCCCGTGCACCGCTATCCCGATCACGACTGGAGCACGCTGTGACCACGGAGCCACCCGAGACCACGGAGAACGCCGAGCCGGGGACGCCGGGGGCCGGGGGGCCGGGACCCGCCGAGGGCGAGACGGTGGGCGGGAGCACGGAGGGCGCCGAGCAGAGCGGCGACGAGGCCACGGCGGCGCAGCCGGACGGCGAGTCCGGGGACAGCGAGGCCGGGGACGGCGACGCCGAGGCGAAGAAGTCGGAGGCAGAGGCCGAGCTCGCCGCTCAGCGGGTCGAGCGGGAGCGGATCGCGCGGCGCAAGGCGGAGAAGCAGGGGCCCATCGACAGCGGGACCAAGCTCAGCGGCAAGGCCGCGGACCTGCTGGCCGCCGTACGGGCCGTGGAGAGCGGTGCGAAGCCGGTGGCCGCCGTCTTCAGCGAGCCGGAGCCACCGCGCCGCCCCGCCCCGGAGCCGGTACGGCGACCGGAGCCCGTGGCGGCCGACGCGCCCGCGGGCCCCGCGCCGGAGACCGTCGACTCGGTGCGGCGGGTGCTGGCCGACGGCGGCGCCCCGGAGACCCTCGCCCCGCAGATCGCCGCGGTGCTCGGCGAGAGCGCCGAGGACCAGCTGCGGGCCGACCCCTGGCAGTTGCTGCGCGTCGCGGGCGTACGGCCCGAGCAGGCCGACGGGTTCGCGCGGGCGCTGCTCGGCGCGGAGTGCGGACCGGACGACGAGCGGCGCGCCCGGTCGGTCACCGTGTGGCTGCTGGAGCAGGCGGCCCTGGCCGGGCACACGGCCCTGGAGCTGCCGGCGCTCACCGCGGCGCTGGCTCAGCGGGGTGTGCCGGACGCCGACACCGCCGTACAGAACACGCTGGCCGAGGGGGAGGCGCTGGCCTTTCAGGACGCCCTGGACGAACCCGGCGCCCCGGCCCGGCAGGACGACGAGGCGGAGGAGGACGAGGAGCGGCCCGTGCGTGTCCTCGTCGGCCTGGAGCGGTACGCCCTCGCGGAGGAGAGCCTCGCCGACGGGCTGGCCCGTCTGATCAACTCGGTGCCGAAGCAGGACGGTTCGGCCGAGGAGTGGGAGCGGGCGGCGTCCGCCGCGGGCTCCGCCGCCGACCTGGTCCGCGCGGTCTCGGCCCACGGTCTGGTCCTCCACACCGGCGGGGAGGCTTCCCTGACCGAACCGGCGGCGCTGCTGCGCGCGGCGCACTCCCTCGGCCTGCGGGCCTGGGCGGCCACGCACACCCCGCTCGGCCGGGAACGCTTCGCGGCGCTGCTGAGCGGGTCGGACGGACCGGACGACGGCGCCGAGGCCGGATCCGCGCCCGGTGTCGCCACCGTGGCCGGACTGCTGTCGGGTGCCGAAGGGCCCGGCCGTGACACGGACGGTGCGTTCGACCTCGATCTGCTCGTCGTGCTGGACGCCCCGCAGCTGGATGTCGAGACCGCGGCCCTGCTCACGGAGTCGCTGCCGGACGGGGCCCGGCTGGTGCCGGCCGGGGATCCGGCGGTGCTGTGGTCGGCGGGTCCGGGGCGGGTGTTCGCCGATCTGCTGGCGGCGCGGATCTGCCCGCAGATCGCCTCACGGCGACCCGATCCCGGCCCGCTGGGCGAGCTGGTGTCCGGTGTCGGCATCGGTGAGCTGAACCAGGTCGAGGCGCCCGGCAAGGAGCTGGTGATCGTGCCGGTGCGGGACGCGGGCGAGTGTGTGCACCGCACCGTGCAGCTCGTCGCCGACTCGGTGCCGCGGGCGATCGGCGTCCCGGCCGAGCAGACCCAGGTGATCACGCCGGGCCACGGCGGCGCGGCCGGCACGCGCGCCCTCAACGCCGCGCTCAAGGAGCGGCTCAACCCCGGCCCCGGCCGCTTCGGCGGCTTCGACCCCGGCGACCGCGTCGCCTACTCCCCCGCGCCGGGCCGTACGGTGCCGGGCCAGGTGGTGAAGGCCGACGCCGAGGGACTGCATCTGTCCTGCGCGGGCGAGGCCGTCGTCGTACCGAAGGAGCGGGTGGAGCAGTCCGTACGGCACGGCTGGGCCCTGACCGCGCACCAGGCGGTGGGCGGCCGCTGGCCGGCGGTGGTCGTGGTCCTGCCGGGCGACGCGGCCCAGGCCCTCAGCCGCCCCTGGGTCTACACGGCGTTCAGCCGCGCCGACCGCCACCTCTCGGTGGTCCACGGCGTGGACCAGGCCCTGCCCCGAGCGGTCGCGGAGGTCCCGGCCAAGCCGCGCACGACCCGCCTGCCCGTCCTGCTCCGCGCGCAGGGATCGTCGGTGGACTGACCGCAGGGCAGCCGACCAAGGGGCGCGGGGAACTGCGCGATCAACCACACACGACCTGCAGCCGCGCACCTCCCGGAAGACACCACGGCGAGACCGCGTCCCACCCGCCACCACGGCGGCGGTCACGGAGATCATCCGCAACCGCCGCCGTGGTGGTGACAGCCGTTCCGCCCCGCGTCAGCGATCCGCGTCCAGCGGTTCGAGGTCGTCCTCGTCCTCGTCTTCGTCCTCGTCCAGATCCGAGTCGAGCTCGTCCTCAAGCTCCTCCTCGGGTTCGTCGTCCAGGTCGTCGTCGAACACCGTGCTGACGTCGAACCGGCACACCACCCGCTGCGGATCGACGCCCTCGAAGGGCATCTCCAGCCACTCCCCCGGCTCGGGCGACTCGTCCGCGGCGGTCACCCACAGCGTGGAGTCGCCCTCCTCCAGACCGAACTCCTTGTGCCGGGAGGCGATCTCGTCCGCCTCGAACTCGCCGAACAGCACGCCCAGCGCCCCGTGCACCGTGCCGGAGAGCTCCGCGCCCTCGTCGTCGTCCACCGCCTCGACCCGCTGGGCCTGCGCCAGCAGCCGCTGCGGTTCCACCACGGAGTAGTCGCGGCGGATCAGCACGCTGAGCGCGTTCGGTTCCTCGGGGCCCGTGTACGGCGGCAGCGCGTCGTCCGTACCGGGGATCTCGAAGGGGGTGACCTCGTCGTAACGGTCGTAGAGCAGCTCGTCATAGACCTCGGCGGCCGCGGCCAGCTGGTTGAACGCCTCGTAGACGGCCGGGTCGTCCTCACCCGACCGGCGTTCGACCGCCGCCAGGTGACGGTCGAGCGCGGTCTTGACCGCCTCGGCGGCGGCGCGTACCTCGGCAGCGGTGGGCTGCACAGCATCAGACATAGTGCAGACGCTATCCGTACCGAGCCCCAGCCCGCACAATAGATGCGATGCCCGAATACGAATTTGTCGACGTGTACGTACCGCGCGGGGTCTCCCGCAAGGACGCCACACGCCTGCTGACGGACCATGCCGAGTACGGACACTGGGAGTTGGACCGCCTGAGCCTGCTGCGCGACGGAAGCCGCAGGGTACGGCTGCGCCGCAGGATCATCCGCCAGGTGAGGGCCACCTGGTGAGCTGAGGCGACAGGAAGACACGAGCGCACAGAGCCACGGAGCAGCACAGAGCAGAACGGAGCGGGCCCCGCCTTAGCGGGGCCCGCTCCGTTCGTGCCGGATGGCTACGCCCCTACTGCGATGCCCGTGCCTTGCGGTAGAGCACCGCGCCCGCGAGCATCGCCCCCGCGCCGACCGGCAGGACGAGGCCCATCGGCAGGTCGCTGCCGGTGTGGGCGAGCTGTGCCTCGGCCTGCGGCTGGGTGACGTTGTGGGCGCCCGGGGTGTTCCCGTGCGAGCCACCGCCCGGCGTCACGCCGCCCGTACCGGGCGGCGTGCTCGGGGTGCCGGGGTGGTTCGGCTCGCCAGGGTTCCCAGGGTTTCCGGGGTTCCCAGGGTTTCCGGGGTTCCCAGGGTTTCCGGGGTTCCCAGGGTTTCCGGGATTGCCGGGGTTGCCCGGCTCTCCCGGATTGCCGGGGTTACCAGGGTTACCGGGGTTGCCC
>JABFVM010000276.1 GCA_013362785.1 Streptomyces sp. | reverse complement strand
GTCCGCTCGATCGTGTTCACCGGAGCGGGGGGCTGCTTCTGCGCGGGCATGGACCTCAAGGCCCTCGCCGGCAACGGCATGACGGGCGAGCAGTACCGCGACCGGCTCAAGGCCGATCCCGACCTGCACTGGAAGGCGATGCTCCGCCACCATCGCCCCCGCAAGCCGGTGATCGCCGCCGTCGAGGGGCATTGCGTCGCGGGCGGCACCGAGATGCTCCAGGGCACCGACATCCGGGTCGCCGGCGAGTCGGCCACCTTCGGGCTCTTCGAGGTCAAGCGGGGCCTGTTCCCGATCGGCGGCTCCACGGTCCGCCTGCAACGCCAGATCCCGCGCACCCACGCACTGGAGATGCTGCTCACCGGCCGCCCCTACAGCGCCCGCGAGGCGGCCGACATCGGTCTGATCGGCCATGTCGTCCCCGACGGCACGGCCCTCGACAAGGCCCTGGAGATCGCCGGGCTGATCAACGCCTGCGGACCGCTCGCCGTGGAGGCCGTGAAGGCGTCCGTGTACGAGACCGCCGAGATGACCGAGACCGACGGTCTCGCCGCCGAACTGAAGCGCGGCTGGCCGATCTTCGACACCGCCGACGCGAAGGAAGGCGCCCGCGCCTTCGCGGAGAAGCGGTCACCCGACTACAAGCGAGCCTGACGAGGGAGCCACCGTGCCGGATGTTCTCAAAGCCCCCCTGGTCGTGGAGTTCCCCTTCACCCGCTCCCTCGGCCCCGTCCAGAGCGCCTTCCTCACCGGCCTGCGCGAACGCGTCGTCCTCGGAGTGCGCACCGGCGACGGCCGCACCCTCGTCCCACCCGTCGAGTACGACCCCGTCACCGCCGAGGAGATCCGCGACCTGGTCGAGGTCGCCCCCACCGGCACGGTCACCACCTGGGCCTGGAACCACGCCCCTCGCCGCGACCAGCCCCTCGACACGCCCTTCGCCTGGGTCCTGGTCCGCCTCGACGGCGCCGACACCGCCCTCCTGCACGCCCTCGACGCCCCCGGCCCCGACGCCGTGCACACCGGCATGCGGGTCCGTATCCGCTGGGCCGGGGAACGCGGCGGCGCGATCACCGACATCGCCTGCTTCGAGCCGTACGACGACAGCCCGGACGGCGACGGCCGGAGCGGTGGCGGCGTGGCCGAACCCGCCCGTCACACCGGCGAGTTCGAGGATCCGATCACCGGCATCGTCGCCCCCGCCCGCCTCGACTACACCTACTCGCCCGGCCGCGCCCAGACCGCCTACATCAACGCGCTGGCCGAACACCGCAACGTCGGCGAGCGCTGCCCGTCCTGCCGCATGGTGTACGTCCCGCCGAGGGGTGCGTGCCCCACATGTGGCCTCGCCACATCGGAACAGGTCGAAGTAGGTCCCCGCGGCACAGTCACCACGTTCTGCATCGTCAACATCAAGGCGAAGAACCTCGACATCGAAGTGCCCTACGTCTACGCCCACATCGCCCTCGACGGCGCCGGCCTCGCCCTGCACGGGCGGATCGGGGGGATCCCCTACGACCAGGTACGCATGGGCCTGCGGGTCGAACCGGTGTGGACGGAGGGTGCCCGCTACCCCGATCACTACCGGCCCACGGGCGAGCCCGACGCGGACTACGACACCTACCGGGAGCTGCTGTGAACCGCGAGATCGCCGTCGTCGCCTTCGCGCAGACCGACCACCGGCGCACCAGCGAGGAGCTCTCCGAGGTGGAGATGCTGATGCCCGTGCTGCACGAGGTGCTGGCGCAGACCGGCCTGAAGACCGCCGACATCGGCTTCACCTGCTCCGGCTCCAGCGACTACCTCGCCGGCCGCGCCTTCTCCTTCACCCTCGCCCTCGACGGCGTCGGCGCCTGGCCGCCGATCTCCGAGTCGCACGTCGAGATGGACGGCGCCTGGGCGCTGTACGAGGCGTGGACCAAGCTGCTGACGGGGGACGCCGACACCGCCCTCGTCTACTCCTACGGCAAGTCCTCACCCGGGCCCCTGCGCGACGTCCTCACCCGCCAGCTCGACCCCTACTACGTCGCCCCCCTGTGGCCGGACTCCATAGCCCTGGCCGCCCTCCAGGCCCAGGCCCTCATAGACGCCGGCGACACCGACGAACCCGCCCTCGCCGCGGTCGCCGCCCGCAGCCGCGCGGACGCCACCGCCAACTCCCATGCCCAGCTGCGGGGTTCGGTCCCGCAGGGCGAGTACGCCGTACGGCCGCTGCGTACCGGCGACTGCCCGCCCATCGGCGACGGAGCCGCCGCCGTGATCCTCGCGGCGGGGGAGCGGGCCCGCGAGCTGTGCGACCGGCCCGCCTGGATCCGCGGCATCGATCACCGCATCGAGGCTCACAGCCTCGGAGTGCGCGACCTGACCGACTCGCCCTCGGCCCGTCTCGCCGCCGAGAAGGCGGGCGCGTTCGAACGGCCCGTCGACACCGCCGAGTTGCACGCGCCCTTCACCGCGCAGGAGATCGTCCTGCGCAAGGCGCTGGGGCTCGACGGCGGCGTACGCGTCAACCCGTCCGGCGGGGCGCTCGCCGCGAACCCCGTCATGGCCGCCGGGCTCATCCGCATCGGCGAGGCCGCGGCCCGGGTCCACCGGGGCGAGTCCGACCGCGCCCTCGCGCACGCCACGTCCGGCCCGTGCCTCCAACAGAACCTGGTCGCCGTACTCGAAGGGGATCCGCGATGAGCAAGGAGCCCGTGGCCGTCGTAGGCATCGGTCAGACCAAGCATGTCGCGGCGCGCCGGGACGTGTCGATCGCCGGGCTCGTCCGGGAGGCTGCCCAACGGGCCCTGGACGACGCCGAGTTGACGTGGGCGGACGTCGACGCCGTGGTCATCGGCAAGGCGCCCGACTTCTTCGAGGGCGTCATGATGCCGGAGCTCTACCTCGCCGACGCGCTCGGCGCGGTCGGCAAGCCCATGCTCCGGGTGCACACCGCCGGGTCGGTCGGCGGATCCACGGCCCTGGTCGCCGCCAACCTGGTCGCGGCCCGTGTGCACGGCACCGTGCTGACGCTGGCCTTCGAGAAGCAGTCCGAGTCGAACGCCATGTGGGGACTGTCCCTGCCGATCCCCTTCCAGCAGCCCCTGCTGGCCGGCGCGGGCGGCTTCTTCGCGCCGCACGTGCGCGCGTACATGCGGCGCAGCGGTGCACCCGACACGGTCGGCTCCCTGGTGGCGTACAAGGACCGGCGCAACGCGCTGAAGAACCCGTACGCCCATCTGCACGAGCACGACATCACCCTGGAGAAGGTCCAGGCCGCGCCCATGCTGTGGGACCCGATCCGCTACTCGGAGACCTGCCCCTCCTCCGACGGCGCCTGCGCGATGATCCTCACCGACCGGGCCGGAGCCGCCCGCGCGCCCCGCCCGCCCGCCTGGATGCTCGGCGGCGCCATGCGCAGCGAGCCCACCCTCTTCGCGGGCAAGGACGCCGTGTCGCCGCAGGCCGGCAAGGACTGCGCGGCCGACGTGTACCGGCAGGCCGGCATCGCCGACCCGCGCCGGGACATCGACGCCGTCGAGATGTACGTGCCGTTCTCCTGGTACGAGCCCATGTGGCTGGAGAACCTCGGCTTCGCCGCCGAGGGCGAGGGCTGGAAGCTCACCGAGTCCGGGGTGACGGAACTCGACGGTGACCTCCCGGTGAACATGTCCGGCGGCGTCCTGTCCACCAACCCCATCGGGGCCTCCGGCATGATCCGCTTCGCGGAGGCGGCCCTCCAGGTGCGCGGACAGGCCGGGGAACACCAGGTCGAGCGGGCCCGGAAGGTGCTGGGACACGCCTACGGCGGCGGGTCCCAGTTCTTCTCCATGTGGCTCGTGGGCTCCGCGCCCCCGGACGCCTGAGCCCCTTCACCGGAGGGCGGTGGAGCCGCCTCCGCAAAGGTCCCCCTCACGTGGCCTGTTGGCACTCGGGACCGATCGCTAGGCTGGCCGCGGACGACGAACCGGGAGGAGCACGGACGTGGCCGAGAGCACCATCCAGCAGCAGCCGCCGCTCGCGGGCTGGGACAAGCCGGAGCTGGACCTCAGCAGCGCCGAGTGGCACTCAAGCAGCCGTGGCGTGGGCGATGTGCAGATCGCCTTCGTCGAGGGATTCATCGCGATGCGCAACAGCGGCAGCCCGGAGAGCCCTTCCCTGATCTTCACCCCCGCCGAGTGGGGTGCCTTCGTGTCGGGTGCGAGGGAGGGCGAGTTCGACCTGACGTGACGCACGGGCCCGGGTGAGCCGGCGGGCGGTCGCCCCGCGCGCCGGCCGCCTTCGGGCCGATCCGGGTGTGTTCCGCCCGTTTTTCCGGACACGCGACCTTGAGGACCCTCCTGAGGGCGACGCCTGAGCCAGGCTGGCCCCGGGAGCGGGAAGGTCGTATTCCGGAGGTGAGGAACCCATGAGCACCCTGCCGGTCATCGTGGCGGTCGACGGTTCGGACGACAGCCTCGTCGCGCTGGACTGGGCCTTCGACACCGCCCTGGTGCGCAAGGCGCCGCTGCGGGTGGTCCACGTCCAGCAGTACGCGTCCTGGGCCGGGCCCGAGGTCCTGCCCGCCGGGCGGCCCACACCGGACGACGATCCGGTGCTCGACCGGGTACGCCGCTATCTGGAGGGCCGGGTCGAGCGGCCGGGCCTGGAGTACGTCGCCCTGGAGGGGACGCCCGGTGCGGTGCTGTTCGAACTGAGCTCCACCGCCGAACTGCTGGTGCTGGGCAGCCGAGGCCGGGGAGGCTTCACCGGACTGCTGCTCGGCTCCAACGGCATGGCCGCCGCACGCGACGCCGAGTGCCCGGTCGTCGTGGTGCCCAAGCCGGGGCGCCCGGTCCACGACGGGATGCCCATCGAGCCGGGGCCGCGGGTCGTCGTCGGCCTCCAGGTCGACAGCCCCGACGAGGCCGCGCTGTCCTTCGCCTTCGCCGAGGCCGCCCTGCGCGGCGCCCGCCTCCAGGTCGTCGCCGCCTACGCCTGGCCCCTGCACCTCTGGACGGCGGTGACCGCGCAGGTCATGCAGCCGTCCGAGGACCAGGACGCCGTCGAGGCCGCGACCCGCACCCTCGCCGAAGGCTTCCTCGACCCGCACCGCGAACGCCACCCGGAGGTCCACGCCGAGGCGTACGTGGCCCCGGGTGACGCGGCGGGCCATCTCGTCGCCGCCTCCAAGGACGCGGACCTGGTCGTCGTGGGCCGCCACCGGCGACGCCTGCTGGCCCCCGCCCGCATGATGGGCTCGGTCACCCACGCGGTCCTGCTGCACGCCGCGAGCCCGATCGCGGTGGTGCCGCCCGCACCGTCGCAGGGGTGAGCGGCCCGGCCCGCCGGGCGGTCGAGTGCCCCGGCCCCGTCAGTCGGTGCCGAACCAGGCCCGGGCCAGCGACGGCAGCGTGCCGTCGGCCGGCGCGCCCAACTCCCGTAGATACCAGGGCAGGTTGCTGTACACGTGCAGCAGCGTGTACGCCAGCAGCTCGTCCGGGTCGAAGACGGTGCCGTACGACTCGGCGAGGCGGGCCAGCAGCCGCGGGTCGCCCCGGGTGACGAACACGCCCACGCCGACGAAGTCGTAGGCCCGGTCGCCGATCATGGCCGGCTCGAAGTCGTAGAGGCCGGTCAGCCGCCAGCCGTCGGGGTCGACGAGGAAGTGCTGTTGCATGACCTCGGTGTGCAGCAGGGAACGCCGTGGAGTGCGCGGCAGCGGGACCGAGCCGAGGAACTCGGGGATCTGCTCCAGCCACTCGGCCGACAGCCCGCGCCCACGCTGCCGCCCGACGGCTCCGGCGCGCTGTCGGTCCACGAACGCGCCCCAGTCCCCGGGCCCGAGGACGTCTTCGAGCGGCCCGGGATCGAGCGTGTGGAGCACGGCGAGGGCCTCACCGATCTCGGCGACGAGGCGCTCACGGTCGGCACGCGGGACTCGGTCCCAGACGCCGGCCAGGTTCTCGCCGCGCAGCCGGGACATCAGTACGTACCGCCAGCCGTTCTCGTACCCGCCGGTATCGCGCACCCGCGGTGTCGGTACCGGCAGGAGCCCCTGGAGATGGGACAGGACCCGGCCCTCGGCCTCGCCGTCCCGGGCGGCGGCGCCGGGGAACAGCTTGAGGACGTGTGCGTCGCCCACGGCGTACACCGGCTGCGACCCGTCGGGGAAACGGGTCAGCGGCGCTCCGGCCAGACCGAGGCGGGCGCACAGGTCCTCCACGCCGGGCCGCATGACGGTTTCGTCGGGGACGACCGCGTCCCATTCCTCGTCCGTTTCCACCGGAGGCAGCATGATCGCGACCGTAGGGCGCCCCCGGCCGGTCGGCAACGGATTTGTGCGGCGTCCGGCCGTGCGGCGGAGCACCCGAGGCCCCGCGCTGATGGGTGCGGGGGCGGCGAGGGAGCAACGCCCGAACCGCTGCCCGCACGTCACGGAGCAGGTCCGGCCACGTACCATGGCGACATGTCGTTCCTCCGCCGCCGCAGTGCCACGCCCGCCGGGCCCGACTTCGACGTACTGGCCATGGACCCGGGCGACTGGCCGGGCAATCTGGGCGCCGGGCTGCTGCCCGCCCCGGACGGCAGCTGTCAGGGCGTCTTCCTGCGATACGACCTCTTCGGCGGCCGCGGCCCCGCGATGATCATCGGCAACCTCCCGGAGGGCTCGCCGGCCCGTGACGTCACCGAGGGCGAGATCCCGTTCGAGGTCGCGCAGCTGCTGCTGGCCCTGGAGAACGACGAGGAGATCACCGTCGTCGGCAGCGAGGACGTGCCGGTGATGCAGGGCGACAACCTCCTGATCGTGCGCCGTCTGAAGCTCTCCGAGAGCCGGATCTCCTGCGTGCAGTTCGACCGCAGCGACAACGTCCTGGTCACCATCGCCGCCTGGGACCGCCCCATCACCGACGACCTGTACGCCCTGTTGAAGCCGCTGCCCGCGGAGCTCTTCCAGCAGGGCTGAACCGCCCGGTTCCCCCGGACAGTCATGGCCCCGATCGATCGGGGCCATGTTGGTTGGTTGGTGTTGTCATGACCCTTGCCGCAGAGTCATCGGATCTCTGGCGTCAGGGGTCATGTCGTGTGACGCGGACGCGCCGTCACCAGCCCGACGGCACCACCCGCACATCGTCCGCCCGCACGAACGCCACCCGGTGACCGAACTGGATCTCGTAGTACTGGTCCTTGCCGATCACGACCCGGTGAGAGGCATCGTCGAACGACACGGCGTAGTAGTACTGGCCCGACACCCTGTCGCCCAGCGCGTACTGCTGTCCGGCCGGCAGGGTGTACGGCAGCGGCGACACCTCCTGGGCGGGCACGTCCGCCGGATAGGCGGAGGCCTCGGGGTAGGCGCGCCCGTACACCGGGACGCTCGCCACGCCGTCCTTCGGCGTCACCACCGGCCCGGCCGCGCTCACCGCGGTCGGGCCCTTCCTCGGGTTCTTGAACCACGCCTTCTGGCCCAGGTACCAGATCGCCGTCCACTCGCCCTCCCGGCCGGCGACCGCGTACTGCTGACCGGTCGAGACCCGTGAGGACAGGTCGTTCACGCCCTTGCTCGGGGTCGTGCCCAGACCGATGTCCTTGATCAGGGGATACGACTCGCCGGGCCCGGAGTACAGCCGCACCGCGCTCGAACCGTGGTCCGCGCAGGGCTCGCCCGCGGTGACACAGCCGGTGTACTCGGGCCGGTTGGCGGCGTAGTCGGGGCGGATCGTCACCAGGCCGCCGAACGGCCCGGCGGTGGGCACGATGGGGCGCCCGAGCAGCTCGAAGTAGTGCCGCCAGTCCCAGTACGGACCCGGGTCGGTGTGCATGCCGCGCACCGCCGAGGCGGTCCCGCCCGGCACGGTGTCGTGGCCGAGGATGTGCTGCCGGTCCAGCGGGATGCCGTACTTGCCGGCGAGATACGTCACCAGCCGGGCCGAGGACCGGTACATCGCCTCCGTGTACCAGGCGTCCGGCCGCGCCAGGAAGCCCTCGTGCTCCAGGCCGATCGACTTGGCGTTGATGTACCAGTTGCCCGCGTGCCAGGCCACGTCCTTGGCCTTCACATGCTGGGCGATGTGGCCGTCGGTGGAGCGCAGCGAGTACTGCCACGACACATAGGTCGGGTCCTGCACCATCTTGAGGACCCCGTCCCAGGTGCCCTCCGTGTCATGGATGACGATGTACCGGATGGGCTGCGACGCCGGACGGTTCCCCAGGTCGTGGTTGCCGTAGTCGCCCTCACCGAACTGCTCGTAGGGTGCCGGGACCCACTCGCAGGACACCGTCGGCGGGCACTCGGTCTCCTCCGTCTCCAGCGTGCGCAGTCCCGCCCGACGCAACTGCCCGGTGTCGGGGGAGAGGCGCGGCTGGGCGGCCAGGGCGACCAGTTGGCCCGCGTCCGTACGGCGCTTCTGGCCGGTGCGCAGCACGGCGTAGACGTCGTTCGCGTACGCCGCCGCCGTCGCGGTGTCGTCGGCGCCGGAGAAACGGGCCACCGCGCCGTACCAGTCCGCCGGATCGGAGCTCAGCGGCCGGCCCAGCGCCTTCTGCTCGGCCGCGAGCAGGGCGGCACCGCCGGCCACGTTGGCGGCCGGGTCCTTGCGCAGCCGCTCCGCGCTCAGCCCGGTCAGTTCGGCCGCCTTCGGCAGCGTCCTGAGGCGAGCCGGCAGCTCCGAGTTCTTCGGCGGCTCCGCCTTCGGGTGCAGGGGCTTGCGGGCGCCGTCGCCGCGCGGGTCCTCCGAGCCCTCGCTGTGGTGCGGGACCTGTCCGGCGAGCGCGGTGCGCGCGTCGGTGAGGTGCATCGGGCCGTAGCCGCCGGTCACGCTGGGCGCCCCGCCGTGCGCGTCCCAGCGGGACTGAAGATAGGAGACGCCGAGCAGGACACTCTGCGGCACGTGGTACTCGGCGGCGGCGGACGCGAAGGCCGACTGCAGACGGTCCCCCGTCTCCCGGGCGTCGGACGGGGCCGCGCCGAGCAACGGGACCAGCAGGGTCGCGGCGGCCATGGCGGTGACGGATCCTCGCAATGCAGCCTCCTGGGACGGTCGGGCGCGATGAGCCGTGCGGGGCCGGGCGTCCGTCAGTGGTACCGGCTGTCCGACGATCCGTCAATCATGCCAAGGGCCGGATGAATTCCCTTGTCAACCATGATTCCCGGGAGTTTCGCCGCGACGGCCGCCGGGCCTGCGCGGCGTCAGTGGCGTACACCAGTGGGTGCCGTACGGCCGGATGGCGGAACTCGTCGCCGCCGTACACGTGAACGCACACACGAAGGCCCGCGGTACGCCGCTGTCTCAGCGCGTACCGCGGGCCTTCGTCCCCGTCAGCGAGTACCGACCGCCGCTCGTACGGCCCGGCGGGCCAACTGGCAGTCGTCGTGCAGCCGCCTCAGCAGAAGCCGCTGTTCCTCGCCGGACGGCGCAGCACCCGGGTGGGCCACTCCCGGTGCCGCCGGGGTCGAGTCGTGCATCGAACGCTGCACGGCCGTCTCATAGGTACGGATCTCACGCGTCAGCACCAGCATCAGGTTCACCAGGAACGCGTCCCGTGACGCCGGGCCCGCCGACTGCGCGATCTGGCTGATCTGCCGCCGGGCCACCGGTGCGTCCCCGAGCACCGACCACAGCGTCGCCAGGTCGTAGCCCGGCAGGTACCAGCCCGCGTGCTCCCAGTCCACCAGCACTGGACCGGCCGGTGAGAGCAGGATGTTCGACAGCAGCGCGTCGCCGTGGCAGAACTGGCCCATGCCCTGACGGCCCGCGGAGGCCGCGATGCCGTGCAGCAGCTTCTGCAGATCGCCCATGTCCCGGTCGGTGAGCAGACCCAGCTCATGGAACCGGGAGATCCGGTCCGCGTACTCCAGCGGGGCGTCGAACGTGCCCGCCGGCGGCCGCCACGAGTTGAGCCGGCAGATCGCTCCGAGTGCCGCCCGGATGTCCGCCCGCGGCGGCGCCTCCAACGGGTGCCGCTGCAGTGCCGCGACCCGGCCCGGCATCCGCTCGATGACCAGTGTGCAGTTGTCCGGATCCGCCGCGATCAGTCTCGGCACCCGCACCGGGGGGCGGTGCCGGACGAACGAGCGGTATGCCGCTATCTCGTGCCGGATCCGCTCGGCCCACGTAGGGGAGTGGTCCAGTAAACACTTGGCGACGGCCGTGCTGCGCCCGGTCGTGCCGACCAGAAGGACGGACCGCCCGCTGCGCCGCAGTACCTGGACCGGGGTGAACTCCGGGCAGATCCGGTGCACCGACGCGATCGCCGTGCGCAGCTGGGCGCCCTGAGGGCCGGACAAGTCGAGTCTCCCGCTGAGCGGTTGGGTGCCGAGCCCCGGCGCGCGCCGCGGCCGACCCGCACCGAGCACGGGAGCGGGGGCGGCCGTCGGCCGCGCGGGGTCGAGGTAGGGGCCGCTGCCCGCCGGACGGGCTCGCAGCGACCGGGGCGGGGCGGACACGGAGGACGATGCTGCGTACATGGGAGAGACAGATCCCTTCGTGTGCCTGCGACGTCAAAGCGCTGCCCGATCCGGCCGCCCGGGTGCACCCTGGGGAATGTCCCTCGGCGACCGGGTCGGGGTGGCGCGTTCCTACCTGACACCCGATGCCCAGTGGCACACCATCTGGCGAGCCCTGGCGAACCCTGGCGAATAGTCCCGAGGCAACTCTCACGGGGCTACTGTCAACTCAGCCGAGAACCTGGGGGCTTGACGTGAGCGGACAACCCAACACCCGCCTATCGGACCTGTTCGGCCTGGCCGGCTGGTCCAAGGGCGAGCTCGCGAGGCTGGTCAACCGGCAGGCGGCGGCCATGGGCCACCCCCAGCTGGCGACCGACACCTCGCGGGTGCGGCGGTGGATCGACATGGGAGAGATCCCGCGCGATCCGGTGCCGCGGGTGCTGGCGGCCCTGTTCACCGAGCGTCTCGGCCGTGTCGTGACCATCGAGGACCTCGGTCTGGTCCGGCACGGGCGTGCGGGGAAACGGCAGGACGCCGGGAGTGTGGAGCATCCCGACGGTGTGCCGTGGGCGCCCGAGCGAACCGCCGCGGTCCTCACCGAATTCACGGGAATGGACCTCATGCTCAACCGACGCGGCTTGGTGGGCGCGGGTGCCGCGCTCGCCGCGGGATCCGCACTCAGCAGCGCCATGTACGACTGGCTGCACACCGACCCGGCCCTCAGGGCCGACGCCCCCCAGTTCGACGACCCTTTGCACGCCGACCCCGTGGGGCTCGACCGTTACGAGGCCGCCCCCATCGGATCACAGGAGATCGAGGAACTGGAGGCCTCGGTAGAAGTGTTCCGGGCCTGGGACGCGGCCCGCGGCGGCGGGCTGCAGCGCAAGGCCGTCGTGGGCCAACTCAACGAGGTGGGCGGCATGCTCGCCTACCGGCACCCCGAACATCTGCAGCGGCGCCTGTGGGGCGTCGCCGCCAACCTCGCCGTCCTCGCGGGCTGGATGTCGCACGACGTCGGCCTGGAACCCACGGCCCAGAAGTACTTCGTCATCGCCGCCCACGCGGCCCGAGAGGGCGGCGACCGGCCGCGCGCCGGGGAGGCGCTCTCCCGAGCGGCTCGCCAGATGGTGCACCTCGGCCGGCCCGACGACGCACTCGACCTCATGAAACTCGCCCAGTCCGGCTCCGGCGACGAGGTGCTGCCGCGCACCAGGGCCATGTTCCACACCATCGAGGCCTGGGCGCAGGCGTCGATGGGCAAGGGCCAGGCCATGCGCCGCACCCTCGGACAGGCGGAGGACCTCTTCGTCTCCGACCGGAGCGACGTACCGCCGCCGAGCTGGATGCAGACCTTCAAGGACGAGGATCTGTACGGCATGCAGGCCCTGGCCTACCGCACGCTGGCCGAGTTCGAGCCGGGCGCGGCCGCGCACGCCCAGCACTACGCGGAGAAGGCCCTGGCCCTGCGCATCGACGGCCGGGAGCGCTCGAAGATCTTCGACCATCTGTCCATGGCGTCCGCCTGCTTCATCGCGGACGACCCCGAACAGGCGGACCGGTACGCACGGCTGGCCCTGATGTCGATGGGTTCGAACTCCTCCGGCCGCACCTGGGACCGGCTGCGCCAGATGTACCGGCTCACCGCCGAGTACTCCAGCTATCCGAAGATCCACGAACTGCGGGAGGAGATCCGGTTGGCACTGCCCAAGGCGAAGAAGCCGGGCAGCGGCAACAGCGCAAAGGCGTAGCGCACAGGCATAGGGGGCCTGTGCGCCCGATCCCCCATACGTCCCACTACGTCCTACGACATCACCCTGGCCACCAGCACGCAGGCGTCGTCCGCGCGCTCACTCTCACCGAACTCCTCCACGACCAGCCGTACGCAGTCCTGTGCGCTGCGTGCCCCGCCGAAGCGGGGGGCCAGTTCGAGGAGCCGGTGCACGGAGTCCGTTCGGCTGTGCCTCGGCACGAGTCCGTCCGTGTGCAGCAGGAGCAGGTCTCCCACCCGGAGGCTCTCCTCGGCCTGCGCGTATACGGCACCCGAGGTGGCGCCCAGCAGGACGCCGTCCGGTGCGTTCAGCCGGTGACCCGTCCCGTCGCGGAACAGCAGCGGGGCGGGGTGTCCGGCCTGCGCCCAGGTCAGGGTGCGGGTGTCCGGCCGGTAGCGGCAGCAGACGGCGCTGCCGAGGGCCGGCTGGACGGTGGCGTCGAGTAACTGGTTGAGCCAGGACATCAGTTGGCCCGGCTGGGTGCCGGCCATCGCCATGCCGCGTACGGCGCCCAGCAGGGTCGCCATGCCCGACGTCACGGCGACACCGTGTCCGGTGAGGTCGCCGACGCTCAACAACGTGTCGCCGTCGGCCAGTTCGAGGGCGTCGTACCAGTCGCCGCCGATCAGCGCGCTGGTCGACGACGGCAGATAGCGGGCGGCGAGGTCCAGGGTCCGAGGGCCCTGGTGCGGGAGCCGCAGGGAGCCGCGCCACGGCGGCAGCACGGCCTCCTGCAACTCGACCGCCAGCCGGTGCTCGGTCTGCGCGTGGTGCCGGTGGCGTTGGAGTGAGTCACGGGTCTCGCTCAGCGCGTGCTGGCTGCGGCGCAGTTCACTGACGTCCCGCAGCACGGCCCACATCGAGGCGGTGCTGCCGTCGGAGTCGAGCACGGGCTCGCCCATCATGTGCACGGTGCGGACCTCGCCGTCCGGCCGGACGATCCGGAACTCCCCGTCGATGGGCGTGGCGTCGACCAGGCACTGGGTGACCATCGACGTCAGCTTCGGCCGGTCCTCGTCGAGCACCAGGGCCGGCAGCTCGTCCAGGGTGAGCGGCGCCGCGGCGGGGTCACGCCCCAGGATCTGGTACAGCTCGCCGCTCCAACTGGCCTCGTCCGTCAGCAGGTTCCACTCCGCGCTGCCGACCCGGCTGAGCAGCGCGCCGGTCCGGGGCGGGGGTGTCACCGCTGGGTCGGCCGGCGCGGCCGCGGGAGCCGGGGAGGCGGCGGACGGGCCGTCCCGCAGCTGCGCCAAGTGCTCGTCCAGGTCGTTGAGTTGATGCAGGGCGAGATCGCACAGCGCCCGCTGCCACCGCTCCCGCGGGCCCGAACCGTCGCTCTGCGTGTCCCGCCGTACAGCGTCGACCTCGCCCCGCAGCCGCCGCGTCTGCGAGATGAGCGCGTCGACCGAGCCGCGCCCGGGCGGCTGGGCGGCGGGGTGGTCCGCAGAGAGATGGGGCGGCATGACGCACTCCGATGCGGGACGGTACGACCAAGGCTGACGGAAGGACCGGTTACGACTGTGGCACAGCCCGCGACGCCCTGTAAGGGATTTGGCAACACCCGATACGGTGGTGCGTCCGGCATATGCCAGAGTCTCCATGGAGGGCTCGTGCCATGCGAATGCTGTACGTCGCCGGTGGGGTCAAGTCGTAGGCGGCGTACGCGATTTGATGGTCCGGCGGGGCGATTGTGCGGCGCTCATTCGTGTGTTCGACGGTCGGATGTTCCAGGGGTGGAGCGGCCGTCGCCGTCCGCTGGACGGTTGCGCTCCCGGGGAGTGACGCAGTTCACATAAATGGGGACCGCTTCGGCGTAATGCGAAGGGCACCTGAGGGGTCGTAACAGCACAGCGGCAAAAGCGTCCGACCTCCGACCCTCAGGGGAGACCGCCCATGGACATCGCCCTCGAACAGCCCGCACCCGCCCGTCTGATCACCGGCGAGGAGCGCGAACTCACCGTTCCCGCGAAGCTGCGGTACGCCTCCACGGACCCGCTGGCGGTGCACCTCGACTTCCCGGGCGAGGTCTCCCTCGACGGGCAGGGGGCCACCTGGACCTTCGCCCGCTGTCTGCTGGAGGCGGGGCTGCGCGGGTCGGCCGGGGACGGGGATGTGCACATCTGGCCGTGCGGGCCCGAGCGCACGGTCGTGGAGCTGCACTCGCCCTACGGCATGGCGCTGCTCCAGTTCGACACCTCCGTGCTGCACCGCTTCCTGCTGCGCACCTACGCGGCGGTCCCGCCCGGTGAGGAGGACCTCGGGGCGGTCGTGGAACGCGGTCTGAGCGCGCTCTTCGGCAGCGTGTGAGGACGGCCGGCCGCCGGACAGCGGCCGACCGTACGAGGAGGCGACCGGACGACGCCGCTGTGCCTCCTCGTCGCCGCGGTGTCAGTAGCGCAGTACCCCCGCGATCCCGCGGGCGTCGGCCAGCGTGCCGTCCGGGACGAAGCGGACCTCGGCGCCGGTCTCCAGGCACTGCTCGACGATCTCGTCCACGATGTCCTCGCGGGCGTCGAGGTCGCCGCTCACGGCCGGGATCAGATGGTCGCCGCCCTCGCCGCGCACCGTCGCGCGGTAGTTCTCCTCGACGGCCAGCAGCCGTACCCGGCCCTCCCGGGCGCTGCGCCAGACCTCGTCGACGCCGGCGGCGAACGCCTTGCGGCCGAGGGCGGTTTCGAGTTCCCGGGTGACCGCGTCGGTGTTCCTGCGGGCCTCGGCGGTGATCACCGGCCGGATCGCCTGCCACACCGCCTGATGGGTGCCGTGGGCGAGCCCGCCGTGCGGGATGTGCAGCGCCTCCTTGGTGACGCCGCCGATCTCGTCCAGCAGGGACAGCGCGGCCTGCTCGCCGGTGACGTACAGCGTCCGCGGACTGCCCCGCAGGACCGTCGTCATGGCGGAGTCCGCGTCCTTGAGGAAGTGCCGGGTGCCCTCGTCGCGGAACGTGCTCGGGTCGTCCCCGATCTGCTCCCGGCGCTCGGCGTCGAAGTTCTCCACGCGCCGGGTCAGCGGGAAGCCGCCGGTGCGGGCCTCGGTGATGCGGTCCAGGCTGCCGTTCCACAGGGTGACGCGGTCGGCGGAGACCGCGAGCACCCAGTACGGCCGCTCGGCGGCGTGCGCGGAGACGAGGTTGCGGGTCAGGAAGGTGTCCGAGAGCACCACGCGCTCGGGCACCGTGCGGGGGAGGGACCAGACCTGGTGCTCACCCGGAGCGGCGAAGATCACCAGACCGTCCTCGGCGTAGGTGAGATCGACCTCGGCGAGGGCCTGGTCGAGCTGTCGCCCGACGTCCGTCCGCCGCTCGCGGGTGACCGACGGATCGGCCTCCAGCTGCTTCTTGGCCGTGGCCACGACATTGCGCAGCCGGACCTGGTCCTGGGTGCGATAGGGCTCTCGGCGATGCGTGGGCGTCAGCACGGACACGGCCGGATAAGGGCGCGGGCGCCGCAGCTCGGCGAGGGTCGTGGGACTGAGTGCGTGCTCCATAACAGCACGATAGGACCGATTCGCCGATCGGGCATTAGGGGCAATCCCGAGCATCGCCACGGCCCTACTCCCTGTCCTCCTCAACCCCGCAGGAACTTCCGTCGGGCGGCAGCGTGCCGTACAGCAGAAAGGCGTCGACCTTGTTGTGGACGCACTTGGAGGAGCCGTATCCGGTGTGGCCGCCGCCCTTGTTGTCCAGGACCACGGCCGAGGAGCCGAGTCGCCGGGCCGTCTCCTCGGTCCAGCGGTACGGCGTCGCCGGGTCGCCCCGGGTGCCCACGAGGAGCACCTTCGGGGTGTCCACGTCCTTCACCTCGTCGCGGATGAACTCCGTGCCCCTGGGGCGGCCGTAGCACATCAGCACCTCGGTGAGCCGGTAGAGCCCGAAGACCGGTGACGCCTGCTCGTACTGGGCGCGCAGCCGGTCGAGGTCGCGGACGATCTGCCCGGCGGTGGGGCGGTCGGGGTCGTCCGCGCAGTTGATCGCCATCAGCGCGGCCGGAACGTTGTCGAGGGGGATGTCCTCGGCGTCCACCAGACCGCCGTCGGGGTCGCCGCTCTCCTCCCGGCCCGTGGGCGCGGCCCGGCCGGCGAAGGACTCGATGGTGTGCGTGTCGCCGTCCTCGATCAGCGAGGCGAGCCCCCGTTCCAGGGAGGGCCACAACTCCTCGCTGTAGAGCGCGTGGCCGATCGCGCCGACCAGGTCCTGCCCGGTGAACGGCTCACCGAAGGCCGACGGCACCGGGTTCTCGTCCAGCGACTCGACGAGCCGTACGACCTGCTTGCGGGCCTCGCGCGCGTCCTGCCCGAACGGACAGGCGATGTCCTTCACACACCAGTTGACGAAGTCGTCCAGCGCCTTCTGCTGGCCCTGGGCGCCCGCCACGCCCTGCTCGGTCAGCGGTTCGGTCAGCGTGTCCACGCCGTCGAGCACCATCCGGCCGACCTTCTCGGGGAACTGGGCGGCGTACACCGCGCCGAGCCGCGTGCCGTAGGAGAAGCCCAGGTAGTTGAGCTTCTTGTCGCCGAGGGCCGCGCGCATCACGTCCATGTCGCGCGAGGCGTTGACCGTGCCTATGTGGGGGAGCACGGGGCCGGAGTGCCGGGCGCAGGCGGCGGCCGCCCGCCGCAACTGCTTGAGCACGGTCTGCGGATGGCGGTCGACCTCAGTGCCGTTGTCCGCCACACCGATGTTCTCCTCGCGGTCCCCGCAGCTGACCGGCGAGGACCTGCCGACGCCGCGCGGATCGAACGTCACGATGTCGTAGCCGTCCGTCAGCTCCATGAACTCCTTGCCGCCGGAGGCGAATTCAGGGGTGCCGGCACCGCCGGGGCCGCCGAAGTTCAGCAGCACCGAGCCCCGCTTCTCGCCGGTGGCCCGGTAGCGGGCGAGCGCCAGATCGAGGGTGCCCGCCTTCGGGTGGGCGTAGTCGAGGGGGACGGTGACCTTGCCGCACTGCATGTCCTTCGGCAGTCCCTCGCCGGGACACTTCGCCCAGTCGACCTGCTGCCGGTAGAAGCGGTCGAGGTCGGGCTTGTCGTCGTCCATGGCCCCAGGCAGTCCCGTACCGAGCAGGACGATCCCGGCCGCACCGGCGACGGCGCAGCGGCGCAGCATGGGCCGCGTTGACAGCTTTGCCGGCATGAATGCCTCCAGGACGCCCGTCGCGGACCGGGAAACGGCGTCCTCGATCACGATAAGCGGGCCCCGGAACGACCGCCTCCGGGCGTGCGGGGCCGCCCGGACGGCCGTACTCTGCGCCCCTTGCGTTCCTATCGGGCGTTTTTGCCACTAGTTCGACAAGCGTGCCACTCGATGGGGTGAAAGGCCGATAAGCCATAACTCGAATGGTTCGTCTGCGTTTTATCCGATGCGGGCGAGTGCCCGAGACCATGTCTGGAAGGCAGGGAACCTATGAAACGGGTTACCCGAAACGGTGTGATCGCCTTCGCCGCCACCGGCGCGATGGCTGTGACGGTTCCGGCGTTCGCCGACTCCGCGGCCCACGGTGCCGCGGCCGACTCCCCGGGACTGCTGTCCGGCAACACCGTCCAGCTCCCGGTGCACGTCCCGGTGAACGTGTGCGGGAACACCGTGAACGTGGTGGGGCTGCTCAACCCCGCCATGGGCAACAAGTGCACCAACCAGGACGGCGGCGGAAAGAAGAGCTCCGCACGCGGCGGGGCCGTGGCCGAGGGAAGCGGAAAGGATTCGCCGGGTGTCGCGTCCGGCAACACCGTCCAGCTCCCCGTGCACCTCCCGGTGAACGTCAGCGGCAACTCCGTGAACGTGGTCGGCGTCGGCAACGCGGCGACCGGCAACGAGTCGGTGAACGGCGACGGACCGACCCCCAGCACCAAGCCGGCGCCCAAGCCGAGGGCGCACCACCCGCGGCCGAAGGCGGAGCCGCCCGCGTTCGTCCCGCACGGCCCGAGGGGCGCCCTCGCCGAGACGGGGTCGGACGAGACCCTCGCCGCGGCCGCGGCGGGCGGCGCGGTGCTCGTGCTGGGCGGCGCCGTCCTGTACCGGCGCTTCCGCCCCCGGGCGGTGAGCTGATCCGCGCCTCGCACGCGCGGCAGGCAAGGCCCCACCGGGCGGACGGTGGGGCCTTCGTCATGCGCACACCCGTCCGGTCGTTCCCCCTTGTGCGGCAACGGCTTGATCATGCCGTGACGCCCTCCCGCATGATCCGAAAGGATGCTGGGTGCACGGTCGATCACCATGTGCACGCGGATCCCCCACGGAATGGAGCGCACCCATGGCCTCTCCGGCCCCCGAAGACCTCGTCATCACCCAGGCCGGCCTCGACGACTGGCCGGTCGTCCGCGGCTGGGCCGTCGAGGAGGGCTGGAACCCGGGAGTCGCGGACAGCGCGGCCTTCTTCGCGCAGGACCCGGAGGGCTTCTTCATCGGCCGGATCGACGGCGAGCCCGTCTCGGCGATCTCCGTCGTCAACTACGGCTCCGACTACGCCTTCCTGGGCTGGTACCTGGTCCGCCCCGACGTACGCGGCCGTGGCTACGGCCTCACCACCTGGAAGACCGCGCTGGCGCACGCCGAGAACCGCACCGTCGGCCTCGACGGGGTCGTCGCCCAGCAGGACAACTACCGCCGCTCCGGCTTCGAGTTCGCGCACCGCACCTTCCGGTTCACCGGCACCGCACCGGCCTCCGACGCACCGGACGTCCGGGTCGTACGGCCCGAGGACCTCGACGACATCACCGCGTACGACGGCACCTGCACCCCCGCCGACCGCCCCCGCCTCCTCGCCCACTGGCTCACCGGCCCCGGACACCACGCCGTCGTCCGTCGCAGCGGGGACCGCGTCACCGGCTACGGCGTGATCCGCCCCGGCCAGGACTGCCCGCGCATCGGCCCGCTCTTCGCCGACACCGCCGAGGACGCACGGGCCCTGTTCGCGGCCCTGACCGCGAAGGCGGCCGGCCGGGAGGTCGCCATCGACGTGCCCGAGACCAACGCGGCGGCCGTCGCCCTCGCCGAGGAGGCCGGGTTCACCCCCTCCTTCGAAACGGCCCGCATGTACACGGGCCCCGTACGGCCGTACGCCCAGGAGCGCGTCTTCGGCGTCACCTCCCTGGAACTCGGCTAGCGCGTGCGCCCCGCCAGCAGCACCATCCCGGAGTCCCCGTAGTCCGGCAGCGTCGGGTCGGTGTCGATACGGGTGACCTCCAGCTTGCTGGTCAGCGGGGCGAACACCGCCGTGACGAGGTCCGGATTCACCGGGCAGCCCGGCCAGCGTGAGGCGGGGCCGATGCGGTAGGTCGGCATGTTCTCCATGAAGGCCGCCACCAGGTACCCGCCCGGCGCCACACACCGTACGAACGCCCGGCAGAACTCGGCGAACTCGGCGTAGTCCTCGGTGGCGCCCTCGGCGACGAAGTGCATCGACGCCAGGTCGTAGCCGCCCGGCGGGAGCTCGCGGACGTCACCGTGCACGACGCGTACCCGCGCCAGCGCCCCGGCCAGGGTGGCGGGCAGGTCGGGGTTGAGCCGACGGCACAGCGCGTGGAACGGCAGCCAGCTCGCGTCGGGCTCGACCAGGAGCTGCCGCTCCAGATAGGCGACGTTGCCGGCGCCCGCCTCCACCGCGTCGACCCGGCGGCTGGCCCCGGCCGCGAGGATGAGCGGATACAGGTTGGGGCCCGCCCCGAACTCCACCGAGCAGCCCAGCGAGCCCGGTGGGAGACGGCGGTAGAACGCCGAGTGGTGGGTGATGACCGCCGCGTCGGAGGGGTGCACCTCGCGGTAGTTCTCCGCGAGATAGTCCGCCACCGGCCAGTTGTCCCAGTCCACGTCGTCGTTGTGTGTGATCATCGCGGGCTCAGCTCTTCGGGCGCAGCGGGAACCGCGCGGACAGACGGGTCAGCGCGGCGGTCAGCCGGTCGATGTCCTCGTCGGAGTTGAGCGCCGTGATCTGGACGCGGAAACCCACCCGGTCGCGCGGTACGAGGGGATAGGCGGCCAGCGTCACATAGATGCCCTCCGCCCACAGGAACGCCGCGACCGAGTCCAGGTCGGCCGGATCGGCGAGCGGGATCTCGATGATGGGCAGCCGGTCGGTGTTGAGGGTGCCGACTCCCAGGGCGTCCAGGTGGTCCAGGACCCGGACCGTCCTGCGGTACAGGTCGGCGCGCAGGGCGTCCCCGCGCCGGTCGTTGACGTCCAGCCCGGCGAGTGCCGTGGCCAGGGACGCCGTGGGCGACGGACCCGAGTAGAGATAGGGCGCGGCGGCCGTCTTCAGCCGGTTCTTGAGGTCCGTGGGCAGCGCGAGGAAGGCCAGCAGCGAGGAGTACGCCTTGGAGAAACCCGCGACCAGGACGATGCGGTCGTAGGACTCGCCGGTGTGCCGGACCAGCCCGTTGCCGCGCATGCCGTACGGACAGGACTCGCCCGGACCGCGCTCGCCGAGCACACCGAAGCCGTGCGCGTCGTCCACGTACAGCGTGGCGTCCCGGTCCCGGCACACCGCGGCCAGCATGGGCAGGTCGCAGATGTTGCCGGTCATGCTGTTGACGCCGTCCAGGCAGACCAGCCGGGGCGACCCGGACGGCGCCGCCGCCAGCAGCGAATCGAGCTCGTCGGGCCGGTCGGCGTGGAAGCGGCGCAGGTTGGCGCCCTGGCTGCGGGCGACGAGGCAGCCGTCGTACACCGTGCGGTGCGCGGTCGCCTCGACGAAGACGTTCCCCTCGTCGGCCAGGACCGGGATCACCGAGGCGTGGATCAGGGTCAGTGTCGGCAGCAGCAGGGTGTCCTGGGCGCCCAGCAGCGCCGAGAGCCGTTCCTCGATCTCCGGGTACAGCCGCGGGCTGCCCAGCAGCCGCGACCAGCTCGGGTGCGTGCCCCACTCGCGTACCGCGGGCTCGATCCGGGCGGCGATCTCCGGGTCCCAGTCGAAACCGAGGTAGTTGCAGGAGGCGAAGTCGATCAGCCAGTGGTCCCGGCTGCGGATGTGCCGGCCGCGCACCTCGTCCAGGACGGCGTCGCTCATGGGGCTGGTGCGCCGCAGATGGTCGAGGTCCACCCAGCGCGCCTCCCGCCTGCTGCGCATCGGCAGGTTCCGGTGGCCGGACGGCCGTGTCGCCACGCCGGAGCCCGGCGCGAAGCGGCTCCCGTCGTCGCGCAGCACGTGCCTGCTCTGCTCCACCGTCATCGGCCGCGCGAACAGGAAACCCTGCCCGAATCGGCAGCCCATGCCCGCGAGGAGATCCCGCTGCGCGGGGTCCTCGATCCCCTCGGCGATCACCTGCAGACCCAGCGTTTCAGCGATCCGCACGATGCCCTCGACGAGCGCGACCTGCTGGGAGTCGCGGGTGATGTCGTCGATGAACGACTTGTCGATCTTCAGCACGTCGATCGGGAAGTCCCGCAGATACCGCAGCGAGGAGAACCCGGTGCCGAAGTCGTCGACCGCGATGTGCACACCCAGATCCTTCAGGGCGTGCAGCACCGCCTGGATCTGCGCGTCGCGGCGCAGCAGCACCGTCTCGGTGAGTTCCAGCTGCAGCGACCCGGGCGCGAGCCCCGGTGTCCGCAGCGCCTGGCCGACCTGGTCCACGAACCCCGAGTCCCGGAACTGGCGGGCCGACACGTTCACACTGACGTACGGCGGCCCCTCCGGCCGTTGCAGCCGCTGCAGTCCGGCGATGTCGTGGACCGCGTTCTCCAGCACCCACGACCCCAGCACGGCGATGTGCCCGGTCTCCTCGGCCAGCGAGATGAACTGCTCCGGCGTCACCGGCCGGTGCGGGGCGCGCGGCCAGCGGATCAGTGCCTCGAAGCCCACGACCTCACCCGCAGTGATGTCCACGACGGGCTGGTAGCGCAGCGCGAACTCCTTCCCGGCGACGGCCTGGGCGAGCCGGCTCTGCAGATCGTGCCGTTCGATCATGCGGGTGTGCAGCATGGGCTGGAAGCGGCGCCACTGCCGCTTGCCCGCCGCCTTCGCCGCGTACAGCGCGAGGTCGGCATGGCCCAGCAGCTCGTCGGCGTCCGTGCTGTCCCGCGCCGTGGCCACCCCCACACTGGCGGAGACGGTCACCGACTCCTCGCCCAGCACGAACGGCCTGCTCAGCGTCTGGATCACCTGCGCGGCCAGCAGTTCGGCGTCGAGCGGCTCGCGCGCGTCCTCCATCAGCACGGCGAACTCGTCGCCGCCCAGGCGTGCCGCGGTGTCGGTGCGTCGCAGGTTCTGCGACAGCCGGGTGCCGACGTCGCGCAGCAGATGGTCGCCCGCCGAGTGCCCCAGCGTGTCGTTGACCAGCTTGAAGTCGTCCAGGTCGATGAAGAGCAGCGAGGTCAGCGAGGACTCCCGGCGGCTGCGCAGCAGGGCCCGCTCGATGCGCTCAAGGAGCAGCGTCCGGTTCGGCAGGCCGGTCAGCGAGTCGTGGAAGGCGCGCTCGGTCAGCTCGTGTTCCAGCCGCCGCTGCTCGGTGACGTCCCGCAGGGTGACGACCAGTCCGGCCACGGTGCGCTCGTCCCGGAAGTCGCTGCACCGCACCTCCACCTCGACCCGCCCCTCCGGGTGGCTCACCCACCAGTGGTCGTGGGTGGCCCGCGGCCCGATCTCGCGTACGGCCGCCAGCTGCCGGGCCGCCCGGTGCCGGTCCCGGGGATCCACCAGGTCGGGCAGTGGCCGGCCGACCAGGTCAGTGCTGCCGAACACGGACGCGGCGGACGGGCTCACGTACCGGATCGTGTCGTTGTCCTCCAGGATCAGGATGACGTCGGAGGCGTTGCGCACGAGCGTGCGGAAGTACGCCTCGCTCTCCCGGCGGATGATCTCCTGACGCAGTTTGACGCGTTCCGTGGCGAGGCCCGCGTGCGAGGCGAGGATCTCCAGCGAGCTCCGGGTCTCAGCGAGCCGCCCGGGCGGACCGGCGACCAGCAGCGCGCCCGGGATGTCCCCGGCCGGACGGTCGGGCGGGGTCATGGGGCACACCAGGACGGAGGTGAAACCACTCAGTCCGGCCGCGACGTCGGGGTCCAGGGTGTCGGCGGTGACCAGCTCGGCGCGGCGCGGGGCGAGCCCGGCGGCCCGTTCGGCCGGCAGCACCAAGGTGCGGTGGCGGACGGTGGGGCCGAGCAGCCGGTCGGCGGCCGCCTCGCAGGAGCGCGCGACCTCCTCGTTGCGGACCGCCGAGACCAGCGAGGCCCCTGCCGCGCGCAGCGCCAGCTCCCGTTCCACCGCCCTGCGATGGGCCACGACCATGCCGGCCAGACGCAGGATGACCAGGAAGAACAGCACACCGGAGAAGGCGGCGATCACCGGGACGCCGTGCGGTTTCTCCTTGATGCCCTCGTGCAGCAGGATCGCCGGGGCGATGAAGGTGGCCACGGCCAGCATCAGGATCCGGTGCGGCGGCGGGAGCAGGGACTCGCGCAGGGGCACGGACGCGGTCAGCTCGACCATGGAGGGGTGCAGCGCGGCCAGGCCCCATGCCGTGTAGAAGACGATCCACCCGGAGTCGACCAGGGTGCCCGTCTGCCACAAGTCGTTGAGTTGGAGGATCCCGTACGCGATGTCGAAGCAGAGCAGCGTCAGCGTGCCGACGACCAGCAGTGCCACCGCCCGGTTGTGCCCGGTCAGCGGGCCCGGCGTCAGCAGTCGGGCCAGCAGGGCCAGCACCAGCACGTCACCGAGCGGGTAGGCGATGCTGATCACGCGCTGCTGCCAGGTGAGCCCCTCGATCTCGGTCAGCGGCTGGACCAGGAACACCCACACGGGCAGCGCGAGGCCCGCGGTGAAGATCAGCGCGTCGAGCAGACTGGGCAGGTCGTGGGCGGCCCAGCGGTAGCGCACCAGGCCGTACAGGCCGATGGCGAACAGGGCGTAGCAGGCGAGGTAGCAGGCGTCGGCGGCGGAGGGGAACGGGTTGGAGGCGTCGAAGTAGGCCTCCACCACGTTGTAGTAGGTGTCGCCCGCGATGAAGGCGAGCAGACCGGCCGCCAGGACCCACCAGGGCCAGCGGTGGGCAGGGCGGTGCAGATGGGTGCCGATCAGCATCGCGGCGACGCCCGCCAGACCGATGACGGCCCACACGGGGGCGAGCGCGGCGGGAACCGTCATGTAGACGATCGTGGCCACGGCGACCAACCCGATGTAGGCGGTCATCAGTCGCTTAGCCGAGAGCAAGGGCAAGCGCCTCCCCCCGTCGGAGGAGACCGGGCCGTCGACGTGGTCCGGGTCCACTTTCGATCGTAGGCACCCCGGACGATCGCTTGCACCTTGTACGGACTCGGACGCTCCGGCACCCGGAACGTCCGCCCGGTCAGCCCGTTCGCCGGTGGAACCGGAAGTGCAGCGCGCGGACGTCCTCCGCCAGCTCCGGCACCGGACCCTCCACGGCCACACCCGGCGCGACCTCCTGGACCGGCAGGGTCCGGACCGGCGGGGCGGGAACCCCCAACTCGGCCAGCCACCCGGCCAGTTGCTCCGAGGAGGCGACGTAGACGATGCGGCCGAGGCCCACCCAGGCATGCGCGGCCGCGCACATCGGGCAGTGCTCACCGGAGGTGTACACGGTCGCCGCCGCCCGCTCCGCGGGTGCCAGATGGGCGGCGGACCAGCGGGCCAGCTCGAGCTCGGGGTGCCGGGTACGGTCGCCCGAGGCAACCCGGTTGTGGTCCTCGGCGAGCACCGCGCCGTCCGCCCCCACGAGAACCGAACCGAAGGGCTCGTCCCCCGCCTCAAGCGCCTCGGCCGCGAGCGCGACACAGCGGCGCAGATACGGCAGTTCGGAGTCCTTCACGACCATGGAGTACCACCTCGGAGATGTCGTTGACCGATGTCGTTGACCGGTAAAGCTGTTGCCCCCGGCTTCGGCCGGTGCTGGAGTGATCCCATGGATCATGCCTCGATACTCGCCCTGTACGACCGGGACATGCGCGAGGGCGCACAGCCGGACAGCCCGGACGCCCGGGTCGAGCGGATCGGGCGCGTGGTCCGTCAGGTCTCCTCCGCACACGGCTGGAACGGCGTCGTGTGGTCCGACCTGGACGAGACGAACGCCGACGCGGCGATCGCCGAGCAGATCGCCCACTTCACCGGGCTCGGTCACGAGTTCGAGTGGAAGCTCTACGGGCACGACCTCCCGGTGGACCTCGGGCGTCGGCTCCGGGACGCCGGGTTCACGGCCCAGCCCGAGGAGACGCTGATGATCGGCGAGGTCGCCGGCCTGACCCTGGACGCCGAGCCGCCGGAGGGCATCCGCGTCCTGCCGGTGACCGACACGGCGGGCGTCGACCTCGTCGCCGAGGTGCACGAGAAGGCGTTCGGCACCGACAGCTCGCGGATGCGGCACCAGCTGCTCGCCCGCCTCGCGGCCGACCCGGACACCGTGGTCGCCGTGGTCGCGCTGGCCGGGGACACACCGGTGAGCGCGGCCCGGATGGAGCTGGTGCCCGGCACGAGGTTCGCCGGGCTGTGGGGCGGCGGCACCGTCGAGGCCTGGCGCGGTCGCGGCATCTACCGCGCCCTGGTCGCGCACCGGGCGCGGGCCGCCGTGGACCGCGGCTACCGGTACCTCCAGGTCGACGCGATGAGCGCCAGCCGCCCCATCCTGGAACGGCTCGGCTTCGCACCGCTGACCACCACGACGCCGCATGTGTACGTGCCGTAGCGAGCGCCCACCGTGCGTGGATGTCACATTCGCGCACGCCCGATCCGTCGCATGGTCATGACGACGAACCAGAACCAGAACATTCTCCTCGCGGGCGCCAGCGGTGTCCTCGGCGGGCACATCACCCACGCCCTCACCGAGGCGGGCCACAAGGTCACCGGCCTCGGCCGTGGACCGGGCAACGGCATCCGGGCCGACCTGCTGGACCGCGACGCCCTGCTGCGCGCCGTCGACGGCCACCACTTCGACACGGTGATCCACGCCGCGACCGCGCTGCGCAGGCCGCCCATGCGCCACCGCGACATGCACGCCACCAACACGCTGCGCACCGACGGAACCGTCCACCTGATCGAGGCCGCCCGGGCCACCGGCGCCCGGCGCCTCGTCGCGGAGTCGATGGTCTTCGGCTACGGCTACGGCGACCACGGCGACCGGGTCATCGTCGAGGACGACCCGTTCGGTCCGCGCGGCCGCTCCGCTGAGCTGGAACGGCACATCGCGGCGATGCGCGTGAAGGAGCAACTCACCTTCGAAAGCCCAGGGTTGGAGGGCATCGCGCTCCGCTTCGGCCTGTTCTACGGCCCCGGCGGCACCGACGCCCTCCTGCCCATGCTGCGCAAGCGGCAACTGCCCGTCCCCGCCGACCACGGCCGGGTCCTGCCCTGGATCGAGCTCACCGACGCGGCCCGCGCGGTGGCCGCCGCCGTCGAACGCGGGCGGCCCGGCGAGGCGTACAACATCGCCGACCGCACCCCGACGGGCTTCGGCGCCCATGTCCGGTGCGTGGCCGAGGAGTTCGGGCTGCCGAAGCCGATGACCGTACCGCGGTGGCTGACGCGGCCCATGTCGTACGCGCACACCGTGATGTCGACGACGCTGCGGGTGTCCACGTCGAAGGCGGAGCGGGAGCTGGGCTGGACGCCCGCGTACCCCGCGGTCGGCGACGGCCTCGCCGCGATGCGGGCCACCGCCGGGCACAAATAAGGCCCCTCGCGTGCCCCGTACCCCGTACGCGCGTACGCCGCGCTGTCCGCGTAAGGCGTACGACGTCAGCGGTGTGCCTTGGCCCGATCGAGCGCGGCCACGCCCACTGCGGCGAGACCGATCTGGATGAGCCACTCGATCCAGTCGACGCCGTCGGTGTCGGCCACGTCGAGTCCGGCCGCGATCGCCGAACCGATCAGTGCGGCCACGATGCCGACGAGGATCGTCCACAGGACCCCGATGCGCTGACGGCCCGGAACCACGAGACGCCCCAGCACACCGATGACAATGCCGATCACGATGGCACTGATGATGCCCGAGATCTCCATGTCGCCCTTCTTCCTCCTGTCCCCGCACTGGTGCGGGTTCCCCCTGGAGAGAGGGACAGTCCGTTCCGCTTCAGGAAGCGGCCGGCACCGGGCCGCTCGCCATGTCCGCCGCGGCCCATCCGGTGGCGGCCACCACCTCGGAGGCGATGTCGATCACCGAGCGGCCGTCGGTCACCACGCGCAGGACGTCCGCGGGCGCCCGCTCGTCCAGCAGCCGCGCCTTGCGGGCACTGCTTTGCACCTCCTGTTCCAACTCGGAGCCGAGCTCGCGCCCGGTCAGCCGCAGTTCGGCGGTCTCGTCGGTGGCGGTGAGCAGCACCCGCACCAGCCGTATGCCGTCGCCCATGGCCCGGCGGAACATGGGCGTGGCCTCGTCGAGCACGCTGACGGTGTTCACATAGACGAGTCGCCGGTAGCCGAGTTGGGCGTAGTTGCCCCACACGGCAGCCAGGTTTCGCTCCGTGATGCCGGCTCGGCGCGCGTCGCCGTCCGGTGCCGGATGGACGGCTCCCATGAAGTCGCCGTCGATCACGGCGTGCGCGACCCGCGCGGCTCGCAACCGGGCCGAAACCTCCCAGCCCACCGTGGTCTTGCCGACCCCGGCCCGTCCTCCGATGAGAAGTACCTCCGCGTGATCCATGCGGGCAGGGTGCCTGGGGGCGGGCGTCGTTGGCGAACGGTTTTGGCTCGTGCCGGACGTATGGGCGGGCGGGGGACAGGTCAGCCGGCTTCCGGCTGGAGCTGGTCGGCGGTGCCCGGCGAGGGTGCGGGGGCCGGCTCCGTGCTCTCGTCGAATCCCGAGATCAACTGGCCGTCCGGCTTCAGCACGACCTTCAGCCCGTTGTTCTCGCCGTACGCGGCACGGCCGTTCGCGACCAGGGTGTCGAGCCGTACGCCGTCCGCGAAGATGTCGGCCTCGTAGTGGTGGGTGGCGAGCCGGTAGACCTTCGCCGTGGTCACGCCGTCCGCCAGGGTGGGGGTGGCGACCAGGAGGCGCTTGACGACCGGCTTGGGCTGCGGCTCGGGGGCGGGCCTGGGCTTGGCCCGCTCGATCCAGGACGTGACCTTGCCGTTCGCGTGCAGGGTGACGTGCAGCCCGTTGTTCTGGGCGCGCGCGGCCGCCCTGCCGTCGGTGTAAAGCGCCCCGTACTTCCCGCCCTTGACCCAGATCTCCGCCTCGTAGCGGTCCTTTCCGATGCGGTACAGCTTCGCCCGGCTGACCTTGTCCGCGAGCTTCACCGTCTTCACGTGGACACGCTCGGCCTTTGAGTGGTGGGCCGCCTTGCCTGCCTGGCCGACCTGGCCCACGGACTTGACCGGCGCCTTGGCGGGCGTATCGGCGGCGAACGCGCCGGCGGCCGAGACGCCCAGTGCGGTGGTGACGCAGGCGGCGACGAGGGCGGTGCGCAGGGTGCGGGGGGCACGCATCAGTGAGTCGTTCCTTTGATGGGGTTCGTTCCGACGCGTTCGACGCTACGGACCGTCCATGACAGCACCCCATATGTCGTGTAACAGCTATTCGGCACTGTTCGTTAGATATGGGATGTAAGGAGCAAATAATTCAAATCGGCACCCATTGACATGCAGGCATTTACCTGCATAACTTTGAGTGTGCGATCAGAGAGCGACCCCGCGATGGACAAGGTCTTCAAGGCGCTGGCCGACGACACGCGCAGGCGGCTCCTGGACCGGCTGCGCGAGGACAACGGGCAGACGCTGGGGGAGCTGTGCGCGCGGATCGACATGGCGCGTCAGTCGGTGACCCAGCATCTGGCCGTCCTGGAGGCCGCCAACCTGGTCAGCACGGTGCGGCGGGGGCGGGAGAAGCTGCACTACCTCAATCCGGTCCCGCTCCACGAGATCCAGGAGCGGTGGATCGACAAGTTCGAGGCCCCGCGGCTGCGCGTGCTCGGGGCAGTGAAACGACGAGCCGAGGAAGCCATGACCGACAAGCCCACATTCGTGTACGTCACCTACATCGAGAGCACGCCGGAGAAGGTCTGGGACGCGCTCACCGACGCCGACCTGACCGCCGCCTACTGGGGGCACAGCAACGTCTCGGACTGGCGTCCGGGTTCCCGCTGGGAGCATGTCCGCACGGACGGCTCGGGCGTCGCCGACGTGGTCGGCACCGTCGTGGAGAGCGAGCGCCCGACCCGGCTGGTCACCACCTGGGCGGCGCCGGACGAGGAGGGCCAGGAGGACAAGTACTCACGGGTCACCTTCGACATCCAGCGGCACGCCGAGATCGTCCGCCTCACCGTGACCCACGAGGACCTCCCGGACGAGAGCGCCCGCGCCGACGTGTCGTCCGGCTGGCCGGCGGTGCTGTCCAACCTCAAGTCGCTGCTGGAGACCGGCCATGTGCTGCCGCAGGAGCCGTGGCTCATGCCGACCCGCTGAGCGGGACCGCCGAGGCGTGGGTTGCGGGCGCGGAAAGGGCCGGTCCGCGGGTGCGGACCGGCCAGGGTGACTTCCTCTCCGGCCTCGTTACGGTCCGGAGGTGCTCTTCGCCGTCGTAACGGCGCACATCAGCCCGAGGATCACGGCCAGCGCACCGATGATGATGTTGTTCACGACGACGCCCGCGTCCGGGCTGTCCCCGACGACCCACGGCGCGATGATCATCCACACGCCGATCGCGCAGCAGGCCCAGCTCAGGCCGTACATGCGCTCCGGAGCCCGGGTGAACCCCAGGGCCAGCAGGCCGATCGCGATCCCCACGACCAGGTTGTGGGGCACGAGCGCGGGCTGGCTCGTCGTGTAGTGGAGTATCCAGGGGGACACGGCGCAGTACAGACCGAGCAGGAACACCGGTCCGTCCAGCAGCGTCACATCACGACCCCCGAGCATGCGGGCGTAGCGATCCCGCATTTCGGATACATCGGGGTGGCTGGTTATGTCACCTCTGGTGGGCGAGACGTTGGCCATGACTCGTCTCCTTTGACTCGCAGGCCTTACCGCGTCTGGTGCGGTGTGCGGTTGGCGCCGCCTACGGTCATTCTGCGCTTATTTCTTCTTTATGTGTAGAGGTCGACGGGTTCATGACGATGTAAGCGGAGACGTTCTCCGAAAAAGGTTCGCGCGGTGTCGGCCGTGGGTGTCGATCCGGGGACGGGCCGTTCGTGTAGGAGGTGAGAGACCAGCACGACGCCACCACCGACGCCCGAGGAGGCCGTCATGAAGTACTACCTGCTCAATGTGATGCAGCCGGTCGGGGAGCCGCCCGCCCCGGAGGTGCTCGGCGAGATCGAGCAGAACCTCGACGCCCTCAACCGGGAGCTGCGCGAGGCGGGCGCCTGGGTGTTCGCCGGGGGACTGCACGGCCCGGAGTCCTCCACCGTGCTGCGGCCCCGTGACGGCGACGTCCTGGTCACCGACGGGCCGTACGCCGAGGGCAAGGAGATGCTCGGCGGCATCAGCCTGATCAAGGCGCCCGACCTGGACGCCGCCCTGGAGTGGGGTCGCAGGCTGGCCCTGGCGACCACCCTGGCGATCGAGGTGCGGCCGTTCATGGGCGAAGCCGAGGGCCGATGACGGTCCCGGACGTCGAGGCCGTCTTCCGCGCGGAGTACGGCCGCGCGGTCGCCGTCCTCGTCCGCTTCCTCGGCGACATCGACCTCGCCGAGGAAGCGGTCCAGGACGCCTTCACCACCGCCGTACGGCGCTGGCCGGAGACGGGCGTGCCCCCGAGCCCCGCCGGCTGGATCATCACCACCGCCCGCAACCGTGCCGTCGACCGACTGCGCCGCGAGGCCGGCCGGGACGAACGCCACGCCCAGGCCGCCCTGTTGCACGCCTCCGACGCCCCGCCCGAGGAGGGCCCCGTGCGCGACGACCGGCTCCGGCTCATCTTCACCTGCTGCCACCCCGCCCTCGCCGTCCACGCCCGGGTCGCCCTGACCCTGCGCCTCCTCGGCGGGCTCACCACCGCCCAGATCGCCCGTGCGTTCCTGGTCCCGGAACCGACCATGGCCCAGCGCCTGGTGCGGGCCAAGGCGAAGATCCGCAACGCCGGTATCCCGTACCGGGTGCCCCGCGACGCCGACCTGCCGGACCGGCTCACGGGGGTGCTCGCCGTCGTCTACCTGATCTTCAACCAGGGGTACGAGGGTGAGGCGGGCCTCTGCGAGGAGGCGCTGCGCCTCGGGCGCCTGCTGGCCGAGCTCATGCCGGACGAACCCGAAGTCACCGGGCTGCTCGCGCTGATGCTCCTCGTCGAGTCGCGCCGGGACGCCCGGCGCGATGCCCATGGCGCGCTGGTGCCGTTGCCCGAGCAGGACCGTGACCGGTGGGACCGGGAGCTGATCGCCGGGGGGCAGGAACTGGTCCGGCGCTGTCTGCGCCGCAAGCGGCCGGGGCCGTATCAGATCCAGGCCGCCATCCAGGCCGTGCACAGCGACGCGCCGGACACCGGGGCCACGGACTGGGGGCAGATCCTGCGGCTGTACGACCAGTTGACGGCCGTCGCCCCCAGTCCGGTCGTGGCCCTGAACCGGGCGGTCGCCGTCGCCGAGGTCGAGGGTCCACGGCATGCCCTCGACCTCGTGGAGGCCCTGGACCTGGACGGCTACCACGTCCTCCACGCCGTCCGCGCCGACCTCCTGCGCCGCCTGGGCCGCGACACGGAGGCCGTGCGGGAGTACGAGGCCGCCGTAGCGCTCTCGCAGAACCCGGCGGAGCGGGCGTACCTCGAACGCCGGCGCCGGGAACTCGTCCGCGAGTGACATGTCGCCGCCACTCCAGCCCCCCCCGCATCGCCCTGCCCCGCATCGTCTCGCCCTGAGCGGACTGCGGGCGCAGTGGCGAAACTGCGCCAAGGCCCCGGAAAATCGCAGGTCAGCGGACTGGTGAAGGGGGCTCAGGTGGCGCAATGATTCAGCAACACCACCACGCGGAAACCGTCGGTATGGTCGCCGCATGCCACCCGAACGAACCCGCGAGCACACCGCGCCGCTCGCCGCCGCCCGTCGCCGTCGGCTGCGTGCGGACCGGGCGCGGCAGCTCGCGGACCTGCTCAGGCACCTGGTCCTGACCGGGGGATTTCCCGGCGGCGCGCTGCCCCACGAGGACGTCCTCGCCACCGACTACCAGGTCTCGCGCAACACCGTCCGGCACGCGCTGGACCTACTGCGCGCCGAGCAGCTCGTCGAGCGGCTGCCCGGGGTCGGCACCGTCGTCGTCGCCGAGAAGTACTCGCACGGCCTCGACCGGCTGATGGGACTCGCGGAAACCCTGCGGGAACACGGCCGCGTCACCAACGAGGTACGCACCATGGCACCCGTCGCCGCGCCCGCACCCGTGGCCGAGCGCCTCCGCCTGCCCACCGGCACCGACGTGCTCTACATCGAGCGCCTCCGCAGACTGAACGGGCTGCCGCTCTCCCTCGACCTCACCTACCTTCCCCTGGACATCGGCGGCGAACTCATCGGCGCCGACCTGGAGAACACCGACGTCTTCCGGCTGCTGGAGCAGATCACCGGGCAGCCGCTCGGGCACGCGGAGATCACCCTGGAGGCCGTCAACGCCGACGCGCACTCCGCGACCGTGCTGCAGGCGCCGCGCGGCACCGCCGTGCTGATGCTGGAGCGCCTCACCCACCTGTGCGACGGCAGGCCCGTGGACCTGGAGTTCATCCGGTTCCGCGGCGACCGGATCGCGATGAGCGGACTGCTGCGCCGCTCCGTCTGAACACATCTGAACACGTCTGACCAGGCGTCAAGGCGTCGTCAAGGCGTCATTTCACCCCTCGCAGGACCTCACTGGAGACAGCCATGCCCTTGGTGCCCCAGCGGGCCGACGTGCCCGTGACCGTCGACGAGTCGAAGTGCATCGACGGCTGCACGCTCTGTGTCGACATGTGTCCGCTGGACTCCCTGGCGATCAACCCCGACAGCGGCAAGGCGTACATGCACGTCGACGAGTGCTGGTACTGCGGCCCCTGCGCCGCCCGCTGCCCCACCGGGGCCGTCACGGTCAACATGCCCTACCTGCTGCGGTGAAAGGCCCACTCCCGATGACACGCCAACGCACGACACCTGCCGCCCTGCTCGCGGCCGCCCTCCTGAGCACCCTTCTCACCGGCTGCGGCGGCGACGCCTCGGCCGGCGACGCCACCCACGTCACGGTCACCGTCGGCTACCAGTCCAAGACCATCAACACCGTAACCGCCGGCACCCTGCTGCGCTCCCTCGGCTACTTCGAGCGCGAACTCGCCGCACAGGGCAAGCGGGACGGCGTCTCCTACAAGGTCGACTGGCAGGACTACGCCACGGGCGCGCCCATCACCGCGCAGATGACCGCCGGGAAGATCGACATCGGGTCGATGGGCGACTTCCCGCTGCTCCTGAACGCGGCCCGGGGCAAGCAGCTCGGCCGCCCCACTCACCTCGTGTCGGTCACCGGCTACAACCTGCGGGGCGCCCTGAACACCGTCGTGACGCCGCCGCAGTCGAAACTCGGCTCGCTGAAGGACCTCAAGGGCAAGAAGGTGTCCACCAGTGTCGGCTCGGCGGCCGACGGCACCCTCGTCCGGGCACTGCAACGCGTCGGCCTCGACGCGGAGAAGGACATCCGCAAGCTCAACCAGCAGCCTGCGGTGGGCGCTTCGGCGCTGCAGGCGGGCAGTGCCGACGCCCTGTCCCAGTTCGTGGCCTGGCCCGGGCTGCTGGTCTTCCAGGACAAGGCGAAGGCCCTGTACGACGGCGCGGAACTCGGCCTGCCCACCTTCCACGGAGTGACGGTGCGCGAGGACTTCGCCGAGCAGCGGCCCAAGGTGCTCGACGCGTTCCTCGCCGCCCAGATCGAGGCGACCCGCTACCTGAACGAACACCCCGTGCGGGCCGCCGAGAAGGTCGCCGACGCCACGGGCCTGCCCCCGGAGGTCGTCTACCTCTACAACGGCAGCGGCGGCATCGCCACCTTCGACCCGGCCGTCAAGCCGCAGCTCGTCTCCGCGCTGAAGAAGGACGTGTCGGTGCTGCGGTCGGCGAAGCTCGTCGGCGACGTGGACGTGGACTCGTTCGTCGACGACGGCCCGGTCAAGCGGGTGTACGGAAAGGAGTACGCCGAGCGCCTCGCGTCCACGCCCGGGACCTCACGCAGCGAGGTGTGGCTCAAGGGCGAGGACAGCACCCGTTCCTTCGGCTCGCCCGCCGAACTGCTGGAGTTCGTCGCAGAGCACAAGGGCGAGGCGCGCGCCGCCTATGTCCCGGACGCCGCCCACGGCACCCGCTGGTACGCGGACAAGGCGGTCTGGATCCAGGACGGCAAGGAGCTGAAGCCGTTCGTCACCGCCTCCGCCGCCCGCGCGTACACCCAGGCGCACCCCGGCGCCCGTACCGTCTCCTATGCCACCGCACTGGAGCAGGCGTCATGACCGCGCTTACCGCTCCGACGAGGAAGGCGTCGTCGAAGCCGGAGCCGGACCCGGTGCCAACATCCGCGCGGCGCGCCCACCGGTTGCGGCCCGTCGTACGCGCCCTGTCGCTGCTCGCCGCGCTGGGGCTGTGGCAGCTGGTCACCGCGCTGGACGTCCAACTGTGGCTGCGTTTCGACCAGTTCCCGTCCGTCACCGACGTGGCCGGGGAGTTCGGGCGGCGGCTCGGTGACGCCGCGTACTGGCGGGACGTGACCGACAGTCTGCGCCGTATCGTCACCGGTTTTCTGCTCGCGGCGGTGCTCGGTGTCGCCACGGGCGTGGCCGTCGGCCGTTCCCGCTGGGCGGCGGATCTCATCGGGCCGGTGCTGGAGGTGCTGCGGCCCGTCCCGGCCATCGCGCTGGTGCCCGTGGCGATCCTGCTCTTCCCCAGCAATGAACAGGGCATCGTCTTCATCACCTGCACCGCCGCGTTCTTCCCGGTGCTGGTCGCCACCCGGCACGCGGTGCGCGCCCTCGCCCCGGTGTGGGAGGAGGCGGTGCTCACCATGGGCGGCGGACGGTGGCGGGTGCTGGCCTCCGTGGTGCTGCCCGGTGCGCTGCCGGGGATCTTCGGAGGGCTGTCGGTCGGGATCGGCGTCTCGTGGATCTGTGTGATCTCCGCGGAGATGATCTCCGGCGAGTACGGGATCGGCTACCGCACCTGGCAGGACTACACGGTCATCGACTATCCGGGCGTGTTCACCGGCATCGTCGGCATCGGCGTGCTGGGCTGGCTGACCTCCACTGTGGTGGAACTCCTGGGGCGCCGGCTGACGCACTGGCTGCCGCGCCGCGAGGGGAGTGCCACGTCATGACCACGGAGACGGCCAGCTCGACCACCGCCTCACTCACCGACCCGCCCGCCCCCGGGGCCCGGCTCGGCCTCGGCGATGCGCGGCTCGGACGGCCGGGCGCCGCAGTGCTGCACGGGGTGGACCTCGAAGCCGCACCCGGCGAGATCCTGACCGTCGTCGGCCCGTCCGGCTGCGGGAAGTCGACCCTGCTGCGCACCCTGGCCGGGCTGCTGCCGGTACTCGCCGGACAGGTCGCCCAGGACGGACGGCCGGTCACCGGGCCCGGCGCGGACCGGGCGCTGGTCTTCCAGGAGGACGCGCTGCTGCCGTGGCGCACGGCCCGCGCCAACGTCGAACTGCCCCTGGCCATGAGGGGGTTGGGCCGCGCCGAACGCAGACAGCGGGCGGAGCAGTGGCTCGACCGGGTCGGTCTTGCCGGTCTGGAGCGGCAGTTGCCGCACCGGCTCTCCGGAGGACAGCGCCAACGGATCCAGCTCGCCCGCGCCCTCGCCGGGCAGCCGCGCGCCGTCCTCATGGACGAGCCGTTCGGCGCCCTGGACGCCCAGACCCGGGCCGGCATGCAGCAGCTGCTGGTGGAGGTGCTGCACGGGACCGGCGCCACCGTCGTCTTCGTCACCCACGACGTGGACGAGGCCCTGTTCCTCGGCGACCGTGTCGCGCTCCTCGGGTCGGGCGTTCTCGCCGGGGTCCGTACCGTGCCCCGGCCCCGCGACCGCGACGCCCACGACGACCCCGCGACCGTGGCACTGCGCCACGACATCCTCGGCTCCCTCGGCCCCGGCACCCCCTGACAGCTCCGGCGCACCCTGAACAGCGTCCTGCGACTGTCCCTGTACGTCCCCCGGCTGCCCCCGCATGTCCTGAAAGGCACCCTGCCATGACCCCCGCGACCCCGACGCAGATCCCCACCCTCGACTCGGCCGAGGAGATGAGCTGCGACGTCCTGGTGATCGGCGGCGGCACCGCCGGCACCATGGCCGCGCTGACCGCCGCCGGACGCGGTGCCTCCGTGCTGCTGCTGGAGAAGGCCCACGTACGCCACTCCGGAGCGCTGGCCATGGGCATGGACGGCGTCAACAACGCGGTCATCCCCGGCCGCGCCGAACCCGACGACTACGTCGCCGAGATCACCCGCGCCAACGACGGCATCGTCGACCAGTCGACGGTCCGCCAGACGGCGACCCGGGGCTTCGACATGGTGCGGCGCCTGGAGTCGTACGGGGTGAAGTTCGAGAAGGACGAGCACGGCGAGTACGCGGTCCGCCAGGTGCACCGCTCCGGCTCCTACGTACTGCCCATGCCCGAGGGCAAGGACGTCAAGAAGGTCCTCTACCGGCAGTTGCGCAGGCGTGAGAACCGCGAGCGGATCCGGATCGAGAACCGGCTGATGCCGGTGCGCGTCCTGACCGCCGGCGGAAAGGCGGTCGGCGCCGCCGCCCTCCACACCCGCACCGGCGCCTTCGTGACCGTGCGCGCGGGCGCCGTGATCCTCGCGACCGGCGCCTGCGGACGCCTCGGCCTGCCGGCGAGCGGCTATCTGTACGGCACGTACGAGAACCCGACCAACGCCGGTGACGGCTATGCGATGGCGTACCACGCGGGCGCCGAGCTCACCGGCATCGAGTGCTTCCAGATCAACCCGCTCATCAAGGACTACAACGGCCCGGCCTGCGCCTATGTCGCCAACCCGTTCGGCGGCTACCAGGTCAACCGGCACGGGCAGCGGTTCGTCGACTCCGACTACTGGTCCGGGCAGATGATGGCGGAGTTCGCCGCCGAGGTCGCCTCCGACCGCGGCCCGGTCTACCTCAAGCTCAGCCATCTGCCCGAGGAGTCGGTCGCGGCCCTGGAGTCCATCCTGCACTCCACCGAGCGCCCCACCCGCGGCACCTTCCACGCCGGACGCGGCCACGACTACCGCACCCACGACGTGGAGATGCACATCTCCGAGATCGGCCTGTGCGGCGGCCACTCCGCCTCGGGGGTACGGGTCGACACCCACGCCCGTACGACCGTCCCGCGCCTGTACGCCGCCGGTGACCTGGCCTGCGTCCCGCACAACTACATGATCGGCGCTTTCGTCTTCGGTGACCTCGCGGGCGAGGACGCCGCCCAATACACCGCGTACGAGGGCGAGTTGCCGCGCGACCAGCTGGCCGCGGCGCACGAGCTGATCTACCGGCCGCTGCGCAACCCCGACGGCCCCGCCCAGCCCCAGGTCGAGTACAAGCTGCGCCGCTTCGTCAACGACTACGTCGCCCCGCCCAAGAGCGGCGCCCGGCTCTCCCTGGCGCTGGAGCACTTCGAGCGGATGCGGGACGAGATCGCCGGCATGGGGGCGCGCACACCGCACGAGCTGATGCGCTGCGCCGAGGTCTCGTTCATCCGCGACTGCGCGGAGATGGCGGCCCGGTCGTCCCTCGCCCGCACCGAGTCCCGCTGGGGCCTCTACCACGAGCGGCTCGACCACCCCCGACGGGACGACACGGCCTGGCTGCACCACCTCGACCTGCGCAAGGGCCCGGGCGGCGCCATGGAGTTCACGGCCCGACCGGTCGACCCGTACCTCGTGCCCATACCCGAGTTCGCCCCTTCCGGCGGCCCGTCCCGCCACCTGGGCGAGGTGCGTCCGCTGCCGACGGCGACGGCGGGACGCGCGGAGGCACCCCCGGCCGTGCCCACCGGACAGTCGGACGACGCCACTCCACCCACCGGTACGACGCACGGAACGTCGGCATCCTCCCGGGTACGGCTCCTCGAACTCGTGGCGCTCACGGAGGAGGCACCCGATCTCCCCACCCTGGAGCCCTACCTCAAGGACCCGGACCCCGCCGTACGACTCGCCGCAGTCGCGGCACTGACCGAGACGGCCCCACCCGGCACGGGCCCGGCGCTCGCCCGCGCCCTGCGCGACGGCGACGGACGGGTGCGGGCGTCGGCCGCCTCCTCGCTGCGCGAGCTGGCCGAAGTCCTGCCCGCGGAGCCGGAGTTGCGCGACCCCCTGGTGTCCGCCCTGACCGCGGCGGACGCCACGGCCCGCGCCGCCGCCCTGGATGTGCTGCGAGCCCTGCGCCTCGGGGGCGCCGCCCTGTTCGCCGGGCACCTGGCCGACCCGGACATCGAGGTGCGCCTGGCAGCGGTACGCGCCCTGGTCTCGGTGGACGCGGCCGAGGCCCTGTCGCGGGCGGTGGGCGACACGGCGCGCGAGGTTCGGGTCGCCGTGGCACGCGGGTTCGCCGCCCTGGACCCGCATCGCACCGCGCACGCGGACGACGGCACACGGTCCGCCCTGCAGCGCCTGATCCGCGATCCCGACGCCCTCGTCCGCGCCGCCGCCCTGGAGACCCTGGGCGCCCTCGGCGTCCCCGACGCACTCCTCACCGCCGTGACGGCGGCGCTCACCGACCCGGCCTGGCAGGTCCGCGCGGGTGCGGCGACCGCCCTCGGCGGAGCGGCACCGGGCCACGGCGTGCCCGCCCTCGCCGAGTTGCTGGGCGACCCCGAAGCCGACGTGCGCAAGGCCGCCGTACTCGCCCTGTCACGCCACGCCGACCACGAAGACGCCCGCACAGCACTGTCCACCGCGGTCGACGACCCCGACGCGGACGTCCGTGCCTACGCGGGCCGAGCGGTGCGCTGACACGGGTATCCGGCGCCTGACCAACTCTCTCGGCCAACCCCCTCGGCGAGCGCCTCGGCCACTCTCTCGGCCAACTCTCTCGGCCAACTTTCGAGTTGATTGGTCCGGACCATTGACTGGTACAGACCAAAGCGGTTGAGTGTGTCTCCACACCCCCCACCACGGCCGCCCCACACCGTGGCCGACCCCGTCGGCGCGTGCGCACAAGGCGTTGCTTCGCCCTGCCCTTGTCCGGGTGCGGCCGTGCTCCGCAAAGGAGTTGATCCTGTGTCGAGGCGCCGCATAGCCGCAGTTCTGTCCGCGCTCGCCCTGGGCAGCGCCGCGCTGGTGATCCAGCCCCCGAGCGCGTCCGCCGCCGGCTTCGTCGTGAGCGAGTCGCAGTTCAACCAGATGTTCCCGAACCGGAACCCCTTCTACACGTACAGCGGTCTCACCGCCGCCCTCAGCGCCTACCCCGCCTTCGCCAACAGCGGCAGCGACACGGTGAAGAAGCAGGAGGCGGCGGCGTTCCTCGCCAACGTCAACCACGAGACCGGCGGCCTGGTCCACATCGTCGAGCAGAACCAGGCCAACTACCCCCACTACTGCGACCGCAGCCAGCCCTACGGCTGCCCCGCGGGCCAGGCCGCCTACTACGGACGCGGCCCCATCCAGCTCAGCTGGAACTTCAACTACAAGGCGGCCGGTGACGCCCTCGGCATCGACCTGCTGAACAACCCCTGGCGGGTGCAGAACGAGGCGGCCGTCGCCTGGAAGACCGGCCTGTGGTACTGGAACACCCAGAACGGCCCCGGCACCATGACCCCGCACAACGCCATGGTCAACCAGGCCGGCTTCGGCCAGACGATCCGCTCCATCAACGGCTCCCTGGAGTGCGACGGCAAGAACCCGGCCCAGGTGCAGAGCCGCGTGAACGCCTACCAGCGCTTCACCCAGATCCTCGGCGTCTCCCCGGGCGGCAACCTCTACTGCTGACGCCCACCGGTGTCCGAGGCGTGTGCGAGACTCCGCCGATGAACTCCGAAACGATCACCGCACACGCCGCGGGCACCTGGGAACTCGGCGATCTGCCCGTCAGCCGCATCGGCTTCGGCGCGATGCGGCTGACGGGCAGCGCCGCCTTCCACCACGGCACGCCCAGCGACCGGAAGCGCTCCCTTGCCGTACTGCGCAAGGCGATCGAGCTCGGCGTCAACCACATCGACACCGCCGCCTTCTACTTCTCCGCCCTCCGCTCCGCCAACGAACTGATCAACACCGCGCTGGCGCCGTACCCGGACGACCTCGTCATCGCCACCAAGGTGGGCCCCCACCGCGACTACGACGGCGACTGGGCCACCTCGGCCCGCCCTGACCAACTGCGCGGCCACGTCGAGGAGAACCTGCGCCAGCTCGGCCGCGACCACCTGGACATCGTCTACCTGCGCCGCATGAGCCAGGACTCCATCGCCGAGCACTTCGGCGCACTGGCCGAACTGCGCGAGGCGGGACTCGTCCGGCACCTCGGCATCTCCGCCGTGGAACCACGGCACCTAGCCGAGGCGCGGGCCATCGCGCCCGTGGTGTGCGTGCAGAACCGGTACGCGCTCGACCGGCCCGACCCCGAGGCCGACGAACTCCTGCGCCTGTGCGGCGAACAGGGCATCGCCTTCGTGCCGTTCTACGCCGTCGCCGGGGAGGTGGGGGAGCGGGGCGCGACCGCCGCCCACGACGAGGAGGTGCTAGCCATCGCGCGGGCCCACGGCGTCGGCGCCGCCCAGGTCCGCATCGCCTGGACCCTGCACCAGGGCCCGCACGTCCTCGCCATCCCCGGCACCGGCAACCCCGACCACCTGGCCGAGAACGTGGCGGCGGGCGCCCTCCGCCTCACCGCCGACGAGCTGGCCCGGCTCAACGCGGCGCGCGGGCACGCAGGTTGAGCCGGACCGACGCCGTCGCTCAGCCCGCGTAGCCGGTCACGGGATAGTGGTCGGAGAGGTTCGTGTACGTGTAGTCCGTACCCCAGCTCGTCACCGTCCAGGGCGCGCTCTGCTCCTTGACGACCTCGTTCTTCCAGACCGCCGGACGGGCGTGACCCGCGCGGTGCAGAACGTGGTCAAGGTCCTCGCGCGGGTCGTCGGGGTAGCGGTCGTGGGCTATGGAGTTGTCCTGCGTGTCGAAGGAGTACGGGTGCCCGGTGCGCCCGTCGGCGCCCACCAGCCCGCCGTCGGCGAGCATCGAGGCGTACTCGGACGTGCGCGAGTCGACGTTCATGTCGCCGGCGACCAGCACCTGCTCGCCCGCCGGGATGTTCTTCGCGTCCAGGAACGCGTCGATCGCCTTGAACTGCCGGCTGCGCATCGCGGCCGCCTCACCGGCGGCACAGCCCGGGTCGGTCGACTGGGCGTGCGTGCCGACGACGTGCACCTTGGTGCCGTTCACGTTCAGCACGACGTACGCGAAGCCCTTGTTGGACCACCAGTCCGCGCCGCACGCGTCCTTGTAGACCCACTGCTCCTTGCGCAGGATCGGCCACTTGCTGAGGATCGTGACCCCGCCGTCCTCGGGCGTCGTCGCCGAGTACGAGCCGCCGGTCGCGTCCCAGCCGCTCTTGGAACGCCCCACCACCGGCGTCTGGTGCGGGTACTGGCCGGTGAGGGAGCTCTTCAGCGCGTCCGAGGAGGAGTTGTCGAACGCCTCCTGGAGGACGACGACGTCATTGCCCTGCACGAACGGCGCCTTGGCGATCTCGGCGGCCCGGTGGTCCTGGCCCCAGTTCGGGTACAGGGTCTTGCTGAAGAGGAAGACGTTATAAGTCAGCACCTTGAGCGGCGGCGTCTGCTCGGCCGCCGACGCGGTGGGCGCCGCGCCCACCAGACCCGCGGTGGCGAGCGAGAGTGCGAGGACGGCCGAGCCCTGTGCACGGCGATGTGCGAAGAGCGTCACTGGATCTCCCTGTGGGTGAAGGGGGTTGAGTGGCGCCGCACATCAAACCATCAGGGATTACTCCCAGGTAACAGTCGTGCGGGAATTGGATGGCGTAGGGACGTACGCCACGCAAGTTGTTCAGACAAGCCACGTTCCGTTTCGCATCAGATGCCGCCCCGCCAGTTCGCGCACCTCGTGCCACGCCTGCACCGCCTGCGGGAGCACCCGGTAGTAGGCGTACGTCGCCGAGTCGCCGCGTGGATCCCAGCCCGTCTTCGCGTGGAACGCCTCGGCCGCGGCGGCCGGCACCGCGTCGACTCCGTGGACCTCCACCTCGCCGTCGATCAGGACGACGTCCCGCGTGTCCCCGAACGCCAGCCGGGTCCGGCGCCCGGTCCGGAGGTTGCGGCCGGTCGGGTTGCCGGGGCGCGTGGCCAGCCAGAGCGCCGTACCGTCCCAGACGAACCAGAGCGCGACCAGGCACGGCACCCCGTCCGCGTCCGCCGAGGCCACCCAGATGTCCGTCTCCCGTTCCAGCCGGTCCAGCACGTCCTGCTTGCGGCGTTCGGGGCTGCGCGGCGGCTCCATGATCGTCATGCCCGGAACGCTAGGCGCCGGCCGCCGCTCGCACCTCGGGCGCCGGACCTGTCCCACCTCGGACGACAGGCCCTGTCGCGCCTCCGGCCGCAGACGTAGGACCGTGGTCCCGGCCATGACTGGCGTCGCCGAGGTTTTACGTATAACCTCTCCCGTCAACCGACTGCCCCGGAAGGTCCCGATGAGACGCATCGCCCTGGTCACCCTCGTCGTCGACGACTACGACGAGGCGATCCGCTTCTACACCGAAGCCCTCGGCTTCCGGCTCGTCGAGGACGCCCCGCGCCCGGACGGCTCGCGCTGGGTCGTCGTCCAGCCCGGCGACCAGGGCACCGGGCTGGTGCTGGCCCGGGCCAAGGGTGACGACCAGCGAGCCAGGGTCGGCGACCAGACCGGCGGGCGCGTCGGGTTCTTCCTGCACACCGACGACTTCGCCCGCGATCACGCCCGGATGCTCGCCGCGGGCGTCACCTTCCTGGAAGAGCCCCGGCATGAGCCGTACGGCTCGGTCGCCGTCTTCCAGGACCTGTACGGCAACCGCTGGGACCTGCTCCAGCCCGCCGGCTGACCCCTCCTTCCCGCTCCCTCGAACCGCCCCGCTCAAGGAAAGACCCGCCATGACTGCTACGCGCGTAGACGCCGATGTGATCCGCCGCCTCCCCAAGGCCGTCCTGCACGACCACCTCGACGGCGGCCTGCGCCCCGCCACCGTGGTGGAGCTCGCGGCCGAGGTCGGCCACACCCTGCCCACCACCGACCCGGACGAGCTCGCCGCCTGGTACTTCGAGGCCGCGAACTCCGGCGACCTGGTCCGCTACATAGCCACCTTCGAGCACACCCTCGCCGTGATGCAGACCCGCGAGGGCCTGCTGCGCACGGCCGAGGAGTACGTCCTGGACCTGGCCGCCGACGGTGTCGTCTACGGCGAGGTGCGCTACGCCCCTGAGCTGAACACCAACGGCGGGCTGAGCCTCGCCGAGGTCGTCGAGACCGTCCAGGAGGGGCTCGCGGCGGGCATGGCCAAGGCCGCTGCCGCCGGTACCCCGGTGCGGGTCGGCACGCTGCTGTGCGGGATGCGGATGTTCGACCGGGTGCGTGAGGCGGCCGACCTGGCCGTGGCCTTCCGGGACGCCGGTGTCGTCGGCTTCGACATCGCCGGTGCCGAGGCCGGCTTCCCCGCCGCCGACCACCTGGCCGCCTTCGAGCACCTGCGCCGCGAGAGCGTGCCGTTCACCATCCACGCCGGTGAGGCCGACGGCCTGTCCAGCATCCACCAGGCCCTGCAGATCTGCGGTGCCCAGCGCCTCGGGCACGGCGTCCGCATCACCGACGACATCGTGGACGGCAAGCTCGGCCGCCTGGCCGGCTGGGTGCGCGACCGCCGTATCGCACTGGAGATGTGCCCGACCTCCAACCTCCAGACCGGCGCCGCCACCTCCATCGCCGAGCACCCGATCACCGCGCTGAAGGACCTCGGCTTCCGCGTCACCCTCAACACCGACAACCGTCTGGTGTCGGGGACGACGATGACGCGCGAGATGTCGCTGCTGGTCGAGCAGGCCGACTGGAGTGTCGAGGACCTGCGCACGGTCACGGTGAACGCCCTGAAGAGCGCGTTCATCCCGTTCGACGAGCGCAAGGCCCTCATCGAGGACGTCGTCCTCCCGGGCTACGCGCTCTGAAGCAGCCCGCGCACATAGGCGGCCTGTCCGACGTGCTGCAGATCGTCGGACAGGACGCTGACCAGCCGTACGCCCAGCGTGACCGGCGGATCCCAGCGCTCGTCCACGACGCGCTCCAGATCCTTGGCGGCCACCTCCCGCAGCGCCCCCAGGGTCTGGGCGTGCACGGCGTCGTAGTAGCCGGTCAGCAGGTCACCGGAGTCGACCCGCACCTTGGCCACCTTGGCCGGGGTGTGTCCGTAGCCGGTGTCGTGGCGCGGCAGGTCCAGGCCGAGGGTCTTCTGGAAGTCCTGGGTCAGCCAGACCTGGTCGAGGCCGAAGGCGTCGGCGATGTGGTCGTCCTGGACCCGGGTGAGATGCCAGACCAGCCAGGCCACGGAGTTGGCGTCGGCGGTGGGCCGGGCGTGCAGGGCGTCGAGGTCGAGGCCCTCGATGGCGGCGTGGACCTCTTCCTGGATGCGGTTGAACCCGTCGATGAGGATGTCCTTGGCATGCATGGCTCCACCATCGCGCACCCGTCCGTCACGCGCCTTCCGTTTCGAGCAGCGCCATCAGCGCCCGGGCCGCCGGACTCGTGGCCTGCGCGGGCGGCAGCAGGGCGACCGTCTCATAGACGCTCTCGCCGCCGGCCTTCACCGGCAGCGCGGTCAGTGACGGCCGTTTGTGCCGGAAGTGACGCGGAACGACGGCGACGCCGAGGTTCTCGTCCACCAGGTCCAGCAGGCTGTGCACGTCGTTGACCTCCAGAGCGACACTCCGGCGTACGCCCGCCGCGGCGAACACGGCGTCGGTGGTGCGGCGCGGCCCCCAGTCCGGGTGGAAGTCGACGAAGACCTCCCCGCCGAGATCCTCCGGAGTGACCGCGGCCCCGGCGGCCGCGAGCCGGTGGCTCGGATGGCACAGGACGGTCATCGGCTCGCCGGTCAGCGGTACGACCCGCAGATGGTCGGTGTCCTCCTGCGCGGCCCGCACGGCGAAGGCCATGTCCAGGCGGCCGGCCGCGACCTCCTCCGCGAGCGCGCCCGAGCCCGCCTGCCGCAGACAGATCTCCACGTCCGGATGCGCCCGCCGGAACGCCGCGAGCAGCCCCGCCACATGCACCCCGGCGATGCACTGCTCGGACCCGAGCGCCAGCATCCCGCGCAGCACGCCCTGCACCGCGGCCACCGCCTCATGGGCGGCCCGCACCTGCGCCAGGATCCGCTCCGCCTCGCACAGCAGGGCACGCCCGGCCGGGGTGAGCGTCACCCGGCGGGTCGTACGCACGAACAGCGGTGTCTGCAACTCCCGCTCCAGCGCCCGGATCGAGGCCGACAGACCCGACTGGGACACCATGAGGCGCTCGGCCGCCCGGGTGAAATGCTGGTCCTCGGCGACCGCCACGAAGTGCTGGAGATGGCGCAGTTCCATGATTGAGCAGCGTAACCGCTCAATCCCATCTGATTTACCTGTTGGACCACTGCCCGCAGGTCACGCGAGAGTGGAAACCGATCGGAGCGGATACCGATCGGAACCGCGGCTCCTCGGAGCCGTCCCTCGTGTGCCAACCCCTCTGGAGTCGCGTTGTACACCGCACACCCCGACCGCTACGCGGACATGCCCTACCGGCGCACCGGACGCAGCGGCCTCAAGCTCCCGGCGCTGTCCCTCGGACTGTGGCACAACTTCGGCCCGGACCGCCCGGTCGAGACCCAGCGGGCCATCCTGCGCCGCGCCTTCGACCTCGGCGTCACCCACTTCGACCTGGCCAACAACTACGGCCCGCCGCCCGGCGCCGCCGAGTCGGCGTTCGGCGAGGCGCTGAAGGCGGACTTCGCGCCGTACCGCGACGAGCTGATCATCTCCACCAAGGCCGGCTACCACATGTGGCCCGGCCCGTACGGCGAGTGGGGCTCGCGCAAGTACCTGCTGTCCTCGCTGGACCAGAGCCTGAAGCGGATGGGCCTGGACTACGTCGACATCTTCTACTCGCACCGCCCCGACCCGGACACTCCCCTGGAGGAGACGATGGGCGCCCTGCACTCGGCGGTGCAGCAGGGCAAGGCGCTGTACGTCGGCGTCTCCAACTACTCGCCCGAGCAGACCCGCGAGGCCGCCCGCATCCTGCGCGAGCTGGGCACCCCCCTGCTCATCCACCAGCCGCGCTACTCGATGCTGGCCCGCGGCCCGGAGGAGTCGGGTCTGCTGGACACGCTGGACGAGCTCCAGGTCGGCTCCATCGTGTTCTCCCCGCTGGAGCAGGGCGTGCTGACCGCCCGCTACCTCGACGGCATCCCGGAGGACTCGCGGGCCGCGAGCGACAGCCCGTTCCTGAACTCGGACCGGCTCACCGCGGACCTGGTGGCCCAGCTGCGCGCCCTGGACGACATCGCCAAGTCCCGCGGCCAGAGCCTGGCCCAGATGGCGCTGGCCTGGGTGCTGCGCGGCGGCCGGGTGACCTCGGCGCTGGTCGGCGCGAGCAGCGTGCGGCAGATCGAGGACAGCGTCGCCGCGGCCGGCAACCTCGACTTCGACGCCGAGGAACTGGGCCGGATCGACGCGCTGGTCAAGAGCTGAGCGCTGTGGTGCTCAAGGGCTGAGCCGTTCCGTCAGGCGTACGGTGACGGGGTCGCCCTCCGTGGCCCTCGGGGACGGCACCCACAGGCTCCCCGTCAAGGCCGAGGTGCGCAAGGCCATTGGCGTCCCTCCGTTGCGGCGGTCTCTACGGCCTTCACTGGTCGAGACCGCCGCAAGTCACGGAACTCATCGCTCACGCGTCGACGGGCACCCGGTCCAGGAATCCGAACACGGACACGATCCGCCCCTCGGCGTCCAGCGTGATCACATCGGACCCCGCGACGGGTGCCGACCCGTCCGCCTCGTTCACCAGCTCCCAGGAGAAGCGGGCCGTGTCGTGGTGGCCCTCCACGGAGCCGGTGAGGCGGAAGGCGAAGCCCGGGAACTGCGCCTGAGCGGCCGCGACGACGGCCACGATCCCTTCCTGTCCGCGGACGTCGGCCAGGGGGTCGGTGTAGCTGCCGAGCGGGGTCCAGGCGGTGGCGACGGCCCGGGCCAACTCTGCGGGTTCGCGGGCGTTCCAGGCCTCGAAATAGCGGTCGACGGCGGTCTCGTAGCGGTCGATGCCGGTGTTGTGGCGGTCGGTGGACGCGGGCATGGTCGATCAGCCTCCAACGAGGTCGTCATTGCTGGTCGGAACCCGGATCGCGGTGTCGGCGACCCGGTACCGCAACGATGCCCGCACGCGTCGGGAAGCTCGATTACCTCGGGAGTAAGGAACGCGGAAGGAAAGCGGGAAGAAAGGCGGGTTTGACGTGTCCCCGCCGTGTTTCAGCCAACACCGGCTGTGAATATGCCAGGAGACTGGCCGGAAAGTCGTGGTGACAGTGTTTCAGTAGTGAACATACTCACTACCGAGGGTGCCTCACATGGGGCGACGGCGCCCTTACGCACCGCTCACGAGCCGCACCGAAAGCGAGGCCGCCGACAGGCGAACACGGCAACACGGGGGAGGCTACGTGCACGACGAGTTCCTTTGCCACGTCACCGCATACGGAGTCTGCGGAGGCCGACGCATCGGGGTACCCCTGGGCACGTACCGCGCACCCACCCTGGCCCTGGCCCTGTGGTGGTTACGCGACCGGGCCTCCTGGATCGCCGAGCGATTAGACCCGCGGCCCGATGCCGAGCACTTCCCCCCGAGGGCGCTCGTCCCGGTCGCCGACACCGTGCCCGACGTACCGGCCGTGCTGCGCACCTGGTGCGCCGACGCCGACCGACAGGAGCTGGTCGCCGACGAGTTGGCGGCCGGGCACCTGGTCCGGATCGCCGTGAGCGACGACACCACCGAGTACGAACTGCTCGCCGAGTCGGTGGACGCCCTGCGGATGCAGCGCACCAGCCCGGCCCTGTTCATGCCCGTCGGATGAGCCCCGTCGAGAGAGATCCCCGCCCCGAGTCCAGGCAGGCGTATATGTGGGCAGATCGATAGAATCCTGGCATGGCGGAGCGGCCGATCGCACCGACAGCCCCCGTACTGGTCCTGGAGACCGAGTCGGGCTCCACCGTGATGACCCCGGGCCGTGACTACCACGTCGGACGCGACCCGCTCTGCGACATCGTCATCGACGACGCCCGCGTCTCCTGGCACCACGCGGTCCTGCGGCCCGAGGCCGACCACTGGACCCTCGCGGACGAGAACAGCACGAACGGCACCTACACCGAGGGCCACCGCGTCCAGGAGTGGGACGTCGGCCCCGGCACCGTCATCCGCTTCGGCAACCCCTCCGACGGACCGCGCGCGGTGCTGCTCGACCGCCGCCCCGCCCCTTCCGCCGCGCGGGAGCGTGCCTCGGCGGTCTCCGCCGTGTCGATGCCCGGCCTCACCGGCACCTTCCGGCAGCCCACCACCGTCCGGCCGCTGCCCACCCGCACCGTCCGCATCGGCCGCGCCGCCGACAACGACCTGGTCATCGACGACCTGATCGTCTCCCGCCACCACGCCGAACTGCGGGCCCTGCCCGACGGGACGTACGAGATCGCCGACCTGGGCAGCCACAACGGCACCTACCTCAACGGCAGTCCGGTCACCGGCGCCCCGCTCGGCCCCGGCGACATCGTCGGCATCGGCCACTCCGCGTTCTGCCTGGTCGGGGACCAGCTGCAGGAGTACGTCGACACCGGCGAGATCTCCCTGGAGGTGCAGGACCTCGCGGTCGCCGTCGACCACGGCCGCAAGATCCTCCTCGACAACGTCTCCTTCCCGGTGGGGGAGAAGTGCCTGCTCGCCGTCGTCGGCCCGAGCGGCGCCGGAAAGTCCACCCTGCTCAACGCCCTGACCGGACAGCGCCCCGCCGACCACGGCACCGTGCTCTACGACGGCCGCGACCTCTACCGCGACTACGCCGAGCTGCGCCAGCGCATCGGCCTGGTCCCGCAGGACGACATCCTGCACGCACAACTCACCGTCCGCAGCGCCCTGTCCTACGCCGCCGAATTGCGCTTCCCCCAGGACGCCGCTAAGCCCGAGCGCCGGGCCAGGGTCGACGAGGTGATCCGCGAGCTGGGCCTGGAGCAGCGCGCCGGGCAGCCCGTGCACAGTCTGTCGGGCGGGCAGCGCAAGCGGGTGAGCGTCGCCATGGAGCTGCTGACGAAGCCGTCGCTGCTGTTCCTCGACGAGCCGACGTCCGGGCTCGACCCCGGCATGGACCGCTCGGTGATGAACACGCTGCGCGGCCTCGCCGACGACGGCCGCACCGTCATCGTCGTCACCCACAGCGTCCTCAGCCTCGACGTCTGCGACCGCCTCCTCGTCCTCGCGCCCGGCGGCCGGATCGCCTACTACGGCCCGCCCGACGAGGCCCTGCTCTTCTTCGGCTTCGCACACTGGCCGGAGGCCTTCGAGGCCTTCGAGCGCGACCAGGAACGGGACTGGGCCGGCGACTACCGCGTCTCGCTCTTCCACCGGCAGTACATCGCCGACGCCACCGGACAGCCCCGGCTGCCCCGCACCGGCCCGGTCGTCATCACCCGGCCGCCCAGACCGCGCAGCCGCGGCGCCCAGCTCGGCACGCTGATCCGCCGCTACACCAGCGCGCTCGGCGCCGACCGCACCTTCCTCGCCATCATGATCGCCCTGCCCTTCGTGATGGGCGCGATGGCCCGCGCCCTGGCGGGCAGCAGACTGACCCAGGAGACGGCGATGAACGCGCTGCTCATCCTGTGCGTCGGCGGCGTCCTCACCGGCGCGGCGAACGCCGTGCGCGAACTCGTCAAGGAACGCGTGATCTACCAGCGGGAGCGCGCCGTCGGCCTGTCCAGATCGGCGTATCTGATGTCCAAGGTGGTCGTCCTGGGCACGATCACCGTGCTCCAGGCGGTCGTACTGACCCTGGTCGCCCTGCTCGGTGTCGACCTCAACGCCCCCGGCGGCGAAGGCGTGCTGATGCCGCCCCTGGTCGAGATCACCGTCGCCGTCGCCCTGCTGGCCTTCACGGCCATGATGCTCGGCCTGGTCGTCTCCGCGCTGGTGCGCAAGGAGGAGGTGACGATGCCGCTGCTGGTGCTGCTCGCCATCGTCCAGGTCGTCTTCTGCGGCGCCCTGCTGAAGCTGGACGGCGTCCCCGGCCTTGAGCAGCTGTCCTGGCTGGTGCCCTCTCGCTGGGCGCTGGGTGCGATGGCCGGCACCGTCGGCCTGGCCCGGATCGTGCCCGGCGACCTGACCGGCGACCCGCTGTTCGAGCACTCGGCCGGCGTGTGGCTGTTCAACATCGCCATGCTCGTCGTGCTCTCCGCGGCCTTCGGCTTCGTCGTCTCCCGGCTGCTGCGCCGCCGCGAACCCGTCGTGATGCGGAAGTAGGCGCCTGCCATGACGTCCCCCGGCTTCCGGCCCACCCACGTCGTCCCCCAGCGCGGCATGCCCGCCTGGGAGACCCCCGACCCCGCCCGGCCCACCGTGCCCCTCGACGCGTTCCTGCCGGTCCAGCTCGTCGAACGGCAGGGCGACTGGGGGCGCGTCCTGTGCGCCAACGGCTGGTCGGCCTGGGTCGACGGCCGCTTCCTGGTCGCCGTACCCCAGGACCCGCCCACCGCCGACGGCGGCCCGCCCGCCCGCACCGCCGACCCGCGCCCCCTGCTCGCCCGTGCCGAACGGGTGCTGTCCGGCTACCGCTCCGCGGTCGAGGACCTGGCGTCCGGCGCACTGGACGGCGAGACCTTCCGGGTGCGCACCTCGGGCCTGCGGATCGGGGTCGTCGTCGACGCCGAGTCCATGTGGCTGTACGACGCCGAGCGTGGCCGGTGGACGTACGCGGACGGTGCCCGGCTGAGCACCTACGCCACGGACGACGGACCCCGCGCCACCGAGGACCCCGGCCACGCCCCGACCCAGGTCGTGACCCCCGATGGCCCGTGACACGAGCCTGTTCTCCGGCCGGCCCTCCGAGCTGATCGGCCGGCAGGTCGCGGGCTACCGCATCGAGCGCGAGGTCGGCCGGGGCGGCATGGCCGTGGTCTACCGCGCCCGGGACCTGCGCCTGGACCGCACCGTCGCGCTCAAGCTCCTCGCCCCCGAACTCGCCCGCAACGACACCTTCCGGCGCCGCTTCACCCATGAGTCCCGCACGGCCGCCGCGATCGACCACCCGCACATCGTGCCCGTCTACGAGGCGGGCGAGACGGACGGCGTCCTGTACATCGCCATGCGCTACGTCTCCGGCAGCGACCTGCGCCATCTCCTCGACCGCGACGGCCCGTTGACGCCCCCGACGGCCCTGCGTATCGCCGCACAGGTCGCCTCCGCGCTCGACGCGGCGCACGAGCACGGACTGGTCCACCGGGACGTGAAGCCCGGCAACATCCTCGTCGCCCGCGGCACCGACAGCGACCACCCCGAGCACGTCTACCTCACCGACTTCGGCCTGACGAAGAAGTCGCTGTCCCTGACCGGCTTCACGACCGTCGGCCAGTTCGTCGGCACGCTCGACTACGTGGCCCCCGAGCAGATCTCCGGCAGGCCGGTCGACGCGCGCTGCGACGTCTACGGGTTCGCCTGCGTGCTCTACGAGTGCCTCGCGGGCCACCCGCCGTTCCGCCGCGACGACGACATGGCCCTGCTGTGGGCCCACCAGTACGACGAGCCACCGCCGCTGACCGAGGCCCGCCCGGACCTCGCCGCACAGGTCGACGCCGTGTTCGCCAGTGCCCTCGCCAAGAGCCCCGACGACCGCCACGACTCCTGCCTCGCCCTCGTCGCCGACCTGCGGGCGGCCGTGGCCGGCGGCGCGGGCGCCGGCCACGCGGCGACGGAGGTCGACCTCAAGGCCGTAGGGCTGGGGGAGGGGTCGGCGGACGACGGGCTGTCGAAGAAGTCCGGCGCGGCTGGACGAGCGGAGACGTCCGCCACCGATCCGCCGAAACCCCCGCCCCACTGGGCCGAGCCGGTCTTCCGGCGGCGGTGAACGCCGGCCCGCTCAGCCCTGCGCGGGTGCCGCGACCTCGCCCCTGTGCCGCGTCCGCCGCGCCGCCAGACCGCCGAGGAACCCGGTGACCAGCCCCCACAGCAGCGCGAGGCCGACCGCGCTCCACACCTCCGGCCTCAGGAACAGTTCCCCGCCCAGATCCCCGCCGAGGTCGCCGATGCCCAGCACCGACAGGCCGTAGTGCGCCGCGATACGACCGACGAGACAGATCATCAGCACCGTGAGCGCGAAGGCGACCGCCAGATGCACGGCGTGCTGCCAGGAGCGCATCCGGGACGGTGAACGCCGCGCCATCACGAACGCGGCGGTCAGCAGCAGCACCGCGTCGGCCACGACCAGCCACCACACCCGGCCGTCGTGCTCGGCGAGCGTGCCCAGATTGAGCTCGGCGACCTCCCGGCCGCGCAGCACTTCGTCCAGGACATGCGGCATGGGCAGCCCGAACGGCCCCTCCACCCTGCCGTTCCAGGTGGCGCCAAGGCCGAGGGTCAGGGCCAGCCACATCAGGTTCGGCATGCCGAGCAGGATCACGGCGAAGGTCTCGGCCACATGCCCGCGGGCCGCCGCGACGACCAGACCGATGACGACACCGAGCCCGACCCATGCGAGCAACAGCAGCACCATGGCGTACGCGGCCGGCCGCACCGACTCCTGGAAGCGCAGCAGCCGCCCCGGCAGCGGAGCCCCGCGCGAGACCAGCAGGGCCAGCGCCAGCACACCGGCCAGCCACAGCAGGCCGAAGAACAGGGTGGCCGGGACGTCCGTGGTGAAGCCGACCTCCGGGGAGATGCCGAACAGATCACCGAGGTCGCCGAGCGTGTCCTGCCCGAGATCGTCGAGGGAGAGGGAGAAGGTCTGGCGGGCGGCGAACGACAGCGCCAGCAGCGCGACCAGCCACAGTACGGCGATCCTGGCGGCCCACCCGGCCAGCTCCCGGGCGCCGGCGACCGCACGGTGCCGCAGCGGCCGCAGGAAACCGGCGGCCAGGACGAGGGCGCCGACGAGCGTGACCGACAGCGGGACCGCGGTCAGCCCGGCATCGGACTCGGCCAGTCCTCCGGCGTTCCCCGAGAGCTCGATCGTGCCGCCGACCGCCGTGACCACGGTCGCCGCGACGACCCTCGGGAAGGCGTTGTCCGGCAGCTCCGCGGCCCCGGCCGCCCACAGCCCCAGCGCGGCGACCACCCCCATCGAGACCAGCCCGGCCAGCACGGCGCCGAGCGCCTGCGGCCAGCCATGACGGGCCACGGCCGGGCGAGAGGGGGTCGGCACGCTCACCCTGCCCACGCTAAGCAGCAGCCCCGGGGCGCGCCCGCCGGGAGGTCCGTCCGCGTCGGCTTGCGAGCGGCACGGGACCCACGCACAGAATGGAAACCATGAGGAAAGCCTCAAAAGAGGCAAATACAGCCAGTCGGGACTGAGTGCCGCAGGCATACCGCGTCGGGAAGAAGGCTTCGTGAGCGTCGAACCTCCGTCGTCCGGCCGCCCCACAGGGCCGCCCTCGGGCCCCCTGTCGGGCCCCTCCCAGCCGCCCTCCGGCCCGCCCTCGCAGCCGCCGGGCGGCGGCGGTGCCGGAGCGCCCGGCCCCGAACCCCATCACCCCTGGTGGCGGCACGCACCCCGGATCGCGGTGATCACTTTCGTGGCGGTGGCCGCCGTGGTCGTCGCCGTCATCCTGTCGCGCGGCGACGGTGGCGGCGGCAGCGCGCAGGGCGGCGAGGTCTTCCTCCAGGCCGCGGGTAAGACCGGCCCCGACCCGTTCACCGAGTCCACGGCGACGGACAGCTCCGCCCCGCCCGTCACCCCCTCCGCGCCCACCGAGTCGGCGCCCTCCAACGCCGTACGCGGTGTCGACGGCGGAGCGGCCGGCCTGTACGGCGGCACCCGCAACGTCGCCGCCTGCGACGTCGAGAAGCAGATCCAGTACCTGAAGGCGGTCCCGGCGAAGAACAGGGCGTTCGCGTCGGTCGCCCGCGTCGAGCCCGCCGGTGTCCCCTCCTATCTGCGCTCGCTCACCCCCGTCCAGCTGCGCCTGGACACCCGCGTCACCAACCACGGCTACAGCGACGGAGCCGTCACCAGCTACCAGGCCGTCCTCCAGACCGGCACGGCCGTTCTCGTCGACGACCGCGGAGTGCCCCGGGTGCGCTGCGCCTGCGGCAACCCGCTGACCCCGGCGGTCGCCCAGCAGGGCACACCGAAGCCGACGGGTGACTCCTGGCCGTCGTACAGCTCCTCCAACGTCGTGGTGGTCGCGCCCTCGACGACGGTCATCAACGTCTTCGTGATCTTCGACCCCGACCGCGACGAGTGGATCTCCCGGCACCGCGGCGACGACGGCGACAAGGACAAGAAGACGCACCGGCCGACGAAGCCCTCCCCGTCGGTGAGCATGTCGACGCCGACATCGCCCGGCACCCCCACCACGTGCGTCACGCTGCCCGACGACGCCACCGCCACGCCCCCCGGTTCGGTGACACCCTGCCCGCCCACGTCGACCGCCCCGTCGTCCCCGTCGACGAGCCCGGAGACCACGACGTCGGAGCCGCCGACCACGCAGCCGGAGACACCGACCTCCCAGTCGGCCCCGGACACGGATACGACAACGACGTCACAGTCGGCGTCCACCACGAGCGCGACGACGTCTCCGTCGCTGTGACGTACGGCGCCACCTGGGTAGTGACTGCGCGGCTCCGCTCTGGGTACGAGGACTGGTGCAGTAGTGTCCGGCCAGTTCCGGCTTCCGAGAGAGAAACGCATGATCGAGCACGTGGACGGGGCAGTGATCCAGACTGGTTTCGACGTGCCCGTGGAACCGCTCAGGCGGGCGGCGCACTACAGCGGTGAACCGGGCTGCATCGCAGAGGCGCGGTCCTTCGCCGCGCTGTTCCTGGGCAGACTGAGAACCGAGTGGTGCGCCACGATCGCCGAGTCCGCCCAGGACAAGGTGCTCCTGGTGGTGAGCGAGCTGGTCACCAACGCCGACCGGCACAGCAACGGGCCGTACATCCTGGACCTTGAGGGCACGGACGACGCCGTGACGGTCAGCGTGTACGACAGCAGCTCCGCCCTGCCCCGCCGCTTCCCCAGGGATCCGGAGCGGATCGGCAGGCACGGGCTGGAGATAGTGCACGCGCTGGCGGCGGAGGTCGCCGTGGAACGCGTACCGGTGGGCAAGCGGGTGCGTGCGGTGCTGCGGCTCAGCGACGAGTGACGAGCGGAAACTGACGGGTCCCGGGTGCGGCCGGAGTTCGCCGACCGCGATTTCCCCCAGGGCGGAACGCTGATCCCTTCCCCCGGCGCCGGACGCTCCTAGGCTGGGCGGGTGAGCGAACAAGCGACGAACGAAGCCCGCGTCATTCCCCTGCGCCCGCCCGCCGTACGCCGGCCCGCCGCCGGCCCGTCGGCCACGCGCCCCGGAGCGACCCGCCCCACGTCCGAACGCCCAGCCACCGCCGCCCCCGTGCCGACCGCGCCCGCACCCAAGGAACCCCTGTGGCGCGACCTGGTCGGCGACGTCCTGCGCCGCGAGCGCCTCGCCCAGGAGCGCACCCTCAAGGACGTGGCCGACGCGGCCCGGATCTCCATGCCGTACCTCTCGGAGGTCGAGCGCGGCCGCAAGGAGGCCTCCTCGGAGGTCCTCGCGGCCGCCGCCCACGCCCTGGGACTCGGCCTCGGCGACCTGCTGTCGCTGGCGCAGGGCGAGTTGGTCCGGGTCACCAGCCGCCAGGTGCCGGGCGGCAACCGCGGCAGGACCGGTACGCCGTACAACGGGCTGTGCCTGGCGGCGTGAGACCCCACCGCCCGGCCGGTTGAATCCGCGCCGGCGCCTCAGACCCCCACGAGGCGCCGGCTCACCACCTCGTCGGCCAGCCCGTACGCCACCGCTTCCTCGGCGGTGAACACCTTGTCGCGGTCCATGTCCGCGCGCAGCGTCGCGATGTCGTGATGGGTGTGCCGGGCCAGTACCTCCTCGACCTGCGAGCGGATCCGGACCATCTCCTTGGCCTGCAGGGCCAGGTCGGACACCATGCCCCGGCTGCCCCCGCTGGCGGGCTGACCGAGCAGCACGCGCGCGTGCTCCAGCACGAACCGCCGCCCCGGATCCCCGCCGGCCAGCAGTACGGCGGCCGTGGACGCGGCCTGCCCCACGCAGAACGTGGAGATCGGGGCCTGCACGTACGTCATCGTGTCGTAGACGGCCATCAGCGAAGTGAACGAGCCGCCGGGGGAGTTGATGTAGATCGCGATCTCGCTCTCCGGAGCCGCCGACTCCAGATGGAGGAGTTGCGCGATGACGACATTGGCGACGCCGTCGTCGATCTCGGTGCCGAGGAAGATGATCCGCTCCGACAGCAGCCGGCTGAACACATCGGAGGACCGCTCGCCGTGCGCGGTCCGCTCGACGACGTACGGAATCGTGTAGTTCCCCATGTCACAGCCCCATCCGTCGCTTCGAGGCGGCCGGGCGGACGTCCGCGAGGGACTCCACGACCCGGTCCACCAAGCCGTACTCCTTGGCCTCCTCGGCCGTGAACCAGCGGTCGCGGTCACCGTCCCGGGAGATGATCTCCGGGGTCTGGCCGGTGTGCTCGGCGGTGATCCGCTCGACGGTCCGCTTCGTGAACTCCAGGTTCTCCGCCTGGATCTCGATGTCCGCGGTGGTGCCGCCGATCCCGGCCGACGGCTGGTGCATCATGATCCGCGCGTTCGGCAGCGAGTACCGCTTGCCCGCGGTGCCGACACTGACCAGGAACTGGCCCATGCTGGCCGCGAAGCCCATGGCCAGCGTCGAGACGTCGTTCGGGATCAGCCGCATCGTGTCGTAGATGGCGAGGCCCGCGTGCACCGACCCGCCCGGGCTGTTGACGTACAGGCTGATGTCGGTGCGCGGGTCCTCCGCCGACAGCAGGAGCAGCTGGGCGCAGACCCGGTTGGCGGAGGTCTCGGTGACCTCGGTGCCGAGGAACACGATGCGCTGGCCGAGCAGTTGGGCGGCGAGATGGTCGTCGAACCGAGTCGGCGGCGCGTCGCCCTCCTCGGCCCGGGGCGCGAGCATGGCGAGTGGAGTCATCAGGTCTCCTCGTGGTGGTCGGGATGCCGATGACTCCACTGTTGACCTCGGACGACGCCGACGGCCGGTTTCTCTGCCCGTGGCAGATCAGCTGACGGCAGAGCCCTTCCGCAACTCCCGGAAGAACGCCCGTACATCGCCCACCAGCAGCTCCGGCTGCTCCATCGCCGCGAAGTGCCCGCCCCGGTCGAACTCCGTCCAGCGCACGATGTTCTCCGTGCGCTCCGCCTTGTGCCGCAGCGGGATCAGCGGGTCGCCCGCGAACGACGCCACCGCGGTGGGGGCGGCCGAGGGCTCGTGCGGGGCGGCGATCCGGTCGCCCTCGGCGTGGGCGCGCTCGTAGTAGACCCGGGCCGACGAACCCGCCGTGCCCGTCAGCCAGTACAGCATCACGTTGGTGAGCATCAGATCCCGGTCGACGGCCTCCTCGGGCAGTACCTCGGAGTCCGTCCACTCCCAGAACTTCTCGACGATCCAGGCGAGTTGACCGACCGGCGAGTCCGTGAGCGCGTACGACAGGGTCTGCGGCCGGGTGGACTGCACATGGAAGTAGCCCGCCCCGTCCCGGAGGAACCGACCGTACCGGCGCCACGAGGTGAGCGTCCGCTCCCGCTCCTCAGGGCTCAGTACCGCCAGCTCCTCCGGCGTCGGCTCGGTCGTCGCCTGCGCGCCGGGCAGCAGATTGAGGTGGATGCCGATGACCCGGTCGGGGTGGACCCGGCCCAGCTCGCGGGAGATGCCCGCGCCCCAGTCACCGCCCTGGGCGCCGAACCGGTCGTAGCCGAGGCGTGCCATCAGCTCGACCCACGCGTCGGCGATCCGCCGCGCCTCCCAGCCGGTCTCCCGGGTCGGCCCGGAGAACCCGAAGCCCGGAATGCCGGGCAGCACCACATGGAAGGCGTCGGCCGGGTCGCCGCCGTGTGCGGCCGGGTCCGTGAGCGGCCCGACGATGTCCAGGAACTCCACGATCGAACCCGGCCAGCCGTGCGTGACGATCAACGGGGTGGCGTCGGGCTCGGGGGAGCGGACGTGCGCGAAGTGCACATGGGCGCCGTCGATCTCGGTCGTGAACTGCGGCCACTCGTTGAGCCGCGCCTCGGCGGCCCGCCAGTCGTAGGTGTGCCGCCAGTACCGCACCAGCTCACGCAGATAGTCCGAGGGCACGCCGTACGCCCATCCCACCCCGGGCAGCTCGTCGGGCCACCGGGTGCGGTCGAGGCGGTCGTGGAGGTCGTCGAGATCGCTCTGCGGTATGTCGATGCGGAACGGATGGCAACTGCTGCCGCTGTGGGCGGGCGAAGACGTCATGCCCGCGATGGTAGATCCGAAAGGTGTAGCGGCCACCTGGATTGATCGGCGCCACGACCGATGAGTTTCGCGAGGAGGATCGGTCGACACAGATGACCGGTTCCACGACCCAGTTCCACCATCCCGTTCCACGCCCCAGGAGGCAGTCATGGCAAGCGACGGTTTCACCACGTGTCTGTGGTTCGACGGCCAGGCGGAGGAGGCCGCCCACTTCTATGTGTCCGTCTTCAAGAACTCCAGCGTCGGCAAGGTCGCCCGCTACCCCGAGGGAGCGATGCAGCCCGCGGGAACCGTGATGACCGTCGAGTTCACGGCCAACGGACAGAAGTTCCTCGGGCTGAACGGCGGCCCCCAGTTCAAGTTCACCGAGGCGACCTCCTTCATGATCTTCTGCGAGAACCAGGAGGAGATCGACTACTACTGGACCAAGCTCACCGAGAACGGCGGCGAGCCCGGCCCCTGCGGCTGGCTCAAGGACCGGTACGGCGTGTCCTGGCAGGTCGTCCCGGACCGGCTCGACGCGATGATCACCGACCCGGACCCGGCGAAGGCGGCCCGGGTGACCAAGGCGTTCATGGCGATGCGCAAGTTCGACATCGCCGCCCTGGAGAAGGCGTACGCGGGGGAGTGAGCCCCCCCCGGGGCCCCGCCCCCGGGCCTCCCAGCCCTCGGGCCTTCCCGCGCTACAGGTTCTCGCGGATCACCCGGGTGATCTCCAGGGCGATCCGCTGGATCCCTGGGGAGCGGACCGGGCACGGCTTCGGCGTCGAGGTCGTGGGCGCCAGACAGAAGTGCAGATAGTCGTCGTCGCGGTGCAGCGCCGTGCGGTCGCGGTCCGGCTGGGTGCAGTACTCGGAGTGTGCGCGCTCGTACGCCGTGCACGGCAGGTGCTGGACCCAGGAGTAACGGGCCCCGGCCGCGCTCACCGTCTTCCCCGCGTCGGCGAGCAGGTCGCCCGAGGCGCCGGCCCGCAGTTCGTACAGGGCGTTGACCCGCCGGACCCGGTCGGGAGTGATCGGGTCCGGGCCCTGCAGCACCCACACGATCCGGGCCTGACCGGCCGCCGAGATCTGGTCGGCGAGGCGCTTCATGTCGGCCTGGTACCGCCTGAAGTACTTCTCCGGGGAGGCGTCATGGGTGATGCCGTCCATGCACGGCGTGTAACCCCACGCGTTGCCCCAGAACTGCAGCACCACGAAGTCGGGCCGCAGCCTGCGCACCAGGGCGGCCGCCTTGTCCGCGACCGGGACCAGGGACCGCTCGCCGGTGCCCTCCAGGTAGTCGCACAGCGTGGTCCCCGAGTAAGGGGCGCTCGTGTACGTCGCCCCTAGGCCCCGGCGCAGCTCCTGCCCGACCACCCGCTGCGCCTCCATCGCGAGCGAGTCGCCCAGATACAGCACGCTCGGCGCCTTCGCCGGGGCACCCGAGGAGGACGTCGCCGCCGCGCTCGGGGAGGCCGGCGCCCGCTGCTGAGTGGTGGCCGACGCCCGCGGCACCTCCGGGGGCGCGGCGCTCTCGGGCCCGGACGCCGGATCCCCGCACGCACCGAGCAGCACGGCGGCCAGCAGTACCCCGACGAGCCACGGCTTGCGCATACGGCAACTCCCGCCCCGGACACCGAAAACGGTTCCCCAGGCAAGCACAGCCGGGCCCAAGGGGGAAGACACGCGTCGGCCACGGGGAACCCCCGTGGCCGACGCGAGCCCGGTCGTCGCTCAGACGCGGTCCGCCGCGATCAGCAGGTACTGGAAGCTGCCGTTGCGGTACGCGTCGATGAACGTGTCCTCGATCCCGGTCACCAGGTGGTCGGCCTCACGGCGCAACTCCCAGTAGGGGATGGTCGCCTCCGTGAGGTCCTGCACATGCACCGGGACGAGCCGGTTGCGGGCCATGGCGCGGAAGTACGCCGAGCGCGGGTGGATGTCGCAGATGTAGTGGGCGTTGATGAGGGACACCTCACGGGAGGCCTGTCCGTAAGTGTCGTTGTAGCAGCCGGTGATGACCACGTAGCGGCCGCCGCGGCGCAGCAGCCGGGCGTGCTCGGCGAACAGCAGGTCGAGCTCGACGTACATGGTGGACTCGTTGTTCCAGGAGGCCGCGAAGGCTCCCGTCGGCAGCCCGGTGTCCAGCATGTTGCGGTGGTGGTAGCGCACCCGGTCGTCGATGCCCCGCTTGCGCGCCTGCGCGTTGGCGAACTCGGCCTGCTTCTCGGAGATGGTGACCCCGTCGGCCTCGCAGCCGTGGCGCAGATGGGCCACGACGCTGCCGCCGCCGCGCCCGCAGCCGGCGTCGAAGACCCGGTCGGCGGGGGTCAGCGGGCCGAGGCGGGAGGCGAGGAGTTCGGCCTGGGCGTGCTCCAGCCGGTGCAGTTCGGCGGTGATGAGCTCCCGGCGCCGGACGGGGTCGGGTTCGTCGAGCACGGAGCGGTCGGCGTCTCCGATGCCGTAGTGGTGGTGATACAGGTCGTCGAGCTTTCCGAGTTCGAGGTTGACCGGGTTCTCCTCGGCGTTCCAGTAGTCCGCGACGCGGGTCTGGTACGTGGACTGGGACGGCACCTTGGCGTTGGCGGTACCGGCTTCGGGGGCGATGGTCAACGGTGACTCCTCGTGCTGGTGCGTGTGACGTTCTGTCATTCGTTCGCGCATTACCCGTAGTTGGCGGTCGCGGATTACCAGTAGTTGGGCAGGTGGTAGCGGTGGGTGTTGGTGGCGTGCCACTCGTGGTTGCCGGCCACCCAGTCGGACAGCCCCTGCGCATAGCGCTCCACGAGCGGTGAGGTGGCGGCGAGCAGCGCGGACTCGTCCTCGAAGGCCTCCATGACCCGGTTGTGGATCTCGACGGCCTTCAGATAGGCGGCCTTCAGTCCGCACCGCTCGTTCGCGGCGACGACCTGCGGCAGATTGAGGTGGGTCGGGTCGCTGGCCAGCTCCTTGGTGAAGGAGTACAGGTCGTTGACGATCGTGGTCGCGTTGCAGGCGAGCGCCGTGATCCGCTGGATCTCGGGCCGTGCGTAGACCGGCTCGGGCAGCTCGTAGCCGTCCACGGCGTCCACGATCGACAGACAGGGACGGAAGTTGTTGAACTGCCGCATCACCAGGTACTCCCAGACCCGGGGCACATACCGGGTCTCCGCCCAGGCGGCCTCGGCGAGGTAGCCCAGGTGCAGCCGGGCGATGTCGTGCACGAAGCGGTCGGCCTGGCTGGGCGTGGCGACGGCGGCGTAGTCCTGCATGGCGAAGTGGTACGAGCGCAGCGGACCGTCGGCCCGCACCCCTTCGCGCCACTCCTCCTCCAGTTCCGGAATGCCGTGGAAGGGGTCGATCGCGGCCTGGGCCATGATCAGCCGTCCCCCGAGACCGCGGCGCGCCCCGCCCCGGCCCTCGTCCTCCTCGCAGTAGCAGGAGTCGACGACGTTCTCGGCGAGCAGGAACTCTCCGGCGACCGTCAGCCGGTCCAGATCGACGGCCTGCGGATGCTGGAGCACCACGGCCCGCCCGAACTGGAACCCCGCGAAGTCCCCGTTCCACGCCTCGGGGAAGAGGTCGAGGCGCCGCGCCCAGTCCTCCAGCCTGCGGTCGACCTCCGCGGCCTTCTCCGGGTCGGCGGGGGCGACCTCCCGGTACCGCAGCCCGGGGATGGCCCCGCCGCGCCGGGTGCGCACCGCGCTCGCCAGGTTCGGCGGGCCCGGCAGCGAGAACGGCGGTGACGTGCTCATGGCTTGCTCCACGCGGTCACTCGGCCGTCCGGCCGATCTGGGCGTTCTCCAGGATCCCGACCGCGTCGGGCACGAGGATCGCCATGGAGTAGTAGGCGGTGACGAGGTAGCGGATGATCGAGTTGGCGTCGATGCCCATGAACCGCACGTTCAGACCGGGCTGGTACTCCTCCGGGATCCCGGTCTGGTACAGCCCGATGGCGCCCTGGTCGCCCTCCCCGGTGCGCAGCGCGATGATGCTGCTGGTGTGCTGCGGGCTGACCGGGATCTTGTTGCAGGGGAAGATCGGCACCCCGCGCCAGGCCGGGATCTCGTGCCCCTCGACGCTCGCCGTGCCCGGCACCAGACCGCGCCGGTTGCACTGCCGGAAGAACGCCGCGATCGCCTTCGGATGGGCGATGAACAGCTTGGTCTTACGGCGCATCGACAGCAGTTCGTCCATGTCGTCCGGGGTCGGCGGCCCGGAGAAGGTGCTGACGCGCTGCCCGTAGTCCACGTTGTGCAGCAGTCCGAACTCCCGGTTGTTGACCAGCTCCCACTCCTGGCGTTCGCGGATCTCCTCGATGGTCAGCCGCAGTTGCTGCTCGGTCTGGTTCATCGGGTTGTTGTAGAGGTCGGCGACCCGGGTGTGGACGCGCAGCACGGTCTGAGTGAGGGACAGCTCGTACTCGCGCGGCGCGAGGTCGTAGTCGACGTAGCCGCCGCCGATCGTGGGCTCGCCGACATGGCCCGCCTGCACCGGCACATCGGCCTCGCCCTTGCGGTTCATGGGCAGGCTCTGCTGTGCGGCGTAGGCCTGAAGGTGCGCCGCGAGGGACGGCACCCGGTCGGTGAACTCCTCGACCACCGTCCAGGGCAGGACGAGCAGCACGCCGGCGGTCTCCGCCCGCACCGAGCTCAGCCACAGCGGGTCGTCCCGGCCGATGGCCTCGTCGCCGAGCTGGTCGCCGTCGGTGACGACCCCGAGAATCTCCTCCTCGCCGTACTTGCCTTCGGTGAAGCGGGTGAACCGGCCGTGCACCACGAGGTAGGCCTCCGTGACCGGCTGCCCGGCCTCGACCAGCACCTGGCCGGCCCGGACCTCACGGACCCGGAACCGGGTGGCGACCTCCCTGAGCACATCGAGGTCGGCGTAGCCGCGCAGGACCGGAAGCTCGGTGAGCGTCTCGGGGATGACCTTGATGTCGTCGGCGCCGTTCTGGTCGAACTGCACCCGGCCCCGGCCGACCCGGAGTTGCAGCCGGCGGTTGACCCGGTAGGTGCCGCCCTTCACGTCCACCCAGGGCAGCATCCGCAGCAGCCAGCGCGAGCTGATGGCCTGCATCTGGGGTTCGGACTTGGTGGTCGTGGCGAGCTGCCGTGCCGCCTGTGTGCTGAGACTGGTGAGCGAGCCGTCGGACTGGGGATCGTGCTCGGGTTCGTCGATGGCGGGACCGGTGGCGCTGTCCGGAGTGGACACATTCCCTCCCGGGAGGTGAGCTGGCTGGCCGTGCGCGTGCACCAGCCAAACAGCCGGGGTGGCAACCGGATCAGGGCGTGAAGGGGGCGGCTTATGGATCTTGCGGTGCCAAACATGCCGTATGAGGCAGTGGACGCACCGTGAGTGCCCCTGCTCCCCTCCCGTGCCCCCGCACGCCGGTATGGCGGAGCTCAGGACAGGTCGTTCACCAGCACCGCCGCCCCGTCGAACCGGCCCGCCTTCAGATCCCGCAGTGCCTCGTCGGCCCGCGACAGCGGATAGGTGTGCGTCGTGGCGTGTATGCCGTGCCGGGCGGCGAGCGCCAGGAACTCGCGGCCGTCCTCGCGGGTGTTGGAGGTGACGCTGCGCAGCTGTTTCTCGTAGAAGAGGTCGCTCTCGTAGCGCAGCGCCGGTATGTCGCTGAGGTGGATGCCGGCGATGGCCAGCGTGCCGCCCCGGTCGAGTGCCCGCAGCGCCACCGGGACCAGGTCGCCGACGGGCGCGAAGAGGATCGCGCTGTCCAGCGGTTCCGGCGGCATCTCGCGGGCGTCGCGCGCCGAGGCGGCGCCCAGACCGAGCGCCAGCCGCCGCGCGGCCGCGCCCCTCGTCAGCACATGCACGGTGGCGCCCTCGGCCAGCGCCACCTGCGCGCACAGATGGGCGCTGCCCCCGAAGCCGTACAGCCCGAGCCGGCCGCCCGTAGGGAGCGCCGCCCGGCGCAGCGCGCGGTAGCCGATGATCCCGGCGCACAGCAGCGGGGCGAGCGTGACGTCGTCGACGTCGCCGGGCAACCGGTAGGCGTACGCCGCCGGTACGGTCGTGTACTGCGCGTAACCGCCGTCGGCGTCCCAGCCCGTGTACCGCGAGGCCGGGCACAGGTTCTCGGACCCGCGCGCACAGTGGGCGCAGCTGCCGTCGGTGCGCCGCAGCCAGGCCACCCCCACCCGCTCCCCGGCCTCGAAGCCACGCACCGCCGCCCCGGACCCGGCCACCTCGCCGACGATCTCGTGCCCCGGCGTCACACCCGGCCGGTGCTCCGGCAGATCCCCCTCGGCGACATGCAGATCCGTACGGCACACCCCGCACGCCCGCACCCGCACCAGCAGTTCGTCGTCCCCCGGCACCGGAACCGGCTTGCCGACCAGCCGCAGTGACCCGGCCTCGACCGGCCCCGGCTCGACCACCGACCACGCGCGCATCGTCCCGTCCGCCATACCGAGCCCCGTCCGTCGAGCGGCCGTCTCCCACCCAGTCTGGAACGGAACCAGGCATTCGGCGCGCGCCCCGACCGCCCGATGACTAGCGTGAGAATCCGGACAACTCACCGATCCCGGAGAGGGCCGCAGTCATGGCCGTGCAACCTGAAGGAACCCCCTGTTGGGCCGATGCGATGTTCAGCGACGTCGAGGCGGCCAAGAGCTTCTACGGCGACGTCGTCGGCTGGACCTTCGGCGAGGCGTCGTCGGAGTTCGGCAACTACACCCAGGCCTACGCGAACGGCAAGGCCGCCGCCGCGGTGGTCCCTCCCATGCCGGGCCAGGAGGGCATGTCGCAGTGGTGCCTCTACTTCGCCTCCGCGGACGCGGCCGCGACCGCCGGCCGGATCCGTGAGAACGGCGGCGAGATCCTGATGGAGCCGATGGCGGTCGGCGACTTCGGCAGCATGTGCCTGGCCCGCGACCCGGGCGGCGTCGTCTTCGGCGTGTGGCAGGCCGGCACCCACGAGGGCTTCGAGACGGAGCCGACCGAGCCCGGCGCCTTCTGCTGGGCGGAGGTCTTCGCCCGTGAGCCGGAGAAGTCCGACACCTTCTTCCCGGCCGTCTTCGGCTACCGGCAGCAGCAGATGGAGGACGACGCGGTCGACTTCCGCCTCTACTCCCTCGGCAAGGACACCATGGCCCTGGGCCGGATGAAGATGACCGACGACTTCCCGCCCGAGGTCCCGCCGTACATCAACGTCTACTTCACCGTCCCCGACTGCGACGACGCCGTCGCCAAGGCCACCAAGCTCGGCGCGGTGCTCCGCTTCGGCCCGATGAGCACTCCGTTCGGCCGGTTCGCCGCGCTGAGCGACCCCCAGGGCGCGAACTTCTCGGTGATCGACACCAACACGACCGAGGGGGAGATGCCTGGGCTCAGCGACGTCTCCTGAACCGACTCCGCGACCGGGCGCCCGGCCCGCCCATGGCATGATCGGCACATGCGTGAACGAGTTGTGGCCGCGTGCGACGGGGCATCGAAGGGAAATCCCGGACCGGCGGGCTGGGCCTGGGTCGTCGCCGACGAGACGGAGACCCCGGCCCGCTGGGAGGCAGGGCCGCTCGGCAAGGCCACCAACAACGTCGCGGAACTCACCGCACTGGAGCGCCTGCTCACGGCGACCGACCCCGGCGTGGCGCTGGAGATCCGCATGGACTCGCAGTACGCCATGAAGGCCGTCACCACCTGGCTGCCGAACTGGAAGCGCAACGGCTGGAAGACGGCCGCCGGCAAGCCGGTCGCCAACCAGGACCTGGTCGTCCGCATCGACGAACTGCTCGACGGCCGCACCGTCGAGTTCCGCTACGTCCCCGCCCACCAGGTCGACGGCGACCCGCTGAACGACTTCGCCGACCGCGCCGCGAGCCAGGCGGCCACCGTGCAGGAACCGGCGGGCAGCGGCCTCGGCTCCCCGCAGCCGCCGGCCTCCCCGGACACCCCGACCGCCAAGGCCCCGCGCCGCAAGCCGGCGACCGCCCGCAAGAACGGCGGCTCCGCGCGCACCATCAAGGCCAAGTTCCCCGGCCGCTGCGTCTGCGGCCGCGGCTACGCGGCGGGCGAGCCCATCGCCAAGAACGCCCAGGGCTGGGGCCACCCGGAGTGCCGCACCGCCGACGCCTGACCGAGGCGCCCGACCGGACTCAGGCCGCGTCGAACGTGTAGTACGCGGTGTGGTCCAGCAGGTCGGCGGGACGCACGTCGTTCCACGGCTTCATCGTGTCGTTGAGGTCCACCACGTTCGGCGTCCCGGCCGTCGGCACATATCCGGACCCGGGGTGCCGACGCTGCCAGTCCGCCCACAGCTTGTCGACATAGGCGTGGTGCATCCAGAACACCGGGTCGTTGGGCGACATACCGGTCGCCATGTGCCCGCCGACCCACACATGCACCCGGTTGTGCAGATTGACGCCGCGCCACCCTTCGAGATGGTTGCGGAAGCCGTCCGACCCGCTGTTCCAGGGCGCCATGTCGTACGTCGGCATGGCGAGCACGGACTCCACCTCGGCCCGCGTCGGCAGCTCCCGTACGGCGGTGCCGAGGGAGCGGCGCAGGAACGTACGGCCGTCTACGCGCACATTGATCGACCAGTTGCCGGACGCCGACGCGAACGGGCCGTCCATGACCTGTCCGTCGCGGCTGCGCCCGGTGCCGCCGAGGAAGTCGGGCGCCCACAGCGAGGACCGTGTCGAGCGGTCGGTCGTCCAGTCCCAGTACGGCAGCGCGACCGAGGCGTCCACCTCCTGCAGCGCGCGCTCGAATTCGAGCAGGAATCTGCGGTGCCAGGGCAGGAAGGACGGTGAACGGTGGCCGGTGCGTTCCCCGTTGTCGGTGTCGCCGACGATGAAGGCGTTGTGCGTGGTGACGAACTCGTCGTAGCGGCCGTTGCGCTTCAACTGCACGACGGCGGCGACGAATCGGCGCTTCTCGTCGGTGGTCAGGGCGGCCTGGTTCTTGCGGACGGTCATGGTCGCTGGTGCTCCAAAGTGCGGGTACGGCAGGTCAGTTGGCGGGGAAGGGCAGAAGTGCGGCGCCCTGCAGCTCGTCCACGGCGGCGCGGGCGGCGGCGCGCGGGGTGGGCACCGGGTCGTAGTGGCTGACGACGCTGATCCAGCTGCCGTCGGCGTTGCGCATCACATGCAGCTCGACCCCGTCGACGAACACGGCGTATCCGCCGCCGTGGTGCTCGTGACCGCCGCCCGAGACCGGCCGGCCCGCTATTCGGCGGCCCTTGTAGACCTCGTCGAAGGACGTCGGGGCGTGGTGGTCGTGCTCGGCGGCGGACGCGGTGAGGGCGGTGACCGCCGGGACACCGGCCGCGGTGGCGAGGGCGGCCGCGGCGGTGAGCGCGCGGCGACGGCTGAGTTCCGGCATACGGATCTCCTGGGTTGGTTCGGTGGTGCGTTCGGTTGAGGACTCCGTATGCCTATCCGGACCGAGGAGAGCGGGAGAAATCGGTCGGTAGCGGTTGGCTACGATCCGGACAAGTGCGCACATGTCGTGCAGGGTTGAACAAGGGTGATCTTGCTGTGGTCGGCGCCCGCGCATCACCGGAATGGGCAATTCCTTCTCTCGGGGATCGTGTTTCCGGTGGTCCTTGGCGGGCGGGAGGGCCTTTCGTGGTCTGTCTCACCCGCGGAAACTGGCGCGATCCGAAACGCCGTGGTCCGGCGCGCCCGCCCTGCTACTCTGCGGTGCCGAAATGACCGTTTTGAGTAGTTTTCAGAGGTGTGTGTGAAGGTCGCGTGCGTCGGCGGCGGACCCGCCGGCCTGTATCTCTCGATCCTGCTGAAGCTGCGGGACCCGTCCCACGACGTCACCGTCCACGAACGCGACCCGGAGGGGGCCACCTACGGCTGGGGTGTCACCTACTGGCGCACCCTGCTGGACACGCTGCACGAACACGACCCCGAGACCGCCCGCGCCATCGACGATTGCTCGGTCCGCTGGCGGGAAGGCGTGGCCCACGTACGGGACCTGACGACCCGTCGGCCTGGCGACGAGGGGCGCGGAATCGGCCGCCACCGGCTGCTGGAGATCCTCACCGCACGCGCCCGCGCACTCGGCGTACGGCTGGAGTTCGAGCACCGGATCACCCCGGACGCCCTGCCCGCCGCCGACCTGGTCGTGGCCGGCGACGGAGTCCACAGCGCCCTGCGCACCCGCCACGCCGACCACTTCGGCACGCGGCTCACGACGGGCCGCAACCGCTACGCCTGGCTCGGCACCGGCAAGGCCTTCGACGCCTTCACCTTCGCCTTCGTCGAGACCGCGCACGGCTGGATCTGGTGCTACGGCTACGGCTTCGGCCCCGAGGCCGGCACCTGTGTCGTCGAGTGCGCCCCCGAGACCTGGACCGGCCTGGGCCTGGACACCGCGAACGAGGCCGACGGACTGGCCCTGCTGGAGAAGCTCTTCGCCGCCGTCCTCGACGGCCACCCCCTCATCGGCCGCTCCGGCCCCGACGGCACCGCGCAGTGGCTGACCTTCCGCACCCTCACCAACCGCACCTGGCACCGCGGCAACCTCGTGCTGCTCGGCGACGCCGCCCACACCACCCACTACTCCATCGGCGCCGGCACCACCCTGGCCCTGGAGGACGCCATCGCCCTCGCCGACGCCCTGCACGAACACACCTCGCTCCCGCAGGCCCTCGCCCGCTACGAACAGGACCGCAAACAGGCCCTCCTGCCCGTCCAGAGCGCGGCCCGCTACAGCGCCCAGTGGTACGAGGACCTGCCCCGCTACATCGGCCTGCCCCCGCGGCAGATGTTCGCCCTGCTGGGCCAGCGTCACTCACCCCTGCTGCCCCACGTGCCGCCCCAGCTGTACTACCGGATCGACCGGGCGGCGGGACAACTGGAGGCGTTGCGCCGCCTCAAGCGCTGGTTGGGACCGAAGGTCGCCCGCACCGTGCACGCGAGGGCGTCCCGGAGGTAGGCCCGGAAGTCATCCGAACAACCGGTCGAGGAAGGCGTTGCCGAACACCCGGTGGGGGTCGAGTCGCTCCAGCACCCCGGCAGCCCGCTCCCACTCGGCGGCCCCGAGACTGCCGGGCACCACATGGCCCAGCACCTCGTCGTCGCTCCAGGCGGCGTCCCTCGTGTAGGCCCAGCCCTTCGACCACTCCACCCTGGACATGGCGTACTCGCCGTCGAAGGTACGTAGCAGGAACCGCTCGATCTGGCTGCAGAACTCCTCCGCGTGGGGCGTCCCGGGCAGGGTCAGGATGTTCAGCCACACGGCGGTGTCCCACTCGGGACGCTTCTCGTGCGGCCTCAGCGCCGACAGCAGCGGGGCGCGCGCCCCGGCCGCTCCGGCGTCCCCCGGGTCGTCGAGTCCCGTCACGCGGATCTCCAGCGACCCGTTGACCGGGAACCGCCGCCGTTCCGCGTGCGCCGCGAGCCGCTCCCGGTAGAACGCGGTGAACTCGGCCACGACACGCTGCACCTGGTCCCGGCCGGTCAGCACCGCGTACCCGTTCGTGGCGATCCGCAGCGTCGTCGGCCGCAGGTACAGCAGCGTGTTCCTCGACGGTCCCCAGATGTCCGCGGACAACGTCGCCACCAGTCCGAGCGCCGCCACGTCGTACTGCGCGTTGCCGAGCACCGGCGCGAGATACCAGGCCCCGTCCGACACCATCTCCCCGACCAGGTCCGCCACCGGGCGCGGGACGCTGTCGGAGAACGGGTAGTTGTACGGCGTCGTGACGTGCCGCGACGTCAGCGGCCGAGTGGGGGAGACACTCCACACCTTCAGCCACGGGAACTCGGTGAACGCGAACCAGATCGCCTCGACCCGCCCGGCCCGGTCCAGGTGGCTCGCCAGGGTACGACCCCCGGTGCCGGGCTCGGCGAAGAGTTCAGCGGCCGGGATGTCCGTACGGCTGACGCAGCGCAGGTTGGTGTTCGCGCCCACGCGCAGCACGACCTCGGTGACCAGAGAGCGGCCGAGATGGGTGAGCAGCGCCGCGCAGTCCGCGTCGGAACGGTCGTACGTCCGCAGTACATAGGCGCCACTGGCCTCGTCCCAGACGACGGCCGTCAGCGACAGCACCAGATTGCTCAGCGAGCCGTACGTGTGCCCGGGCAGCCGCTGTTCGCCCCGCGCCGGTACGGCGGTGCCGTGCGCGTCGATGGCCAGGGCGCCGCCCAGGGTGAGGTTGCCGGGCGCGGGCGCGGTGGTGACGCCGAGGCCGTGCTCCTGAAGGTGGGTGAGCAGGGCCTCCAGGGTGACGCCGGTGCCGGCGCGCACGGAGTCCGCCGACTCCAGGGACAGGCCGGTCAGATGGGAGGCGGTGTCCACGAGGAGGACCGGCGCGTCCGACGGCGTGCCCTGCGTGATGGTCAGCGGTGACCAGCCGTGCGAGGAGCCCCGGGCGCGGACCCGCCAGCCGTGCCGCCAGGCCCAGTTGACGGCGGCGACCACCTGGTCCGGGTCGGCCGGAGCGCAGGCCCACAGCCCGTCGGCGGTGATCTCGCCGACCCAGTTGCGGTACGCCGAGCGGTACAGCGCCACCTCCGCGGGGAAGTCCGGTAACTCCTGGGCGGCGACGGCCGGATCGGCCGGGAGGAGGGTCGGGACGGCGGCGAGCGCGGCGGCGGTGCGCAGGAACCCCCTGCGGCTGAAGTCCTCGATCACAGGCCCAAGCTAGGATCGGCCCGGATGGCAAGCGCTTGCCCGCCGAGCCGATTCACTCTTGTGGGTGACGGATTCACAGGAAGCGGAGCGGAGGGGCCCGCTCCGCGCATCCGCCCCGGCGAATGACACACTGACGCCATGGACGAGCGTGTAATCGGTAGGTCGGGTCAGCGGGCATCCGTCGTCGGTCTCGGTACGTGGCAGCTGGGCGCCGACTGGGGAGACGTCGACGAGAAGGAAGCCCTTTCGGTGCTGGAGGCGGCGGTCGAGTCGGGGGTGACCTTCTTCGACACCGCCGACGTGTACGGCGACGGGCGCAGCGAACAGACCATCGCCACCTTCCTGCGCGGCAGGCCCGAGCCGGACATCTTCGTGGCGACCAAGATGGGCCGCCGCGTCGACCAGATCCCCGAGAACTACGTCCTCGACAACTTCCGCGCCTGGAACGACCGTTCACGGCGCAATCTCGGTGTGGACCGCCTCGACCTGGTCCAGCTGCACTGCCCGCCGACGCCGGTCTACTCGACGGACGAGGTGTTCGATGCCCTGGACACCCTGGTCGAGGAGGAGCGCATCGCCCACTACGGCGTCAGCGTGGAGACCTGCGAGGAGGCGCTGACCGCCATCGCCCGGCCCGGTGTCGCCAGTGTGCAGATCATCCTCAACCCGTTCCGCATGAAGCCGCTGCGCGAAGTGCTGCCCGCCGCGCGGGAGGCGGGCGTCGGCATCATCGCCCGTGTCCCGCTGGCCTCCGGCCTGCTGTCCGGCAAGTACACCAAGGACACCGTCTTCCCGGCGAACGACCACCGCACCTACAACCGGCACGGCGAGTCCTTCGACCAGGGCGAGACCTTCTCCGGCGTCGACTACGAGTCGGGTGTGGAGGCCGCCGTCGAGTTCGCCGCCCTCGCCCCCGAGGGCTTCACCCCGGCCCAGCTGGCGCTGCGCTGGATCATCCAGCAGCCCGGCGTGACCACGGTGATCCCGGGCGCCCGCTCGCCGGAGCAGGCCCGCGCGAACGCGGCCGCCGCCGCACTGCCGGACCTGTCGGACGAGACGCTCGCCGCGATCGGGGACCTCTACGACCGGCGGATCAAGGACCAGGTGGAAAACCGCTGGTAGCCGCGGACGGCTCCGGGACGGCCACCCGGCTGGTCCCGGAGCCCCGCCGTTTGAGCGCGACGCGCCGGGGTTACCCGTAGCCGCATGACTGAGGAGGCACGGCGGACGGGCCGCGACGAGAGCGAGGAGGAGCGCGCCGACCGTATGTGGGGCGAGATCCTCCAAGAGGTCCGCGTGGCCCAGATGGGCGTGCAGATCCTGTTCGGCTTCCTGCTCACCGTCGTGTTCACCACGAAGTACGACACCCTCGCCGACACGGACCAGTGCATCTACATCGTCACCGTCGTCCTCGGTGCCGCAGCCACCGGCGCCCTGATCGGCCCCGTGTCCCTGCACCGTCTGGTGTCCGGGCGCCGTATCAAGCCGCAGGCCGTGGAATGGGCCTCCCGGCTGACGATGGTCGGTCTGCTCCTGCTGCTCGCCGTGATGGCGGGCGCGCTCCTGCTGATCCTGCGGGTCGCCACCCATGACGGCTATGTGCCCTGGCTGGTCGGAGGCGTGGTCGTCTGGTACCTGATGTGCTGGTTCGTGGTCCCGATGTGGGCGCGCCGCCGCCACACGGAGTGAACGGCGGCGCCCCGGCCCTCTGCCCCGGCCCTGTGCAGGCGATGCCTCCTGAACGCCGCTACTGCGTGCGCGCCGGACCTCCCTGCGTCCCGCGCAGCGCCGAGATGCAGGTGGCGATGGCCTGCTGGAGCTCCTCCAGCTGCTGGACCATGTCGTCCTCGACGAACTCCTGCACATCGTCGAAGGTCAGTTCCTCGAAGACCTTCGTCGCCTTCTGCAGACTGCTGTAGAACTTCGTCCGCCGCTCCTGCACCCGCAGCTCGGGGTCGGCCTCCACCGCCTCCACCACGAGGGACTTCATGGCGTCGTAGGCCTCCGTCGCCCACTCGCCGGTGTCCTCGTCCTCCTCCAGCTCCTCGATGAGCGACAGATGCCGCTCGGCCTCCTCACGGAGGTCGACGGGTGCGTCGACGGTCTGCCCGGCCGGCGTCTTGATCTGCCCGGACTCGGCGATCTGGCGGACGTAGCCGATCCGGTCGGCCGCCCGGCTCTCCCCGGCGACGGCCTTCTTCAGCTCCTCGGTGCGGACCACGTCACGCGCCAACTCGGCCTGCAGGTCCGGGTCTTCGCGCACCCGGTCCAGGAGCGCCTGACGGGCCGCGCGGGCCGTCGAGGGGTCGGCGAGGATCGCGGCGCGCAGCGCGGTGGGGTTCTCGGCGACCTCCAGCGCCTTGGTCGGGCGGATCCCCTCCGCCTCGGCGGCCTCGGTGATGGCGGTGCCGCGCTCGGAGGTGGCGCTGTTGCGGGAGACGTAGTAGCTGAGCCATACGTCGGCGTCCGGCAGCTCCACCTCCTGGCCCGGCGCGAGCGCCTCGAAGTGCGGGACGAGACCGTCGTCGGCGGCCCGGTCCCAGGCTTTGTAGTAGCGCATGACGCGGTCGGCGGAGCATCCGGCGAGCTCGGCGAACTCCTTCGCGGACACCTTCGGCGTCTCGCCCGCGCCCTGCCCGCCGGGCCGCACGCTGCGCGCCACCATCAGCCCGAAGGCCCACCCTCCGGTCCGCGCGTAGACCCCGAACTCACGCGCGTCCCGGGCGACGAGGTCGGACAGCGGGGCCTGGGGCGCGGGGGACGTCTCGGGCGGAACGAACGCAAGGGTCACGGATGACTCTCCTGGAAAGGGCTGGTCGGACTGCGGAAGCGCAGAGACGCAGCCTATATGTACGGCCCCGCAGCGTTTATTCCCTCGATCGGCGCCGGGTCCCGGGAGAGGATGCCCGCATGAGTGTTCGCCCCTTGCCTTCGAGTACTCCCGCCGCCCAGGGCGTCGACGCCGCCGGTGTCCTCGCCTTCCTCGACGACCTCGAAACCACCCCCGACATCGAGCCGCACAGCCTGATGATCCTGCGGCACGGCCACCTCGTCGCCTCCGGATGGTGGGCGCCGTACGCCGAGGACCGTCCGCATCTGCTCTACTCGATCAGCAAGAGCTTCACCTCGACGGCCGTCGGTATCGCCGTCGGCGAGGGGCTGATCCGGCTGGACGACCCGGTGATCTCGTACTTCCCCGAGTTCGAGGCCGACATCACCGATCCGCGCAGCCGCGCCATGCTCGTGCGGCACGTGGCGTCCATGGCCAGCGGACATGAGACCGACACCCTCTTCGAGGCACGGGACCGCGACCGTGAGGACCTCGTGCGCGGCTTCCTCCTGATACCCCCGCCCCACGACCCGGGCACGGTCTTCGCGTACAACCAGTCCGCCACCTTCGCCCTCTCCGCCATCATCCAGCGGGTCAGCGGCCAGTCGCTGACCGACTATCTGCGGCCGCGCCTGCTGGATCCGCTCGGCATCGGTGACGTCGCCTGGCTGACCGACCGCTCCGGCCGGGAGCTCGGCTTCAGCGGACTGCACGCCACTACCGACGCGATCGCCCGGCTCGGCCAGCTGTATCTGAACGGCGGGGTGTGGGAGGGCGAGCGGCTGCTGCCCGAGTGGTGGGTGGCCGAGGCCACCCGGCCGCAGATCACGAACGTCGGCGCCATGCCCGGGGAGGACTGGCAGCGCGGGTACGGCTTCAAGTTCTGGATGTCCCGGCACGGCTATCGCGGCGACGGCGCCTTCGGCCAGTTCTGCATCGTGCTGCCCGAGCAGGACGTCGTGATCGCGACGACCGCGGACACCTGGGACATGCAGACCCTGCTGAACATGGTCTGGGAGCATCTCCTGCCCGCGTTCGGGGCCGAGCCCCTGACCGGCGGCGAGGAGGCGGAAGCGGCCCTCGCCGAGCGGCTGGCCGGCCTCGCACTGCAGCCCGCGGTCGGCAAGCCCGCACCGCCCGAGCGGGCGGAGGACTGGTCCGCCGCCGCGTTCACCCCGGACGGCGGTGTCTGCGGGCACCTGCCCGAGCTGACCGCGATCGACCTCGCACCGGGCGCGGACGGTTGGACACTGACGCTCACCGAGGACGGTCACCCGCTGCCGGTGCGGTTCGGCGAAGCCGGGTGGACCGTCACCGAGGAGCCGGTGCCCACCGCGGTGAGCGGCGGATGGACCGACACGGACACCCTCGCCGTGGACATCGCGTTCCTGGAGACCCCGCACCACCTGGATGTGACCTGCTCGCTCAAGGGCCGTACGTTCAAGGCGAGTTGGCGCACGGACCCGCTGCACTCCCTGCCCCTGCGGGCGATGCGCGCACCCCGCGGGCCGAGGTGATCAGTCCCCGGGAACCCGGAAGGTCCGCAGGAACACCTTCAGGGCCTCCTGGTTCCCGGGGTCGTCCCAGTCGCTCTCCGGGGTCGTCCAGCGCAGCGAGTAGCCGCGGTGTTCGGCGACGACGAAGCCGCGGCCGAACGTACGCACCCGGGTGCCGTCCTTGTCCGAGAGCCACTCCATGTCGGCGGCCTTGTATCCCTGATACGTGGTCGCCTCGATGTCGCCGATCCGCTGGAACCCGCTCCACTCCTCAAGGCCCGGCTGCACATCGTCACGCCACACGGCGACCGGGTCCGGGCCCACCCGCTCGCTGTAGGTGATCGCCAGCTTGCGCGGATCGCCGTCGGCGCTGAAGAACACGCGGTACGCCAGGTCCGAGGCGCGTTTGGTGCCCAGCGGCTGCCAGCCCTCGGGCAGGGCGACGGAGAAGCCGTCCGGCGACTTGTACGTGCGGTAGCCGGGCGGCAGGGCGTTGCCCGTGGGGGAAGCGGTGGGGGAAGCGCTGGGGGTCCCCGGCTCCCGCGTGGGGGAGGGGCTGCCCGTGGGAGTGGGGGACGAGCCGGTCGGCGCGCCGGCGGAGGCCGACGGACTGGGTGCCGTACCCGCCGCCGACGGGCCCGGGTCGTCCTGCCAGTCGTTGGTCGCCACGAGGACGGCGGCCGCGACGGTCACCACCGCCAGCGCCGTACCGGCGACCATGGCGCGTCTGCTCCACGCCGGTCCGACCTGGCACCGGCCGCGCAGGCGGGGCCGCGGCATCTCCTGAAGGCTCCCCTCGGGGTCCTCGCTGAGGACCCGCATGAAGGCGTCGCGGATCACCGGTCTGCTCAGCCGCTCCCGGGAGTCCTTGCGCAACAGCCCCTGCACGGCCTGGGTGAGCGGCCCGGCCCGCACCGGGGCGCGCAGCGGAAGCCGGTCCACGCCCTTCAACGTGGCCTCGGGCCGGTCCCGTTCACGGTACGGCGGGCGCCCCTCGACCATCGTGTAGAGGATCGCGCCGAGCGCCCACAGATCGGACGCCGGGCCGATGCGCTCGTCGCGGGCCTGCTCCGGGGACGCGTACGACGGTGCGGCGACCCTGGGCGCGAGGGTCGCGCCGGCCAGCCCGAAGCCGGTGACGACGACGGAGCCGTCGTCGCGCACGAACACCTGGCCGGGGCTCAGTTCGCCGTGCGTGATGCCCGCGACATGCGCGGCCTCCAGCACGTCGAGTAGTTCGAGGCCGATACGGGCGGCCCGCACATAGTTGAACGTGCCCTGCTGGGTGAGGAGTTCGCCGAGCGGTGTGCCGTCGACCCACTCGGTGACGATCCACAGGCTCCCGGCCTCCTCGACGACGTCCAGGGCGGTGGCGACCCGGCCCGGCCGCAGCAGCCCGATCCGTTCGGACGTCCGCAGGATCCGGGAGGCCGCCCGGCGCCGTTCGTCCGGGCCGGGATCCTCGGGCAGACCGACCTGGGTGAGGAGGCACGTGCGTGCGGTTTCGATGTCCTCGCCGGAGTAACTGACGCGGTTCGTCTCGCGATGCACGACATCGACGAGCCGATACCTTCCGGCGACCAACTCGGCTGTGGAGGCACCTGCCTTGACCATGGTCATCCCTCGCTGAACCCCGTGTTCTCATTTCCCACAGGAAGTACGCGAGGCGTCACGGGAAGCGTTCAACGAAAACCTCAACCAAGGTGCGTTTCTTTTCATTTGCTATCTGACGCCTGAGTAAGCTCGTGAATAGGCACGGGAATTGAGCAGGGTCGATTCAGCGAAGGCCGAAATCCGTGGCCCAGCGCGACACGTCCGAGGTCGTCGCGTTGCCCCCGCACACGACCAGCCCGACCCGGGCGCCGTCCCCGACCCGCGCCAGCACCCGCCGGGCGGCGGGCAGCAGACAGCCGGCGGCCGGCTCGGTCCACAGCTTGGCGTGCTCGGCGAGATCGAGCACCCCCCGCACCGCCTCCCGGTCCGGCACCACGAGCACCTCGTCGACCAGGGCGGACACATGGTCATACGTCAGCTGCGACACGCTCGGCGCGCTGAGCGTCGACACGATCGACGACAGTGCCACCGGCACCGGACCGCCCGCCGCCAGCGCCCGGGACATCGCCTCGGCGCCCTCGGTCTCCACTCCCCAGATCCGTACGTCCGGACGGCGGGCCCGCAGCGCCACCGCGACACCGGCGATCAGCCCGCCGCCCCCGACGCTGACGAGGACGTCCGTGAGGTCACCGGCGTCCTCGGCGAGCTCCAGACCGACGGTGCCCTGCCCGGCGATCACCAGCGGGTCGTCGAAGGGGTGGACCAGCGTCAGCCCCTCGTCCCGCAGCCGTGTGACGAGCGAGAACGCGCCGTCCATGTCGTCCGTCAGCCGCACCGAGGCCCCGGCGTCCCGGGCGATCTCGACGGCCCGTGCGGGCGCCGACCGTGGCATCACCACGGTGGCCTTCACATCGAGGACGGCGGCCGTCATCGCCAGGGCGATGCCGTGGTTGCCGCCGCTGACCGCCACGACCCCGGCGGCACGCTGGGCGTCGCTCAGCGAGAGCAGCTTCGCCGTCGCGCCACGGGCCTTGAACGAGCCGGTGCGCTGGAGGAGTTCGAGCTTCGCCGTGACGGGCACACCGAGCAGGGCCGACAGGCCGGGGCTGGGTACCGTCGGGGTGTGCACGACATGTCCGGCGATGACGTCGGCCGCGGCTTCGACGTCCGGGATCCCGATCAAGGCAGTCACCTTCCCGGCGCGGGGCGGTGATCCGCGCCGCTTCGCACCCTGACGCGGGCGGGCCCGCCGGTCAACCGGGTTCCGCCACCGGAGGCACGACGACGCGGCGATCACCACCGTACGGCTGTGAACCGAGCCTTCAGAGTCTCACCGATCGCGCCGCACCAAGAAGTCGATCAGCGACCTCAGCGCTTCGGCGGTCTCCGCCTCCAGCGGCACAGCGGCGAGAGCCGACTCCGCGGCGGTCACCTGGCGCCGGGCCTCCGTCAACGCGGCCGACCGGCCACCCGACTCCTCGATCAGCGCGGCCACCTCACCGGGTTCGGCGTCCGACTCCAGCAGCGCGCGGAGACGTCCGGGCGTGGGGGAGTCCAGTGCGGCCAGCACGGGGAACGTCTTCTTCCGCTCCCGCAGATCGCCGTACACCGGCTTGCCGGTCACGGCCGGGTCGCCCCAGATGCCCAGCAGATCGTCGACCACCTGGAAGGCGACGCCCAGATGCCGTCCCGCACGGTCGAGAGCGGAGACGGTCGCGGGCGGCGCACCGCCGAGCAGCGCGCCCAGCGCGGCCGAGCAGCCCAGCAGGGCGCCCGTCTTGTGCTCGGCCATCGCCCGGTACTCGTCCGGCCGCACCCGCTCCGGACCCGTCCACGGGCGGGTGGCGAACAGCAGGTCGTCCGCCTGCCCGGTCACCAGGTCCTGCAACGCCACGGACAGCAGCCGCACCGCCCGGGGCCCCGCCGGCGCCGCGGCGAGCGTCTCGACGGCCAGCGCGAACAGCGCGTCCCCCGCCAGGACGGCGGGCCCCGTGCCGTACGCCTTCCACACGGTGGGGCGGCGGCGCCGGTCCGTGTCGCCGTCCATGATGTCGTCGTGCAGCAGCGAGAAGGCATGCACCAGCTCCACCGCGACCGCCCCGGGAACCGCCACACCACCGGACGCACCGACCGCCTCGGCACCCAGCACGGCCAGCGCCTGCCGCACACCCTTTCCACCGGAACCAGCGGCCGGCGCACCACCCACCTCACACCAGCCGAAGGAGTACGCCGCCATCTCACCGACCCACGAGTGGGTCCGCCCCACGGCCTCCCGCAGCGCGGGCCGCACCAATGCGCGGCAGCGGTCCAGGACTTGGCGGACGTCGGGGGACGCGTGCGCGGACGCGGTGGCTCGGCGGGGGGCGGCCGGAGCCTGCGGCCACGACGCGTCCTGGCGGGGGTCCGACGCGGAGCGGGTCGGGGAGGTGGCTTGAGAGGAGTGGGGCGGGGAGGTGGCCTCGGGGCGGCCGGGCGCGGAGTGGGGCGGGGAGGCGGTCTCGGGACGGCCGGACGCGGAGTGGGGTGGCGGGGCGGTTTCGCAGGCGTCGGAGGCGGAATCCGTCGGCGAGGCGGCCTGGCGGGCGTCGGACCCGGGGTGGGGCGGCGAGGCCGCCTCGGAGGTGTCGTGCGGCGCCCGGACCGCTGAGGGGAACGCCGTCACCGTACGACCACCGCCCGGGCACCCGCTCCGGCATCCGCAGCGGCCGTCTCCGAGACGCCCGACTTCGCCGCCACGCCCTCCGTGCCGCAGAACTCCTCCTGCGCCCGCGCCACCATCTCCCGCGCGTGCCGCAGGCCGATCCGCTCCAGCGCTCCTGCCAGCTCGGCCAGTTCGGCGGCCGTCTCGGCGCGGTCGCGTCCCAGCCGGGCCCGCGACTTGACCAGGCCCAGCCGGGACAGGGCCTCCCCGCGCGGCTCGCTCATCGCGCGGAACTCCGCCAGCGCCTGCTCGTACAGGGCACGGGCCGCGGCGTAACGTCCGGCGCGGTAGAGGACGTTGCCGCGCATCTTGTGGTTGTAGGCCAGCGCGCTGGTCAGCTTCATCGCACGGCACGTGGTCTCCGCCTCGGACAGCAGGGCCAGCGCCCGCTCCACGTCGCCGTCGCGCACGGAGACGATGTCGGCGAGCCCGCGCAGCGCCCAGGCATGACCGCGCCGGTCCTCGGCACGCTCGGCTATCCCGGCCGCCTCCTCGAACAGGTCGTACGCCCTGTCGTAGGACCCGGTGTTGCGATGGATCTGCGCGATGCCCTCCAGCGCCCACACCGTGTGCCGCGCCTCACCGCGCCGCCGCGCCTCGGCCAGCAACTGCTCATGCAGCCGGTGCACGGCCTCGTAGTCGCCCTGGATCCGGCCGGTCTCCGCGAGACCCGCCAGCGAGTAGCCGCGTACGACGATGTCGCCGCCGCGCTCACCGAGATCCGCCGCGAGCTGGAGCAGCCGCCGGGCCAGCGGGAACGCGCCCCGCTGCCGGGCCAGCGTGCCGCCGCTCCACACGGCCCAGGCCATCGCCGCGGTGTCACCGGCCGCGCGGGCGGCGCGGTAGCTCGCCTTCCACGCCCGGTCGGCGTCCCCGACCTGACCCAGCCGGCGGTGCGCCTCGGCGACCGCGAGCCCGGAGCGCGCCGCCTCGCCGTGCTGCCCGTCCCGCTCTGCCGCTCTCAACTGCTCGGTGCCGGCGGCCAGTACGTCCGTCAGCGAGGAGTTCACGGACAGCTTGGTCAGGGAGCCCTGGTACTCCGGGGCGAAAGCCTTGCCGTACATCGATGCCTCTCGATCGATATACACGCCGTCTCTACCCTGAGTGTATAGATGATGCGTATACGTGATGGGTATACATGGCGTGTATAGAGCGTTGAAAACCGGCCCTGGCCGGAAAGGGCGGCCAGGGCTTCACCTGTTGTCGATCAAGACGTCGGCACGGCGGACAGGGTTGCTCGTGAGGCGCAGATCACCTCATGGGGACGGCATCAGTGCTGCTGGGGCTTCTGCGGCGTCGCCTCGCTCGGCCGTACGACGACATAGCCCTGGCCCTGCAGCATCAGCTGCACGGCCTCCCCGGAACCGCCGCGCAGCATCGAGCCGAGGGACTGCGAGCGGTGCAGCGAGGTCTGCAGTCCAGCGGTCCAGCCGACCACCGCGTCCGTGTCGACGTACACCGGGAACTGCGGCGAGACCGGGATCACCAGGGGGTTGCCTTCGCAGATCAGGCCCAGCCTGCCGTGCCCCGTGAAGACGCTGTTGAACAGACCGCCACCGGTGATGCCCGCGCCCTTGACCGTCGCTATCCGGTACGACAACGAGGCGTCGAAACACAGGACGTTGCGGCCGTTCACCGTGAACTCGTCGCCCGGGTCGATGTCGACGATAAAGCAGTTCTGCGCCTCGTGCGCGAACCAGGCCTCGCCCTGCCCGCGCACCGCCATCAGCGGCAGCCCCTCACCGGTCATCGCCCGCTTGAGCATGCCGCCCATGCCCTGGCCCTTGCGCTCGAACTGGAGGTTGCCGCGGTAGGCGACCATCGCGCCCTGGCGGGCATGCATCTCGCCGTTCACCGCGTACTTGATGCATTTGGCGTTCTCTGTCGTCATGCCCGGCGCGGTGGCGGGCTGGACCATGTGCTCGCTGGAAAAGAGGTCACCCTTCATATGGGCATCCTGTCCCGGAAGGTTCCGTTCCGACTAGATCCCCGCTTCTTGAGCCGTCCAGGCCGGTGTTGGCCGCGTCCCGCCGGCCCGGGCCGTCAGGCGCCGAACAGCTGGGTCCAGTACGTGCCGGCGGGGCCGCCGCCCGCGAAGCCGATGCCTATGTGTGTGAAGTCGGGCTTGAGGATGTTGGCGCGATGGCCCGGGCTGTTCATCCAGCCCTCCACGACTTCGGCGGGGGAGCGCTGGCCGCAGGCTATGTTCTCGCCGATCGAACGCCGGGTGGAGCCCGCGGCGGCGGCCCGGTCCCAGGGCTGGCTCCCCTCGGGCGAGGTGTGGGAGTAGAAGGCCCGGGCCACCATGTCCGCGCTGTGCGCCTGCGCGGCGGTGGTGAGCACGGGGTCGACGGACAGGGGGCGCAGCCCGGCGCGGGCCCGCTCCCGGTTGGTGAGGTCGACGACGTCGGTGGCGGTGCGGGCCAGGTCGCCCGGTGTGAGCGGCCTGGCCCACAACGCGGTCCAGTAGGTGTCTCCCGACCGGCCGCCCGTGACATGGCCCACGGCGGCGTGGGTGAAGGCCGGGTCGTGCAGGGTGTGGCGGGGCTGGTCGGTGCGCAGGCAGTACGCGACGAACTCGGCGGGGGTGCGCGGGCCGGAGACCAGGTGCTCGCCGACGGTGACGTACGCGTACCCGGTGTCCGTGATGCGCTGGTACACGGAGACGCCGTCGCGGCCCTCGACACCGAGCCGTCCGGCCGCGGCCATGGCGCAGGCGTGGGCATGGGCGGCGGAGGCGAGGCGGGCGTCATGGGCGACGGGAGGTGAACCGGCCCTGGCGCGGGCGGAGTTGACCAGGTCGAGGAAGCTGTCGGCATCGGGGGAGCGGGCGCCCGCCGTGCCGCCGCTCGGGGCGGTGACGGCGGACAGGGTCTGCATCGCGGGCCGTGCGGTGGGCATCGGCGGAGCGCCGGGCGAGGGGCGCCGGACCGATGTTGGCGGTGGGGGCGTCGATGGGACCGGGGACGGCGTCGCGTCCTCGACGACGTCCACCCCGAAGTCACGCGCGATCCCCGCCAGCCCGTCCGCGTACCCCTGCCCAAGGGCCCGCAGCTTCCAGCCGTCGCCCCGCCGGTAGATCTCCGCGAGCAGCAGCACCGTCTCCTGCCGTGGACGCGGCGGGGCGAACCGGGCGAGCGCACGGCCGCCCGGGCCGGTGACGTGGAGCACGGGAGCCGGCAGTCGGCTGAGGGGTGTGCCGGGGTCGGCGGGGCTGACGACCACTGTGACCCGGGTGGCCCCGTGCCGCAGTCCCGGCGGGTCGACGGTCAGGGTGTCGCCGTGGAGCCGGGCGCCCGGTGCGGACGGCTGGTTGTAGAAGACGAAGTCGGCGTCGCCCCGGACCTTGCCGCTGTCGTCGGTGACGAGCGCGGACACGTCGAAGGGGCCGGGCACCCGGACGGTCACGCTGCCGCCCGGGAGGGGCAGATTGCCCCCGGGGACCAACTCGCTCATCGGGCCGTCCTGGTGGGTGGTTCGATCGAGATCCGGTGGAGCTGTCCGGAGAACGTCCACCGGATCTCCCGGGTTCCCGCCCGGCGCCCGCGCCGGCTCTCAGCTCCGGCGGGCGGACCTCAGCACCGGTGCGGGCTCTTAGCTCCGGCGCCGCCCTCAGCTCCGGTTCGGGCCCGGGGCGACGGGAATCCCCGGCGCGACGTCCTCGTGCCGTTCGATGCGCGCGTTGCTCTTCCGGGGCTTCGCCTCCTTGCCGCAGAACGCCGACTCCAGCGCGCCCCGCATGGAGTTCAGGACCGTGCCGTTGTTGGAGGTGTTGGCGAGCGCGGCGAGAGTGCGCCTGCCGTCCTTGGACGCGAACGCGTAGGTGTAGTAGCCCTGGACGGCGCCCGTGTGGCCGTACACCGAGATCCCGCACGACAGATCACGCCGCCGCAGCCCAAGGCCGTACGCCTGCGAGGCGCCCGCCGGTACCCACCGCTGCATCTGTGTCAGCTGCGCCCGCGAGGTCAGCCGGCCGCCGAGCAGCGCCGACAGGAAGGTGTTGAGGTCCCGTGTGCTGGAGATGATCGCGCCCGCGCTCTGCGCCCAGGACGCCGTCTGCTCGGTGGCGTCGACGAGCTTCGCTCCGGCGGTGTCCGGAGTGAGATACCCGCGCGCGTGCCGACCGGGGATCTTCGTGCCGGGGTGCAGATAGAACGTGTCGCGCAGTTGCAGCGGGTCGATGATGCGCTTCTGGTACTCGGCCCGCACCAAGTGTCCGGTCAGCTTCTCGATGAGCATCCCGGCGACCACGAAGTTGGTGTTGGAGTAGGAGTACGCGCCGCCCGGCCCGGTGGTCCGCGGCTTGTCCAGGGACCGGTCCACCAGCTGCCGGTAGGTGAAGACCTTCTTGCGGACCGCCTCGAAGCCGGGAACCGTCCGCGCGAACATGTCGTTGGTGTAGTCGTACAGGCCGCTGCGGTGGCTGAGCACGTGCCGCACCGTGATGCGGTCGTCGGGCAGCAGACCGGGCAGATAGTGGTTGACCGGCGCGTCGAGCTTCAGTTTCCGCTCGTCGGTCAGCTGCAGCAGGACGACGGCCGAGAAGATCTTGGTGACACTGCCGATGCGGAACCGGTCGGCGTTGCTGATGGTCCGTCCGCTCCCGCGGTCCGCGACCCCGGTGGCCGCCCAGTAGACCGAGGCGCCGTCGTCGATCCGCGCCATCGTGCCGGGCGCGCCCTGCCGCTTCACCGTGCGCAGCACATTCCACAGGCCCTTGACGTCCGGCTCGGGCGGGACGCCCGCCGAGGCGCGGACCGCGGGGGTGCCCGGTTCCCGGGGAGCGGCATGTGCGGGAACCGCCAGGAGCGACGCCAGGGCCGCCGCCACCGCCGTACCTCGGACCACCGTTGCTGAGACCATCCGGCTTCCTCTCGTTGCTGTCGATGTGCTGCCGATACGAGAACGATCACCTTCACGCGAGGCAACTGCGGGGATTCCGAGACCTCGCCCGAGTCCTCGGACGATTCCTGCTTCTTTTATTGACGGCGGAAAATAAGGGCTCTAGGTTCCGGGCATGCCCTCGATCCGCCGCACCGAGACGTTCCCGGCGAACACGCCGGCCGCCTCGCAGATCTTCACCACGGTCCTGTCCCACGGGCCGCTCACCCGACTGGAGGTGGCCCGGCGGACGGGAGTGTCACCGGCCGCCGTCACCAAGGCGGTACGGCCGCTCATCGAGGCCGGATATCTGGTGGAGGACGCGGACGGGCCGGCCCGCCCCGCGCTCGGCCGCCCCGCCAACCCGGTACGGGTCGACGGGGGACGGGCGCTGTTCATCGGCGTCAAGGTGACCGGCGACGAGATCATCGCCGTGCTCACCGACCTGTGCTGCCGCATCCGTGTCGCCCGTCATGCCCCGCTCCGGGACCGGGAACCGAAGGGCGTGCTCGCCTCGACCGCCGAGCTGGTGGGCGAACTCCTCGTGGAGGCGGGCGACTTGGGTGTACCCGTGCTCGGCCTGGGCATCGCCGTCTCCGGCGACGTCGACCGGGGCGCGGGCGTCGTCCGCTACTCGCCGTTCCTGGAGTGGCGGGACGTACCCCTCGCCGAACTCGCCGCCGCGACCACCGGGTTGCCGGTCACCGTCGACAACGACGTACGCGCCCTCACCGTCGCCGAGCAGTGGTTCGGCGCCGGCGTGGGACTGTCCGACTTCGCCTTGGTGACCGTCGGCGCGGGCATCGGCTGTGGGCTAGTGGTGCACGGCCGGGTGGTCGCCGGGGCGTACGGGGTCGCCGGAGAGATCGGCCATGTCACCGTCGACCCGGCAGGACCGCCCTGCCACTGCGGCAACCGCGGCTGTGTGGAGGCGATCGCGGGGGACGCCGCGATCCTCCGGCGGATCCGCGAGACGACGGGCGCCGACGTCGCCGACACCGCCGAGGCCGTGGCCCTCGCCCACCGCGGTGTCGCCGGGGCGCGGGAGGCCTACGCCCGGGCCGGTGAGGCGATCGGCCGGGGCATCGCCACCGTCGCCAACCTGCTCGGTCCCGAGCGGGTGATCATCTCCGGCGAGGGCCTCGCCGCCCACGACCTGTTCGCCGAGCAGATCCGCGACGCCTTCGCCGCGGCCGCGTTCGGCTCCGCCGCCCGGTGCGACGTACAGACCCGCCCGCTGCCCTTCGAGGAGTGGGCGCGCGGGGCCGCGGCCACCGCGATCCAGTCCTTCATCCGAGCCGACGACCAGCGGTAGCGCCGCTGAACGACCCCTGGAGGTACGACCCATGCGGTCATCCTCGTACTCCGTCATGCCCGCACGCGCCCTGAGAGCCGTGGTGGTCCTGGCCCTCGCAGCCGGTGTCACCACCGCCGTCCCCGTTGTCCCCGCCGTCCCTGCCGTACGCGCCGAGACCACCGAGCCCCCGGCCTCCGCCGTGGCCGCCAAGCCCTATATGGGCTGGACGAGTTGGACCATGCAGTCGTCGAAGTACCCGGGCCTCAACCCGAAGGGCGACTACAGCTATCTCTCCGAGGCGAACGTCGCCCGGCAGACCGACGCCATGGCCGCGAAGCTGAAGAAGTACGGCTACGAGTACGTCAACATCGACGCCGGCTGGTGGATGGACTGGTCCTGGAAGCCCCGGTACGACGAGTACGGGCGGCAGAAGGCCGACCCGGAGCGTTTCCCGAGCGGCATGAAGGCCGTCGCCGACCGCATCCACGCCAAGGGTCTCAAGGCCGGCATCTACCTCCCGGTCGGCCTGGAGAAGGGCGCGTACGGCGGCGGGAAGACGCCGATCCGGAACGCCGACGGCTGCACCACCGGCGACATCGTCCACGACGACCAGCGCACCACCAACGGCTGGGACAGCGCCTACAAAATCGACTTCTCCGATCCCTGCGCGCAGAAGTACATCGACTCTCAGGCGCAGCTGTTCGCCGACTGGGGCTACGACTTCCTCAAGCTCGACGGCGTCGGCCCTGGTTCCTCGAAGAGCGGCGACAACTACAACAACGTCGCAGACGTCGCCGCCTGGCAGAAGGCCATCGCCACCGCCGGCCGCCCGATCCACCTTGAGCTGTCCTGGTCCCTGGACTACGGGCACGTCGAGGACTGGAAGAAGTACTCCAACGGCTGGCGTATCGACACCGACGTCGAGTGCTACTGCAACACCCTGGTCAGCTGGGAGAACTCGGTCGACGACCGCTGGGACGACGCCCCCGCCTGGACCGGCCACGCAGGACCCGGCGGCTGGAACGACCTCGACTCCCTCAACGTCGGCAACGGCGAGATGGACGGCCTCACCAAGGCCGAGCGGCAGAGCTACGCCACCCTGTGGGCGATCGCCAAGTCCCCGCTCTTCACCGGCGACGACCTCACCAGGCTCGACTCCTACGGCCTGTCCCTGCTCACTCACCGCGAGGTCATCGCGATCAACCAGAGCAGCACCCCGCCCGCCGAGCCCGTCACCGCCTCCGACCCGCAGCAGGTGTGGGCCGCGAAGAACCCGGACGGCACCTACACCGTGGCGCTGTTCAACCTCTCCGACGCACCGGCGGCCGTGACCGCGAACTGGCCCACCCTCGGCTTCAAGGGCAAGGCCTCGGTGCGCGACGTATGGAACAGGGAGAACCTCGGCACCCACACCGACAAGATCACCCAGGCGCTCCCGGCCCACGGCTCCCGCCTGTTCACCGTCACCCCGCGCGGCACGGACCTCGCCTGGACCGCCCACGAGGCCGAGGCGGGCACCCTGAGCGGCAACGCCTCCGTCGCCGACTGCGCCGCCTGCTCCGGTGGCCGCAAGGTCGGCAACCTGTACGTCGGCGGCAAGGTCACCGTCAACGACGTCGTGGTGCCCAAGGCCGGCATCTACCAACTCAAGATCGCCTACGTCAGCGGTGACTCCCGCTCGGTCCTGGTCTCGGCCAACGGAGACGGCGCCACCTCGCACAGGTTCGCGGCCACGGGCGACTGGGGGACGGTGAACAGCGTCCATGTGCCGGTGCGGCTGAAGGCCGGGGCGAACACGATCACGTTCGACAGCGGGACCGGCTACGCGCCGGACATCGACCGGATCGACGTACCGAAGTCTCTCTGACCTCTCCCTGACCTCCCCCCCCATCCCGGAGCCGCCATGACCCCGATCCCTGACGAGCCGATCCCTGACGAGCCGAGCCGAAGAACCGTCCTCTCCCTCGCCACCACCACGGGCCTCGCCGCAGCCCTCGGCACCCTCCCCGCCGCCGCCACGCCGGCCCGCCCCGCCGAGGGCC
>JABFVM010000510.1 GCA_013362785.1 Streptomyces sp. | reverse complement strand
CGTCGCCACCCGGCTGCCCGACTACATGGTCCCCGCAGCCGTCCTCGCGCTCGACGCCCTGCCGGTGACCCGGCACGGGAAGGTGGACCGGGCGGCGTTGCCCGCGCCGGATTTCGCGGGGCGGGTGTCGGGGCGGGAGCCGCGGACGGAGGCGGAGGCGCTCTTGTGCCGGACGTTCGCCGAGTTGCTGGGGTTGGAGCGGGTCGGGGTCGACGACAGCTTCTTCGAGCTGGGCGGCGACTCGATCATGTCGATGCAGTTGGTGGCGCGGGTGCAGCGTGCGGGTCTGGTGTTGAAGGTGCAGGACGTCTTCGAGCACGAGACGCCGGCCGGACTCGCGACGGTCGTCGGTGTGGCTCAGGACGTTCGGGTTGCCGCCGACGCGGGAGTGGGTGTGGTGCCTTGGACGCCGGTGATGCGGGCGTTGGGGGAGTATGCGGCTGCTCCGGAGTTCGCGCAGTGGGCGGTGGTCGCGGCGCCGCCCGGGCTGGGTGCGGAAGTACTGGCGGCCGGTCTCGGCGCGGTCCTGGATACGCATGCCGTGCTGCGGGCGCGAGTGGGTGAGCAGTTCACCCTCGTGGTCGGCGAGCCGGGCTCCGCAGCGCCGGATGCGCTGGTCACCCGCGTGGACGGGCGGGACGCGGCGGCCGGTGGCGGTGACCTGGACGAGGTCGCGGGCCGGGCGGCACGCGAAGCCGTGCGGCGGCTGGACCCGTCCGCCGGGGTGATGGTGCAGGCGGTGTGGGTGGACGCGGGCTCTTCCCGTTTGGGCCGACTGGTCCTGGTCGTCCACCACCTGGTCGTGGACGGCGTGTCCTGGCGCATCCTGCTGCCGGATCTCCAGTCCGCCTGCGAGGCCGTGGCCGCCGACCGGACACCCGAACTCACCCCGGTGCCGACGTCGTTCAAGCAGTGGGCCACCCTCCTCACCGACCAGGCCACCACGGACAGCCGAGTCTCCGAGCTGGAGCACTGGGCGGAGCTGTCGCAGGTGCCCGATGTCCCTCTGGGAAAACGGAAGTTGGACCCCGCGGCGGACACGGCCGGGACCATGACGCACCGCTCATGGACCGTCCCGGCGAGGGAAGCCGCCCACCTGGTGAACACGGCGCCCTCGCTCTTCCACTGCGGCGTGCATGAGGTGCTGATGGCCGGGCTGGCCGGAGCGGTGGCGAGCTGGCGTCCGGAAACCGTGAGGGGCGGCTTCCTCGTGGACGTCGAGGGACACGGCCGCGAACCCGTCACCGGCACCGATCTGTCCCGCACGGTCGGCTGGTTCACCAGCACCCGCCCGGTACGGCTGGACGTCACCGCCGTAGACCTGGAAGAGGTCCTGCGAGGCGGTCCGGCAGCCGGAGCCCTCCTCAAGGCCGTCAAGGAGCAGGTGCGCTCGGCCCCCGGCGGCGACGGCCTCGGCGACGGCCTCGGCCACGGCCTGCTGCGGCACCTCAACCCGCAGACGGGCGCGGTCCTTTCGGAGCCGCCGTCGCCGCAGATCGGCTTCAACTACTTGGGCCGCTTCACCACGGGCGACCGGAAGTCGGCCCAAGCCGCAGAAGCCTGGCAGCTGACCGGGCAGACCGCGATCGGCGGCTCGATAGCCCCGCGGACACCCGCGCTGCACACCCTGGAAGCCGCCGCGACGGTCCAGGACCGCCCCGACGGACCCGAGTTGACCATCACCCTCAGCTGGCCCGACGGCCTCCTGGACGAGGCGGCGGCGCGGGAGCTGGGCGAGCTGTGGATACGTGTGCTGAACTCGCTGGCCGCGCACACGACCAGCCCCGCAGCGGGCGGCCACACCCCCTCCGACTTCCCCCTCGTCCGCCTCACTCCGCACACCGTGGCGGAACTGGAAACCCGTGTGCCCGACCTGGCCGACATCTGGCCACTGTCACCACTGCACGAAGGCATGCTCTTCCACGCCGCCTTCGACGACGAGGGCCCGGACGTCTACCAGACGCAGCGACTGCTCGCCCTTGACGGCCCGCTCGACCCGGCACGTCTGCGCGCCTCGTGGGAGGCGGTGCTCGACCGGCACCCCGCATTACGGGCCGGCTTCCACGAGCAGGAGTCCGGCGAGGCGGTCCAGGTCGTCGCGCGGAACGTGGAACTTCCGTGGCACGAGGCAGATCTCTCCACCCTCCCGGAGACCGAGGCCCTGGCCGAGGCCGGACGACTGGCCCGGCACGACCTCACACGTCGCTTCGACCTGACGGAGCCACCGCTTCTGCGCCTCCTGCTGGTCCGCCTGGGCGAGAACCGGTACCGGCTCGCCATCACCTGCCACCACATCCTCCTGGACGGCTGGTCGATGCCGATCGTCCTCAACGAGGTGTCCGCCGTCTACGCGGACGGCCGTGACGCCCCGAACCTGAAGCGGGCGGCTTCCTACCGGGACTATCTGGCGTGGCTCGGCCGTCAGGACAAGGAGGCCGCGCGCACCGCATGGCGGCAGGAACTGGCCGGCGCGGACGAGCCGACGCTGGTCGCCCCCGCCGCCGCGGGCAGCTCGCCGACGACCTCGGACGTGGTCTGGGAGGAGTTGTCCCTGGAGCGGACCGCGGAGCTCACCGAATGGGCGCGTTCGCAGGGGCTGACGGTGAACACCGTGGTGCAGGGCGCCTGGGCGCTGGTGCTTGCCCGGCTGTCCGGCCGTACGGACGTCGTCTTCGGCGGCACGGTCGCGGGCCGCCCGCCCGAGCTGCCGGACGTCGAGTCGATGGTGGGCCTGTTCATCAACACGCTCCCCGTGCGCGTACGGCTCGACGCGGAGCAGCCCGTGGTGCGGATGCTCACCGACCTCCAGGAACGGCAGGCGGCACTGATCGCCCACCAACACCTCGGTCTGCCGGGCATCCAGCAACTCGCCGGGCCCGGCGCGACGTTCGACACGATGCTGATGTTCGAGAACTACCCGCGCGGATCCGTCGCGCTCTCAGGATCCGACCGGTCGGCCGCCGCTGACGACGAGGTGACGATCACCCGGCTCCACACCGTCGCGGGCACCCACTACCCGCTGGCCGTCGGCATCGTCCCCACCGACCGGCTCCGCGTGGTGGTGACCCACCGACCGGACCTCATCGACCGGGAGCAGGCCGGCCTGATCGCCCGCCGCGTCGTATCGGTCCTGGAGGAACTGCCGCGGAACCCGCTCGCGCCGCTGGGCCGGGTGGGTGCGCTGGGCGCGGCCGAGCGGGCGGCCGTGCTGGACGGGTCGAGCGCGGCGGCGAGCGGGGTTCCGAACGGTTCCGTGCCGGAGCTGATCGCGGAGCGGGTGCGGGTGGCGCCGGACGCGGTCGCTCTCCAGGAGGGTGAACGGGCGTTGTCGTATGGGGAGTTGTGGGCGGCGTCGGGTCGTATGGCCTCGTACTTGATTGGACGTGCGGGGGTGCGGCGTGGTGATCGGGTCGCCGTGGTGATGGAGCGGTCCGTGGGTCTGGTGACCGTGCTGTTGGGGGTGTGGCGGGCGGGAGCGGCCTACGTGCCCGTGGATGCCGGGTCTCCGGCCGAGCGGGTGTCGCTGGTCCTTGAGGACTGCGCTCCGGCAGTCGTGGTGTGCTCCGAGGCGACGCGTGCCGTGGTGCCGGACGAGGTCGGCGGCGCACGGGTCGTGGTCGTGGACGAGCGCACTGTCGTATGCGAGTTGGCCGCTCGCGGGTCCGCGGCCACGGTTCACGTCGGTCCGGCCGACGTGGCATACGTGATGTACACGTCGGGGTCCACCGGCGTGCCGAAGGGCGTGGCGGTGCCGCACGGGAGTGCCGCCGCGCTGGTCGGCGAACGCGAGTGGCACGTGGGGCCCGACGACACGGTGCTCATGTACGCACCGCACGCCTTCGACGCCTCCATGTACGAGCTGTGGGTGCCGCTGGCCGTGGGCGGGCGCGTGCTGATCGCCGAGCCCGGCGTCCTCGACGCCCAGCGCATGCAGGCGTACGTCGCCGACGGCGTGACGGCCGCCTTCGTCACCGCGGGCCTGTTCCGGGCCCTGGCCGAGGAGGCGCCGGAGTGCTTCGCGGGTCTGCGCGAGGTGCTGAGCGGCGGTGACGTGGTGCCGGCCGCGTCGGTGGCCCGGGTGCGGGAGGCGTGCCCGGAGCTGGCGGTCCGCAACTGCTACGGGCCGACCGAGGTGACCATGTGCGTGACCTGGCACCAGGTGCGCCCCGACGAGCCGTTGGACTCCGTACTGCCCATCGGAGGGCCCATGCCGGGCCGCCGTACGTATGTGCTGGACGCCTTTCTTCAGCCGGTGCCGCCGGGTGTGACCGGTGAGCTGTACGCGGGGGGAGAGGGCCTGGCGCTGGGGTATTGGGGGCAGCCTGGTCTGTCGGCCGAGCGGTTCGTGGCGTGTCCGTTCGTGCCGGGGGAGCGGATGTACCGGACCGGTGACCTCGTGCGCTGGACGGATGAGGGTGTGCTGGTCTTTGTCGGGCGGGCTGACGCGCAGGTGAAGATCCGTGGGTTCCGGGTGGAGCTGGGTGAGGTGGAGGCGGCCCTCGCCGCGCATCCGGCCGTGGCCCAGGCCGTGGTCACCGCACGGGCCGACCACACGGGAGAACTCCGTCTGACCGGATACGTCGTGCCTGAGGGCCCGGGCGGCCCGGATGGCCCGGACGGCGACGACGTGCGCGCGTACGTCGCCGCACGGCTGCCCGACTACATGGTCCCCACGGCCGTCCTCGCGCTCGACGCCTTCCCCGTGACGAGGAACGGGAAGCTCGACCGCGCGGCCCTGCCCACATCCCATGCCGCCGAGAAGGCCGGTGGGCGGGAGCCGCGGACCGCGACGGAGGCCGTCCTGTGCCGGCTCATCGCCGAGTTGCTGGGGCTGGAGCGGGTCGGGGTCGACGACAGCTTCTTCGAGCTGGGCGGCGACTCGATCATGTCGATGCAGCTGGTGGCACGCGCCCGGCGCGCGGGGCTCGTGCTGAAGGTGCAGGACGTCTTCGCCCGGGCGACCCCGGCGGGCCTCGCGGAGCTGGCCGGGGCGGCGAGCGACGACGACCTCCCGGTCGAGGCCGACGAAGGCGTGGGTGTGGTGCCGTGGACGCCGGTGATGCGGGCGCTGGGGGAGTACGCCGCCAACCCGGAGTTCGCGCAGTGGGCCGTGTTCGGGGCTCCGCCCGGGCTGGGGCTGGGAGCGCTGACGGCCGCTCTGGACGCGGTGCTGCGGACGCATGCGGTGCTGCGGGCGCGGGTGGGCGAGCAACGCACCCTGGTGGTCGGCGAGTCGGCCGCGGTCGGGACGGACGCGCTCGTCACCCGCGTGGATGCGGCCGCCGGTGATCTGGACGAGGTCGCGGGCCGGGCGGCACGTGAGGCCGTGGGGCGGCTGGCCCCGTCCGCCGGGGTGATGGTTCAGGCGGTGTGGGTGGACGCCGGACCGGACCGGGTGGGCCGGTTGGTGCTGGTGGCGCATCACCTGGTGGTGGACGGGGTGTCCTGGCGGATCCTGCTGCCGGATCTCCGGTCCGCCTGGGAGGCGGTCACCGTCGGCCGGGCACCCGAACTCGAACCGGTGACGACCTCGTTCCGGAGCTGGTCCGCGCTGTTGGCGGAACGTGCCGCCGATCCGGCACTGACCGGTGCGCCGGACGCCTGGGCCGAGCTGGTGCGCGTGCCCGACATCCCCTTGGGCGAGCGGGAGTTGGACCCGGCGCTCGACACCGCCGCCACTGTGACGCAGCGGTCCTGGGCCCTCCCGGCGCGGGAAGCCGCCCAGCTGGTGAACACGGCGCCCTCGCTGTTCCACTGCGGTGTGCGCGAGGTGCTGCTCGCCGCGCTGGCGGGCGCGGTGGCGCACTGGCGTCCGGAGGTCGCGAGCGGCGTGCTGGTCGACGTGGAGGGGCACGGTCGCGAACCTCTCGCCGGTACGGATCTGTCGCGCACGGTCGGCTGGTTCACCAGCACCCACCCGGTACGGCTCGACGTCACCGGCGTGGACCTGCGGGACGCTCTGAACGGTGGTCCCGCGGCCGGTGCCCTGCTGAAGGCCGTCAAGGAACAGGTGCGCTCGGTACCCGGCGGCGACGGTCTGGGCTACGGCCTCCTGCGGTACCTCAACCCGCGGACGGGCACCGTTCTGTCCGAACTGCCCGCCGCACAGATCGGCTTCAACTACCTGGGCCGCTTCGCCACGGGCGGTCGGCAGCAGTCCACCGCCGACGAGCCCTGGCAGCTGAGCGGCGGCGGGCAGGCCGCGATCGGTGGCTCGGCCGGTCCGGACATGCCCGCCCTGCACGCCCTGGAGGCCGCCGCGACCGTCCAGGACACCCCGGACGGCCCCGTCCTGACTGTCACGCTCGGCTGGCCGACGGCCCTTCTGGACGAGACGGCGGCGGAGGGCCTCGGCCGGATCTGGCGGGACACCCTCATCGGGCTCGCCACCCACACCGGCGCCCCGGCGGCCGGCGGGCACACCCCGTCCGACTTCCCGCTCGTCCGCCTCACCCCGCACACCGTGGCGGAACTGGAGACCCGGGTGCCCGGCCTGGCGGACGTCTGGCCGCTGTCGCCGCTCCAGCAGGGACTGCTGTTCCATGCCGCATACGACGACCAGGGCCCCGACCTCTACGAGGGGCAGCGGATCCTGGCGCTGGACGGCCCCCTGGACGTGGCCCGGCTGCGGGCCTCCTGGCGGGCCCTGCTGCACCGCCACCCGATCCTGCGGGCGAGCTTCCACCGGCAGGACTCCGGCGAGGCGGTCCAGGTCGTCGCCCGGGACGTGGAACTCCCCTGGCACGAGGCCGACTTGACGGGGCTGACCGAGGCCGAGGCGCAGGCCGGGCTCGACCGGCTGGTGCGGGACGAGCGGTCGCGCCGCCTCGATGTGACCCGGGCCCCGCTGCTGCGGCTGACCCTCGTCCGGCTGGGCGAGCACCGCCACGTGCAGATCGTCACCAGCCATCACATCGTCACCGACGGCTGGTCCCTGCCGGTGCTCATCGGTGAGGTGTCCGCGATCTACGAGGCGGGCGGCGACGTACGGACCCTGCCCCCGGCGACCTCGTACCGCGACTATCTGGCCTGGCTCGGCACACAGGACAAGGACGCGGCGCGGCAAGCCTGGCGGGCCGAGTTCGAGGGAGCGGACGAGCCGACGCTCGTGGCACCCGGGGAACAGGGCCGGATGCCCACGGTGCCGGCCCGGGTCGCCTTCGAGTTCACCGAGGAACTCACCACCGCCGTGGCCGAGTTGGCGCGCGACCACGGGCTGACCGTGAACACGGTGGTGCAGGGCGCCTGGGCGCTGCTCCTCGCCCGGCTCGCCGGACGGACCGACGTGGTGTTCGGCGCGACGGTCGCGGGACGGCCGGCGGAGCTGCCGCGCGTGGAGTCCATGGTCGGCCTCTTCATCAACACACTGCCGGTGCGCGTACGGCTCGACGGCGACCGGCCGGCCGCCGAACTCCTCCACGACCTCCAGCGGCGGCAGGTCGCGCTGATGGCGCACCAGCACATCGGTATGCCCGAGATCAGGCAGCTCGCCGGTCCGGGCGCGGTCTTCGACGCCCTCTTCGTGTACGAGAACTATCCGCGCCCCCGTCTCGCCGAGCCCTCGCCCGACACCCTCACCATCCGCCCCGGGGGCAAGCCGGAGGACACCGGCCACTACCCGGTCACCCTCATCGCGGTGCCGGGCGACCGGCTGCACGGCGAACTCATCTACCGGCCCGAGGTGTTCGGTGCCGCGTGGGCGGAGCAGGTCACGGCTGCGCTCGGGCACGTCCTCGAACAGCTGACGGCGGACCCGGACGCCCCCGTCGCCCGCGTCGGTGCGCTGAGCCCGGCCCTGCGCGAGCTGGTGGTGGACGGCTGGAGCGGCACGCACGAGCCGGTCGAGGCCGCGCCGCTGCCGGAACTGTTCCGGCGTCAGGTACGACGGTCGCCGGACGCGGTGGCGCTGGTGTCCCGGGGTTCCGCGGCGGCCCTCTCATCGGCGACGGTGCCTTCATCCGCGACGGCCCCT
>JABFVM010000200.1 GCA_013362785.1 Streptomyces sp. | reverse complement strand
CGAGGCCGGCTGCGCCGCGGTCCGGGTCAACCCCGGCAACATCAAGCAGTTCGACGACAAGGTCAAGGAGATCGCGCGGGCCGCCAAGGACCACGGCACCCCCATCCGCATCGGCGTCAACGCCGGTTCCCTGGACCGGCGCCTGCTCCAGAAGTACGGCAAGGCGACACCCGAGGCGCTGGTCGAGTCGGCCCTGTGGGAGGCGTCCCTCTTCGAGGAGCACGACTTCCGGGACATCAAGATCTCCGTCAAGCACAACGACCCGGTCGTGATGGTCCGGGCCTACCAGCTGCTGGCCGAGCAGTGCGACTACCCCCTCCACCTCGGCGTGACCGAGGCGGGCCCGGCGTTCCAGGGCACCATCAAGAGCGCGGTGGCGTTCGGCGCCCTCCTCTCGCAGGGCATCGGCGACACGATCCGCGTATCGCTCTCGGCCCCGCCCGCCGAGGAGGTCAAGGTCGGCATCCAGATCCTGGAGTCCCTGAACCTCAAGCAGCGCGGCCTGGAGATCGTCTCCTGCCCGTCCTGCGGCCGCGCCCAGGTCGACGTCTACAAGCTGGCCGAGGAGGTCACGGCGGGCCTGACCGGCATGGAGGTCCCCCTCCGCGTCGCCGTCATGGGCTGCGTCGTCAACGGCCCCGGCGAGGCCCGCGAGGCCGACCTCGGCGTCGCCTCCGGCAACGGCAAGGGCCAGATCTTCGTCAAGGGCGAGGTCATCAAGACCGTCCCCGAGTCCAAGATCGTCGAGACCCTCATCGAGGAGGCGATGAAGATCGCCGAACAGATGGAGGCGGACGGGGTGGCGTCGGGCGAGCCGTCGGTCGCGGTCGCCGGCTGAGGGGGAGGGCCGCAGACCCCTCTAGGGGCGCGGGGAACTGCGCGACCGGCCACACGCAACCCGCACTCGCGCTATTACAGGACCTCCCGAGCTCTTGGGCGCCCGGCACCCGACGGTCCCGTCCAAGCGGGCGGCGACTTTCGCAGGGCGGCGTGCCTCAGCTTCCGCAGGTACAGTGCGGAGACCAGCAGTCCCCCCGGAGGGCCCCCGCACTTGTTGACCCAGACCACCTCACGGGTGCTCGAACCGAGCGACCTGGACGCCGCGCTCGCCGTCCTCGACCGCGAGCCGGTCGCGAACGCCTTCGTGACGTCCCGGGTCCAGATCGCCGGTCTCGACCCCTGGCGCCTCGGCGGCGAGATGTGGGGCTGGTACGAGGACGGCATGCTCACGTCCCTGTGCTACGCGGGCGCCAACCTCGTCCCGATCTGCGCGACCCCGCGAGCGGTACGGGCCTTCGCCGACCGGGCCCGGCGCGCGGGCCGCCGCTGCTCCTCCATCGTCGGCCCCGCCGAATCCACCGCCCAGCTGTGGCGCCTGCTGGAACCCGGCTGGGGCCCGGCCCGCGAGGTCCGCGCCCACCAGCCCCTCATGGTCACCGACCGCATGCCGGCCGACATCACACCGGATCCGTACGTCCGCCGCATCCGCAAGGACGAGATGGACACGATCATGCCGGCCTGCGTGGCGATGTTCACCGAAGAGGTCGGCGTATCGCCCATGGCCGGCGACGGCGGCCTGCTCTACCAGGCCCGCGTCGCCGAACTCGTCGGATCCGGCCGCTCCTTCGCCCGCCTCGACCACGACGGCAAGGTCGCCTTCAAGGCCGAGATCGGCGCCGCCACCGACCGCGCCTGCCAGATCCAGGGCGTCTGGGTGGCCCCCGAATACCGCGGCCAGGGCCTTGCCGCCCCCGGCATGGCAGCCGTACTGCGCTACGCCCTGGCGGACGTGGCCCCGGTGGTGAGCCTGTACGTCAACGACTTCAACACCGCGGCGAGAAGGACGTACACCAGGGTGGGTTTCCAGGAGGTCGGCGCCTTCATGAGCATCCTGTTCTGAACCGGACCCCCCTGTAGGCTCCCCACATGCGCCTTCCCGGTCACGGACACCGCCTCCGGCCAGACGACATCGTGATCGGCCGCCTTGACCTCTCGGCTCACGTGGACGAGGCCCTGGCCGTCCAGGCGGTGGCGTTCGGCCTCGGTCCCGACGAGGTAGCCGTACGCCGCCAGATCGTCCTGCGCCACATGACCTACCCGGGAGCCAGAGCCCTCGGCGCGACCACCGGCGGCATGCTCGTCGGATTCGTCTACGGCATGCCCAACGACCGCGCCCACTGGTGGTCCACCGTCGTCGAGCCGTACCTGCGCGCCCAGGGCCACGACGCCTGGCTCGACGACTCCTTCGTCATCACCGAACTCCACGTCCACCCCGGCTACCAGAACCGTGGCCTCGGCCGCTCCCTGATCACCACGATCACCGACAGCGCCGCCCAACCCCGCTCGATCCTCTCGGCGATCGACGTCGACAGCCCGGCCCGCGGCCTCTACCGCTCCCTCGGCTACCAGGACCTCGCCCGCCAGGTCCTGTTCCCCAGCGCCCCGAAGCCGTACGCCGTGATGGGCGCCCCCCTCCCGCTCCGCCGCGGATAGGCGCCGCCCGGCCGGCAATCGATTTCCGCCGCCCCGTACCGCCCGGCTAACCTCCTGCCATAACCCGAACCCGGCAGGAGTACGAGAACGATGGCGAACGCACCGGTCCAGCGCATGTCCCAGTTGATGGCCAAGACGCTGCGCGATGACCCGGCGGACGCCGAGGTCCTCAGCCACAAACTGCTCGTCCGGGCCGGCTACGTCCGCCGCACGGCGGCCGGCATCTGGTCCTGGCTGCCCCTCGGCAAGCGGGTCCTCGCCAACGTGGAGCGCATCGTCCGCGAGGAGATGGACGCGATCGGCGCCCAGGAGGTGCTGCTCCCCGCGCTGCTGCCGCGTGAGCCGTACGACGCGACCGGCCGCTGGGACGAGTACGGCCAGGAGCTGTTCCGGCTCAAGGACCGCAAGGGCGGCGACTACCTCCTCGGCCCGACCCACGAGGAGATCTTCACCCTGCTGGTGAAGGACCAGGCGTCCTCCTACAAGGACCTGCCGGTCATCCTCTACCAGATCCAGCACAAGTACCGCGACGAGGCCCGCCCCCGGGCCGGCATCCTGCGCGGCCGCGAGTTCCTGATGAAGGACTCGTACTCCTTCGACACCGAGGACGAGGGCCTCGCCCAGTCCTACGCCCTGCACCGCCAGGCCTACCAGCGCGTCTTCGAGCGCCTCGGCCTCGACTACCGCATCTGCGCCGCGACCGCCGGTGCGATGGGCGGCTCCAAGTCGGAGGAGTTCCTCGCCCCGGCCGGCGCCGGCGAGGACACCTTCGCGGACTGCCCGAACTGCGACTTCGCGGCCAACACCGAGGCGATCTCCTACGAGCTGAAGGCCGTGGACGCGGCGGACGTACCCGCTCTCGAAGAGATCCCGACCCCCGACACCCCGACCATCGAGACCCTCGCCGCCCACCTCGGCGTCCAGGCCTCCGACACCCTGAAGAACCTCCTCGTCAAGGTCGACGGCGAGATCGTCGCCGTCGGTGTCCCCGGCGACCGCGAGGTCGACATGGACAAGGTCGAGGCGCACTTCGCCCCGGCCGTGGTCGAGATGGTCACCGAGGCGGACTTCGCGGGGAACCGGGAGCTGGTGCGCGGCTACGTCGGCCCGCAGGGCCTGGGGGAGAAGATCAAGTACGTCGCCGACCCGCGCGTGGCCCCCGGCACCTCCTGGATCACCGGTGCCAACAAGGAGGGCATGCACGCCAAGTACGTCGTCGCGGGCCGTGACTTCGAGGTGGACGACTACGTCGACGTCGTCGTCGTGCAGGAGGGCGACCCCTGCCCGAACTGCGGCACCGGCCTCAAGCTGGACCGTGCCATCGAGATCGGCCACATCTTCCAGCTGGGCCGCAAGTACGCGGACGCGCTGAAGCTCGACGTCCTCGGCCAGAACGGCAAGCCGGTCCGCGTCACCATGGGCTCCTACGGCATCGGCGTCTCCCGCGCCGTCGCCGCCCTCGCCGAGCAGACCGCCGACGACAAGGGCCTGTGCTGGCCCGCCGAGGTCGCCCCGGCCGACGTGCACGTGGTCGCCGCCGGCAAGGCGCTGCAGACCGAACTCGCCCTCGACGTCTCCGAGAAGCTGTCGGCCGCCGGTCTGCGCGTCCTGTGCGACGACCGGGCGGGCGTCTCGCCGGGTGTGAAGTTCACCGACTCCGAGCTGATCGGCGTACCGCAGATCCTGGTGGCCGGGCGTCGCGCGGCCGAGGGTGTGGTCGAGCTCAAGGACCGCAGGACCGGTGAGCGCGAGGAGCTCACGGTGGACGAGGCGATCGCGCGCCTGACGGCGTAACGGAATCCGTCTGGAAGTGATCCGTGGGGCCCAAAGGGCCTCACAGGCTTCTCTCGGACCGCTCCCCGACCGTAGGACGTGACACAGCGTCCCTACGGAGGGGAGCGGTCGTGCGTACCCCTCAAAGCCACCCGGCGAATTCCAGCAACAACTCGGCATCCTTCGGCCGCCCGACCCGAAGCGCCCGCACCCCGGACTCCACGGCCCGGAACAACGTCCAGCCCCGCAACCGCTCCTGATCCACGTCCAGCGACTCCGCCAACCGCTTCACCCGCCGCCGCGTGGTCGCCGCCCCCGAAGGCGAGGCGATCAGGTCCTCCACCCGATCCCGCACGAGCCGCGCCAGATCGAACGCACACTCCCCGACCACCGGATCAGGCCCCACCGCCAACCACGGCACCCGCTCACCCGCCAGCACCTTGCTCTGCCGAAACGTCCCGTGCAGCAACCGCCGCTCAGGCGGCGCGGCCAACAGCTCAGCGCGCGCGGCGAGCGCGGCATCGACCAGCACCGCGACCTCGGCCTCCGCCGACGCGGTCACCCGCATCGCCTCCGCCTGCCGCCCCGTCCGCTCGGCCACGGTCTCGAAGACATGCGCGTCGTCACCGCCGGGCGGTTCCACCCACAGCCGCCGCAACGTCCCCGCCGCCTCCAGCAACGCCTTCGCCTCCGGCAACGACCGCACCGAAAGATCCGGATGCAGCCGCTCCAACAGCAGCACACCCTCCGTCAGCAACGGTTCGAGAAGCTGTACGGCGCCCAGACCACCCCAGTGCGCGAGCGCCGCCCGCTCGCTCTCCGGGCGGGACCGGGGCGGGGCCAGCTTGAGCACGGCGGGCGTACCGTCCGCGCGCCGCACCAACACCACCAGGCTGCTGCGCCCACCGGGCACCTGCACCCGCTCAACGGTCAACTCGCGTAGCGCGACGGCCTGATGGGCCGCCTCCGGCAGCTTCTCCAACCAGTCGTCACCGTCCGGTGCCGTCTCACCGAGCGCCCTGACCAGACGCTGCGGCGGTTCGAAAGCCATGCGCGAGTCCGTTCCCTTCCCGTACTGCCCGTACTGCCTGTACGCGCTCTGCGGCCGGTGTCACGCGCTGGGCGCCACCGATGCCGACGCGGTGCCCGCCCGCTCGGCGAGCCCAGGGAAGGCTACGCTCTCGCCCCGCCAGCGCACCGCCCGCACCGCCGCCTCCCGCACCGCCTCGGCGGCCCGGCCCCGCAGCTCACCCTCGGCTGCCCGCACCAGGTCGGAGTACACCCCGGCCACCCGGTCCTCCAGTTCGGCGGCGAGCAGGACGGCCGTGTCCGAGTCCGGCACCGGGAACGGCAGCGCGTACGCGGCGCTCGCGGCGACCGGCTCGGCGCCCAGGTCGCGCACCTCGCGTGCCAGCGCGTCCCGCCGCGCCCGGTGCGCGTCGTACGCGGCCCGTGCTTCCGAACGCCGCTCCTCCCGGATCCGGCCGCCGACGACGCCGTACCCGTACACCGCCGCGTGCTCGGCGGCCAGCGCCGCCTGGAGAGCCTTCAGCCGCTCCTTCTTCGCCTCGCTCACTTGGCCCCCTCCGTCAGCAGGTACGCGTGCACTGCCCCGGCAGCCGCCACGGAGGCCAGCAGCCGGGCCAGTTCGCCCGGCAGGTCGAGCAGCGCCTTCGCCCGCCGGTCCGCGAGCGCCCGCTCGGCGGCGGCGAGTTCGGCCACGGCGTCCCGCTCGTTCGAGGGAACGGACACCGTGGACGACGGGGAGGCGGATGGCGACGACTTCGCGGCATCCGGCGCCTGGGACGACGTGGACGAGTCGGCGGAGGAGCCGGTGGAAGAGCCGTCGGACGCGCCGGTGCTTCCGGGTGTGCCGGCGGTTCCCGAGGAGCCTCCGCCGAAAGCCTCCGCATGGCGTACGGCCTCCGCCCGCAACGGCCCCACCAGCGCCGCCAGCGCCGGATGGGCGGCGAGTACCGCGTCGTACCGCTCGACCAGGCCCTCGCTGTCCCGGGCCGCACGCGCGCGTGCCCGCTCGGTGAGCGACAGGCTGCCGCTGCTGCCGCCGTCGGAGTCTGCGGAGTTCTCGGTCCCGGAGGAGCAGCCCACCAGCAGGGCGGCCCCGGCGGCCGAGGCGAGCAGGGTTCTTCTGCGCGGCCCCGAGGGCAAGCGCGGCGGCGGGGGGTACGGCACGGCAGACGTCCTCGGGAACTCGTACGAAAGCAGTCACGAAAGCAGCCGTGGAACTGCTGCGGAACTCAGCGGGCCGCAGGCCCGTGATCACGGTACCCGCGCAACCGGACGGCACCACTCATCGGCGCCGTTCGTATGCGGGTGGACGGCAACACACTCTGCGACCGGATACCCTTTGACCAGACACGCGACCCATCCCACAACAGCACACGCGGCCGAGGAGTCACCCGGATGAGCACCACCCAGAGCGAGAGGCTGCGAGAACTACTGGAACCGCTCGTCAGCTCACAGGGCCTCGATCTCGAAGAGATCGCAGTGGACTCCGTCGGACGCAAGCGCGTGCTGCGTGTCGTCGTCGACTCCGACACCGGGGCGGACCTGGACCAGATCGCCGATGTGAGCCGTGCGCTCTCGGCGAAGCTCGACGACACGGACGCGATGGGCGAGGGCGAGTACACCCTTGAGGTCGGCACCCCGGGCGCCGAACGCCCGCTCAAGGAGCACCGGCACTATGTGCGCGCCGTCGACCGGCTGGTGAAGTTCCAGCTGGCCGAGGGCGGCGAACTGGTGGCCCGCATCCTGAAGGTCGACGACGACGGCCTCGACCTCGAAGTGCCGGGCGTGAAGGGCCGCAAGGCCACCTCCCGCAGACTCGGGTTCACGGACATCGACAAGGCGCGCGTGCAGGTCGAGTTCAACCGCAAGGACAGCAAGAACGAGAAGGAAGAGGAGGCGTAGCCGTGGACATCGACATGAGTGCCCTGCGGGGCTTGGTACGGGAGAAGGAGATCTCCTTCGACCTGTTGGTCGAGGCGATCGAGTCGGCCCTCCTCATCGCCTACCACCGCACCGAGGGAAGCCACCGCCACGCGCGCGTGAAGCTCGACCGGGACTCCGGTCACGTGGTTGTGTGGGCGAAGGAAGACCCCGAGGACCTCGAAGAGGGCCAGGAGCCCCGGGAGTTCGACGACACCCCGTCCGACTTCGGCCGTATCGCCGCCACCACCGCCAAGCAGGTCATCCTGCAGCGGCTGCGCGACGCCGAGGACGACGCGACGCTCGGCGAGTACGCGGGGCGCGAGGGCGACATCGTCACCGGCGTGGTCCAGCAGGGCCGCGACCCGAAGAACGTCCTCGTGGACATCGGCAAGCTGGAGGCCATCCTGCCGGTGCAGGAGCAGGTCCCGGGCGAGACGTATCCGCACGGCATGCGGCTCCGGTCGTACGTCGTCCGAGTGGCGAAGGGCGTCCGCGGCCCGTCCGTCACCCTGTCGCGCACGCACCCCAATCTGGTGAAGAAGCTCTTCGCGCTGGAGGTGCCGGAGATCGCCGACGGGTCCGTCGAGATCGCCGCCATCGCCCGCGAGGCCGGCCACCGCACCAAGATCGCCGTACGGTCCACCCGCTCCGGTCTGAACGCCAAGGGCGCCTGCATCGGCCCCATGGGCGGCCGGGTGCGCAATGTCATGGGCGAGCTGAACGGCGAGAAGATCGACATCGTCGACTGGTCGGACGACCCGGCCGAGATGGTGGCGAACGCGCTGTCCCCG
>JABFVM010000289.1 GCA_013362785.1 Streptomyces sp. | reverse complement strand
CAGCTGCGGCTGCGCGACCTCGGCGGCATCATCGTCATCGACTTCATCGACATGGTGCTGGAGTCCAACCGGGACCTGGTGCTGCGGCGCCTCCTGGAGTGCCTGGGCCGCGACCGTACGAAGCACCAGGTGGCGGAGGTGACCTCGCTCGGCCTCGTGCAGATGACCCGCAAGCGGGTCGGCCAGGGCCTGCTGGAGTCGTTCTCCGAGACCTGCGTCCACTGCAACGGCCGCGGTGTCATCGTGCACATGGAGCAGCCGACGGCCCCCGGTGGCGGCGGCAAGCGCAAGAAGCGCGCGCGTGCCGGTGCCGGTCCCGAGCAGGTGCACGAGGCGTCCGTCGCCGCCGAGCCGGTCGAGACGGTCGAGGAGGAGGCGGAGACCGAGGCCGAGGTCGCCGCGGAGGTCGCCGAGCCGGCCGCGCTGGCCGAGCCCGCGTTCGCGCCCGACGAGGAGCTGTACAGCAGCGTCGCCGAGGCGGAGGCCGCCGCTCGCGGTGGTCGCTCGCGGCGCCGTGGTGGTCGCCGGGTGTCCGCTCCGGCGGGTGCGCCGAAGAAGGTCCAGGCGGTGCCCACGGCCCAGGACGTGACCGTCGCCGAGGAGGTCGCGCGTCCGGTGCAGCCGGAGTCGGCCGCCGAGGCGAAGGCCGAGCCCGCGGCCATGGAGGACGTGGTCGTCGAGACCCCGGTCGCGGCCGCTCCGGTCGTCGAGGCGCCGGTCGCCGAGGAGGCCGCGCCCAAGGGACGTACCCGCCGTCGCGCCACCCGCAAGGTGTCCGCGCCCGCCGGGTCGCCCGCGGGAGCCGAGGCCGCCGTGGTGACGGTCGGCGAGACGGCGTCCACGGCGCCCGAGCCGGTCGCCGAGACCCCGGCCGAGGCTCCGGCGGAGCAGGCCGAGGAGGCGCCCGCCGCCCCGGCCCGTCCGCGGCGTCGCGCCGTGCGCAAGGCCACCGCGCCGACCGCTTCCGAGGAGGGCGCCGTCATGGTCGTCCCGGCCACGGAGGCGCAGGCGGAGCCCACCGCCGAGGCCCCGGCCGCGCCGGCCGCCGAGGAGGGCGTCGAGGAGGCGGCTCCGGCCAAGAAGACGGCCCGTAAGACGGCCAAGAAGGCCACGGCGAAGAAGGCCGCCACCAAGAAGACCGCGGCCAAGAAGACGGCCGCCAAGAAGGCGACGGCCAAGAAGGCGGCGAAGACCGTCAAGACGGCCGCGGCCAAGTCGACGGCGAAGAAGACCGCGGTCTCCGCAGCCACCGACGAGTGACGCCCACCGACGGGTGACGCTCACGATGAGTGACGTTCACCGACGAGTGACGTGAGGTGCGGCCGGTCCCTGTGACCGGCCGCACTTCTGTGGGGCCCGGCCCGGTTTGACCCCCTCGGCCACGGCCCCGTAACCTTGACCGTCGGCGTGTCCGTGGATATAGGCGCGCCTCATCCCCGTAAACCTTCTTCCTCCGGAGCACAGGGTGTCCCGGAGAGGCTGTCCGCGTGCCGGGTGGCTGGACTGCGGGGGTGCCGTTTCCGAGCGAGAGAGTGAGATCCGCGTGTACGCCATCGTGCGCAGCGGTGGTCGCCAGCACAAGGTTGCTGTCGGCGACATCGTTGAGGTTGACAAGATTTCCACTGCCAAGGTTGGCGACACGGTCGAGCTCTCGACCCTGCTCGTTGTCGACGGCGACGCTGTGACCAGCGACCCGTGGGTGCTGGCCGGCATCAAGGTCCAGGCCGAGGTCGTGGACCACCACAAGGGCGTCAAGATCGACATCCTTCGCTACAAGAACAAGACCGGCTACCGCCGTCGTCAGGGCCACCGCCAGCAGTACACGGCGATCAAGGTCACTGAGATCCCCGCGGCTGCGAAGTAAGGGACTGAGGAGACATGGCACACAAGAAGGGCGCATCGTCCACCCGGAACGGTCGCGACTCGAATGCCCAGCGGCTCGGCGTGAAGCGCTTCGGCGGTCAGGTCGTCAACGCGGGTGAGATCCTGGTCCGCCAGCGCGGCACCCACTTCCACCCCGGTGCGGGCGTCGGCCGTGGCGGCGACGACACGCTGTTCGCGCTGCAGCCCGGTGCGGTGGAGTTCGGCACCAGCCGTGGCCGCAAGGTCGTGAACGTCGTTCCGGTCGCCTGACACCAGCCCTTTCGGGCTCAGGCTCCGTAGAGCGTTTCGCGAGGCGGACCTCACTTCCCTTCCGGGAAGGCGGGTCCGCCTTTCGCGTGTTAGGCAAGAGATACATCCGTACGTTTTCCTCAGTGCTGGAGGCACCCCACATGACCACCTTCGTGGACCGCGTCGAACTGCATGTCGCCGCGGGTAACGGAGGTCACGGCTGTGCCTCCGTCCACCGTGAGAAGTTCAAGCCGCTCGGCGGACCCGACGGCGGCAACGGCGGGCGTGGCGGTGACGTCATCCTGACCGTCGACCAGTCCGTCACGACGCTGCTCGACTACCACCACTCCCCGCACCGCAAGGCCACCAACGGCAAGCCCGGCGAGGGCGGCAACCGGTCCGGCAAGGACGGCCAGGACCTGGTGCTGCCGGTGCCCGACGGCACGGTGGTGCTGGACAGGGCCGGCAACGTCCTCGCCGACCTGGTCGGACACGGCACCTCGTACATCGCCGCGCAGGGCGGCCGGGGCGGGCTCGGCAACGCCGCGCTGGCGTCGGCGCGCCGCAAGGCCCCGGGGTTCGCGCTGCTCGGTGTGCCGGGGGACCTCCAGGACATCGTGCTGGAGCTGAAGACGGTCGCCGACGTGGCGCTGGTCGGGTACCCGAGTGCGGGCAAGTCCTCGCTGATCTCCGTGCTGAGCGCGGCGAAGCCCAAGATCGCCGACTACCCGTTCACCACGCTCGTGCCGAACCTCGGTGTGGTGACCGCCGGCTCGACCGTCTACACCATCGCCGACGTCCCCGGGCTCATCCCGGGCGCCAGCCAGGGCAAGGGCCTGGGCCTGGAGTTCCTGCGGCATGTCGAGCGGTGCAGTGTGCTCGTGCACGTCCTGGACACCGCGACGCTGGAGTCCGACCGTGACCCCGTCTCCGACCTGGACATCATCGAGGCGGAGCTGCGGGAGTACGGCGGGCTGGACAACCGGCCCCGGATCGTCGTCCTCAACAAGATCGACGTACCCGACGGCAAGGACCTCGCCGAGATGGTGCGGCCGGATCTGGAGGCCCGTGGGTACCGGGTCTTCGAGGTGTCGGCGGTGGCGCACACCGGGCTGAAGGAGCTGTCGTTCGCGCTGGCCGACCTGGTGGCCAAGGCGCGGGCCGCGAAGCCGAAGGAAGAGGCGACGCGGATCGTGATCCGGCCGAAGGCCGTGGACGACGCCGGGTTCACCGTGACGCGCGAGGAGGTCGGCGGCGAGCCGCTGTTCCGGGTGCGCGGTGAGAAGCCCGAGCGCTGGGTGCGGCAGACCGACTTCAACAACGACGAGGCCGTCGGCTATCTCGCCGACCGGCTCAACCGCCTCGGTGTGGAAGAGGAGTTGATGAAGGCCGGGGCCCGCTCCGGGGACGGCGTGGCCATCGGGCCCGAGGAGAACGCGGTCGTCTTCGACTGGGAGCCGACGGTGATGGCCGGGGCGGAGATGCTGGGCCGCCGTGGCGAGGACCATCGCTTCGAGGAGCCGCGGCCCGCTGCGCAGCGTCGGCGGGACAAGCAGGCGGAACGGGACGAGTCCCTTCGGGAGTTCGACGACTTCGAGCCGTTCTGAGTCGCGGCGCCCTGCGTTTTCGTTGCCGTCGTCCGGGGGCTGCCGCCCCCGGGCTCCCGCTCCGGCCCTTAAGGGGCCTTGTCCTCAAACGCCGGACGGGCTGAGATGCGCGGACCGGCGCCGAGAGTGGCCGTCGGCGCCTCCTCGCACTACCGGCCGAAATGGTGAACGTCCGGACCGGCCGAAATGGTGAACCTCCGGGAAAGTCACGGCACACTCCAGGGCAACCCCATCACCTCCCAGTGAGTCGTACTGGGCGGCGTGACGAGGATCTTGACCCTCGTTGCGCTCCAACCGCCCTTCAGATTCCTGGAGTTGATGTGGTTACCCTGGCTTCGCGGTCCCGCCGCCGTGCCCTGTTCTTCCGCTGGAGACACCTGGTCCTCGCCACCGGCATCGCGCTCGTCGCCGGTGCGGTGACGGCCCCTGTCGTGAACGCCGCGAGCCCGGCTGCGTCCGGCGCCGACCAGCTGCGCGACGACTTCAACGGTGACGGCTACGCCGACCTGGCCGTCGCGGCGCCCTCGGCGACCGTGGGCGGCAAGGCGCGGGCCGGGTTCGTCGCCGTGCGCTACGGCAGCCGGTACGGGTGGGTCACCGGTGCCCGGAAGGTGTTCACGCAGAACAGCGCGGGCGTGCCGGGCACCGCCGAGCAGGACGACCGGTTCGGCAGCGCGCTCACCACGGGCGACCTCGACCGGGACGGGTACGCAGACCTCGTCGTGGGGGTCGGCGGCGAGGACACGGAGTCCGGGGGCACCGACTCCGGTTATGTCCAGGTCATCTGGGGCGGTGCGGGCGGGCTGTCGGGGGCCTCCTCCGCGGGCACCGGCAAGAGTGCCCACGACCGGCTCGGCGATCCCGGCCATCTCGCGGTCGCCGATGTCGACGGGGACGGGCCGACCGACGTGGTGACCGTGCAGAACGAGCACGACCTGCGCGTCCTCAAGGGCCCCTTCGGGCGGGACGGTTCGCACGGGAGCGAGCAGATCGTGAAGGACGCCTACGACAGCCGCGTCCTGGACCTGGCCGCCGGTGACCTCAACGGCGACGGCATCACCGACGTCGTGGCCGCCGAGCGCAGCGGCGACTGGTTCGACTCCCGCCGGGTCGTGTACTGGTACGGCACCAGGGCGGGGCTCACGCCGTACACGCTGGTGTACGACATCGACGGCGCCGGTCTCCAGGGCGGCGAGAACCTCGACGTCGGCGACATCGACCAGGACGGCTACGACGACATCGTCGTGGGCCGTGCCGTGGACGGCCACGACAGCGACCTCGACAACCCCTACGTCAAGGGCGGCCGCGTCGCCTGGATCCCGGGCACCCCCGAGGGGCCCGACGGAGTCAAGGCCGTGTTCCTCAACCAGGACAGCGCCGGAGTGCCCGGCACCGCCGAGAAGGGCGACCGCTTCGGCACCGACGTCCAGATCGGCGACGTCCACGGCGACGGCTACCCCGACGTACTCACCGGTGTGCCCGGCGAGGACCTGGGGTCGGTCGCCGACGCGGGTGCCGTCGTCGTCCTGAACGGCAGCGCCGACGGTGTATCCGGCATCGGCGCCCGGACCGTCACCCAGGACACCGGCAATGTGCCGGGCGCCGCCGAGAAGGGCGACGGGTTCGGCAAGGCCGTGCACCTCGGCGACTCCGATCACGACGGGCTGGCCGATGTGGCCGTCGGCGCACCGGGGGAGAACGGCGGCTCCGGGTTCATCTGGCACTTCAAGTCCGGCCCGGCCCTCATCGTGACGCCGAACGCCACCGGCGCCTTCGGCACCACCTATCTCGGCACCCAGGGCGCGAACGCCGGGTTCGGATCCGGGTTCGCGAACTGAGCCCCCCCGGCCGATCAGCAGCACTACTTATCGGCAGCACTACTTATCGGCAGCACTACTTATCGGCAGCACTGCTTGACGGTCCCTCAGGCCCGTTGCGACAAGGTCAGGTTCATCCCGATGTTCCCGTGTCGCAACGGGTCCTCTGTTGTCTGCTCATTTGTCATGCATACGAAGGCTTCCGTTCAGCGGGCGGACCGCCCTGCTGCGTGAGCCTGCACGTGTCCAAGAGGCCAGTGAGACAAGGGAGTTCGCCGATGAACGGAGTTTCCGGACCCGTATCCCCCGGCCGGCGCCGCTTTCTGACCGGCGCCGCTACGCTCGGGGCTGTGGCTTCCGCCGAGCTGTGGCTTCCAGGTACCGCCCGTGCCGCCGAACCCCCGGTGCCCGACGGGGTGTTCAGCCTGGGGGTCGCCTCCGGCGATCCGCTCCCGGACGGCATCGTGCTGTGGACGAGACTCGCCCCCGACCCGCTCAACGGGGGCGGGATGCCCGACAGCGTGGTGCGGGTGGAGTGGGAGCTCGCGGAGGACGAGCGGTGCCGGAAGATCGTGCGCCGCGGAGTCGCCCAGGCCCGTCCCGGACTGGGGCACAGCGTGCACGTGGACGTGCGGGGCCTGCGTCCGGGCCGTACGTATTGGTACCGCTTCCGTGTCGGCGGCCAGCTCTCGCCGATCGGCCGCACCCGCACCGCCCCCCACCCGCACAGCTCCGGCGGCGATCTGCGCATCGCCCTGGCCTCCTGCCAGAACTGGCAGCACGGCTACTTCACGCCGTACGCCGACATGCTGGCCCAGGACCCCGACGTCGTCCTCTTCGTCGGCGACTACATCTACGAGTCCACACCGTCGGCGACGGGCGTGCGCCGGCACGAGGGCACGGGAGAGCCGTACAGCCTGGTCCAGTACCGCAACCGGTACGCCCAGTACCGCACCGACCCGGACCTCGCTGCGGTGCATGCGAACGCCCCCTGGGTGGTCACCTTCGACGACCACGAGGTCGACAACGACTGGGCCGGGGAGATCCCGCAGGACCCCGACAAGCAGCCGCACGACGCTTTCGTGGCCCGGCTGACGGCGGCCTACCAGGCGTTCTACGAGCACATGCCGGTCCGCGCCACCTCGATCCCGAACGGCCCGCACATCCAGATGTACCGCCGCCTGGAGTTCGGCCGCCTCGCCCGCCTCAACGTCCTCGACACCCGCCAGTTCCGCAGCGACCAGGTGACCAGCCAGGAAGCCGCCCAGGACCCCTCGCTCACCATGCTCGGCGCCGGGCAGAAGCAGTGGCTGCTCGACGGGCTGCACGACTCGCCCGCCCGCTGGAACCTCATCGCCTCCCAGATAATGATGGCCGAGACCGACCTCCTCGTCGGCGAGGGCAAGCTCTGGTACTACGACGCCTGGGACGGCTACCAGGTGGAACGCAACGAGTTGATGGCGCAGTTCGAGGACATCCGCAACCCGGTCGTACTCTCCGGCGACCGCCACCTGACGATGATCAGCGACCTCAAGAGGGACTTCGCCGACCCGGACTCGGCCGTCGTCGGTGCCGAGTTCGTCGGTACGTCCATCTCCAGCAGCGGCGACCGGGACCACGCTGCCTTCCACGCCGAGTGGGACCCGCGCATGCCGGACAACCCGCACTGGAAGCTGATCGACGCCCACTGCGGCTACCACCTCTTCGACATCCGCCGCGACGGCATCGACGCGCAGGTGAGGGTCGTGGACACGGTCCGGCAGCCGACCGCCACGACCAGCACGCTGGCGCGGCTGAGGGTCAAGGCGGGCCGACCGGGCGTCGAGGTCGTGTAGCACACGACCGCCGAGGGTGACCTGGGACACATCCCTGTCCCAGGTCACCCGGCTGCTGCACATCGGCCCGCACAAAACGGGCACCACCTCGATCCAGAGCGCGCTGTTCGAGGCGAGGGACGAGATGGCACGGCACGGCGTCGAGTGACCTGCCACCACCCGGCACCCCATGAAGACGGTCCTCGCCGCCTGCGCGCGTACCGGCATTACGCGCAGAACGGTCTGCGCATGGGCCACGAGGACTGGCTGGGGCACATGCTCAGAAAGCCGCCGTACGACAGACCCAACCCCAGCTTCTGGCGCCGACGCCGGCATGACCGGCTTGTCGAGCGGGTCACCGTCGTCGTGGTGGACGACCGGGAACGGGCGGGGTTGATGCGTACCTTCGAGGCGCTGCTCGGACTGCCCGCGGGGCTGCTGCGTCCCGTTCCGGACGCGGCGAATCGCTCTCTCACCCTCGCCGAGACCGAAATGCTGCGGAATCTTAATAAGGAATTCCGCGCCAATGAACTGCCCGCGGAGCTCTATTCGCAGCTTGTCCGAAACGGCGCCGTGATGCATATGAAGAACACGTGCACCCCCGGTCCCGGCGACGTGAAGATCCGTCCCCCCGGTGGGCCGTCGAGGCCGCCGCCGAGATCGGCGCGGAGATGGCGGAGCGTATCGAC
>JABFVM010000324.1 GCA_013362785.1 Streptomyces sp. | reverse complement strand
GTCCTGGGCCGCGGCACGAACCACCTGCCGGTCCGCTACGACCGACGAACGTGAGGCGGGTCTCCGAGGTCTCGAAGGTGAGGCGGGTCTCCGAGGTCTCGAAGGTGAGGCGGGTCTCCGAGGCCTCGAAGGTGAGGCGGGCCTCCGACTGACCCCGGATCCGCCCTGGGGCCGACGCAGTTCCCCGCCCCGCCCGCCAACTGATCCCGGCCTCCGACCGATCTCCCCCAACCGATCACCAGCGCCCCGCCCGCCGAGGCGCCATGCCGTCATGCCCGCATCATGCCCGTACGCCCTGGAGAAACCCCATGCTGCTGACGACCGCCCCGGACACCATCACCCTCCCCACCACGACCGGCGCGGAGATCCTCAACCTGCTCCTGCCGTACCACCGCACGACGGACCAGGCCCGTGCCACGGCCGAGGCGTTCCCCCAGCAGCTGCGCCGGATCACCGACTTCGTGCGCGAGGGCGCCCCCATCGTCTTCACCCTGCCCGGCTTCCCCTGCAAGTCGCCCAACCCGGCGAAGACCCTGGGCCACCTCCCCGACATGGGCGAACGCCTCTCTCTCGGTTTCCTCGACGCGTTGTGCGAGCGGATCGAGCGGATCCACCCGCCCGGCGCCCGTGTCGTCATCTGCTCCGACGGCCATGTCTTCGGCGACCTGATCCGCGTCCCCGACGAGCACATCGACGCCTACGCCGACGAACTGCGCGCCCTCATACGGCAGTCGGGGCTGCACCGGCTGTCCGTCTTCGACCTCCGCGACGTCCTCGGCGACCTCCCGCACGACACCAAACGCGCCCACGTCCTGGACCGCTACGCCCCCACCCCGGACGCCCTGCGCGCCGAGGTCCGTGCCGACCCCGCCACCCTCGCGCTGTACCGGGGCGTCACCCGCTTCCTGGTCGAGGACGCCGTCGACTTCACCGGCACCCGCTCCGCCCTCCAACGCGAGTGCCGCAGACGGGCGTACGGCGTGATCCGGCGCAGCAGGGCCTGGGGCGCGCTGATCGCCGAGCACCACCCGTCGGCCGTACGTCTGTCGATCCACCCGCAGCCGGCCGGGGCCGCCAAGTTCGGCATCCGGCTGCTGGACGCGCCGGATGTCTGGACGACCCCTTGGCACTCCGCCGCCCTGCGTGCGCCCGACGGGAGTTGGACGCTCATGCCGCGCGCCAGGGCACAGCGGCTCGGCCGGCTGGTCCGGCGGGACGGCCGGCCGAGTCACTTCGAGCGGGCGGGCGCCGACAGGCAGCCTCAGCCCTTCCCGGCCACCGTGCGCAGATAGGCGCCGAGCCGGGCGATCGCGGACGGGTTGCGGGGGCTCTCGACCAGGTCGACGTAGTCAAGGACGAAGATCCGCTTGTGCTTGACGGCGGGGACGTTGCGCAGGGGAGCGTAGGACAGCAGGAACTTCTTCTTCTGTTCGGCGCTCATGTCGCCGTAGTCGCAGATCACGATGACGTCCGGGTTGCGCTCGACGACGGTCTCCCAGCCGACGGTGGTCCAGGAGTCCTGGACGTCGTGCATGACGTTGACCCCGCCGGCCTCGCTGATGATCTGCTCCGGGGCGGCGTAGCGGCCGGAGGTGAACGGCTGGTCCTGGCCGCTGTCGTACAGGAACACCTTCGGCCGGTCGGCGCCCTTGGGTGCCTGCGCCCGTACGTCGGCGATCCGCTTCTTGAAGTCGGCGATCAGCGCGGCGGCGCGCTTCTCGACGCCGAACAGTTTCCCGAGGTTGGTGAGGTCGGTGTACAGGGCGTCCAGGGGCGGCATGATGCCGCGCGCGCTCTCGGTACGGCCGTTGCGGCAGGACTCGGTGAGGATGTACGAGGGGATGCCGAGCTTCTTCAGGGCGTCGGGGGTGAAGCCGTCGTCCTCGCGGAAGCCGTAGTTCCAGCCGGCGAAGACGAGGTCGGCGCGGGCGTCGAGCGCGTTCTCACGGGTGAGCTGGTCCTTCGACAGCCACTTCACCTTCTGGTAGCCGCCCTTCCACGGCACGCCGGTCAGATCGCCCTTGTCGTCGGGCATGGCGAACCCGGCCATACGGTCCTCCAGACCGAGCGCGAACATCAGCTCGGTGATGCCGACGTCGTTGGTGACCACACGCTCGGGGACCTTGTCGTACGTGACCGGGCGGCCGCAGTTGGTGAGGGTGACCGCGGAGGACTCGGTGTCCGCCGACTTCTCCACCGTTGCCCCGCAGCCGGTCGCGGTGACGGTCGCTGCGAGGCAGAGGGCGGTGGCTATGAGCTTGCGCATGTGGGTCCTTGGGGGAGGAGGTCGAACAGGAGCTGGACCGCGCCGGTCTCGGGGTGCCGTACCGGATGGGCACGGACCCCGAACACCTCGGCGAGCAGGGCGGGTCGAAGGACCTCGTGCGGGGCGCCGGAGGCGACGACCCGGCCGCCGTCGACGACATGGAGGACGTCGCAGTGCGCGGCGGCCAGATTGAGGTCGTGCAGGGCGGCCAGCACCGTCAGGCCGCCGGCCCGGACCAGGGACAGCACGTCCAACTGGTGGGCGATGTCAAGGTGATTGGTGGGCTCGTCCAGGACCAGCACCTTCGGCTGCTGGGCGAGCGCGCGGGCGATGAGCACGCGCTGCTTCTCGCCGCCGGACAGCGCGAGGAACCCGCGGTCCGCGAGATGGGCGACGCCGGTACGGTCCATGGCCGCGGCGCAGATCTCCCGGTCGGCGGCGGCCGTACGGTCCCGGTGCGGCAGCCGCCCCATGGCGACGACCTCGGCCACCGTGAAGTCGAACTCGGCCGACGACTCCTGCGGCAGCGCGGCCAGCATCCGGGCGGCGGCCCGGGGAGCCATCGCGTGCACGTCGTCCCCGCCCAGCCGCACCACGCCCCCGGACGGCCGCAGCGCCCGGTACACACAGCGCAGCAGCGTGGACTTGCCGCTGCCGTTCGGGCCGACGAGCCCGACGAACGCGCCGCTGTCCACGGCGAGCCGGATGTCGTCGACCAGCCGCGCACCGGCCGCCTCGACCGTGACACCCTCGATGTCGAGCCGCATGCTCACCGACCCCCGAACGCATAGCCGCCGCGCCGCATCAGCAGCAGGAACGCGGGCACCCCGACCACGGCCGTGATCACCCCGACGGGCAGTTCGGCGGGGGCGAGAAGGAGCCGGGAGAGCAGGTCCGCCCACACCAGCAGCACGGCCCCGGCGAGCGGCGCCACGGCCAGCACCCGCCGGTGATCGGCGCCGACCAGCATCCGTACGACATGCGGAACCATCAGCCCGACGAACCCGATGGCCCCGCTGACCGCGACCACCGTCCCGGTCACGGCGGCCGTGACGAGGAACAACTCCCTGCGCAGCCGCGCCGGTTGAACGCCGAGCGTGGCGGACGTCTCGTCCCCCATGGCCAGCGCGTTCAGCGCCTCGGCCCGTCGCCGCAGCCACGCCCACCCGCCTGCCACGGTCACCGCGGCGATCGGCACCTGCGCCCAGGTCGCCCCGCCCAGACTCCCGAGCAGCCACATCATCGCCGACCGGGCGGCCTCGCCCCGGGCCGCGCCGAACACCATGACGGTGGTGACGGCCTCGAAGCCGTACGCCAGTGCCGTCCCGGTCAGGATGAGCCGCAGCGGGGTGAGGCCGTGCGGCGACCGGGCCGCGGCGTACACCAGCGCCGTCGCCGCGAGCGCCGACCCGAAGGCCGACAGGGACAGCGCCCACACGCCGAGCCCCGCGAACGCCCCCAGCAGGATCACGGCGTTGGCGCCCACCGCGGCACCCGAGGAGATGCCCAGCACGAACGGATCGGCCAGCGCGTTGCGCACCATCGCCTGCACGGCCACCCCGACGGCCGCGAGCCCGGCCCCGACGACCGCGCCGAGCACGACACGCGGCAGCCGGATCTCCCAGAGGATGGTGTAGGCGGACACGTCCCGCGCGTCGATGGTCCCGCCGGTCAGCCCAGCCCCCAGCAGCCGGAAGACATCGCCCCAGCCGATCCCGGCGGCGCCGAGTCCGACGCCGCAGAGCAGCGAGACGAGCAGGAGCAGCCCCAGCCCCAGGACGAGCGGCACCACGGGGAGACGTGACGCACCGGATCTCGGGGGTGCCGGTATCCGGGTCGGACTTCGGAGCACGGGCGGGCGGTCCTTCGCCTGGGGCCGCCTGTGAACATCGAGCAGGGAGGCAGCGCCGTACGACCGTGCCGGCCGCGTGGTCCCCTCTCGCAGTCCACGGCGAGCAGTCAACGGGTCGTGCCGCCACGGGCGATCGGGCTCGCGCGAGGGACGATCAGGCCCCCGCGCACACCGTTGCGGGTCAGCGCCGGACTCTCACCGGACTTCCCCCGCGGGAGGCCCGGGGAGCGTAACAGACAGGCCGCGGCCCGATTGTCAGTGCCCTCTGGAACACTCCCCGTCATTGGTCGGCCAAGGGCCGAACAGGCAATGCACAAGGGGGAATCACCGGCCATGGGCATGTACATCTCGTTCACCGCCGCGACGACGGAGGAGCTGGACCGGGCGGTCAAGGACCCGGGGTGGGCCGATGAATACGTCGACGACCTCTACGACAGCGACGACGACCCGATACCGAACCGCCCCGACGCCGGGCTGGACAAGGCGTGGGCCGGCCTCCAGTTCCTGCTCGACGAGACCGACGTGGAACTCGAATTCATGATGGACGGGTTCCTGATCGTGGAGGAAGGCACCCTGTTCGGGTACTCCGTGAAGGACGTCGAGACCGTGGCACGGCAACTGCGGGCCACCCCGTGGGAGCGGCTGGCGGAACACTACGACCCGGAGCGGATGGTCGAGGACGACGTGTACCCCCGCACCTGGGACGTCCACGACGGCTCGCTGGAGTGGCTCCGGAGCACCTACGACGAACTGGTCGAGTTCTTCGGCGAGTCCGCCGACCGCGGCCTCGGGGCGTTCATGACCTTCAGCTTCTAGGCCGCTTCCAGGCCGCGGCCGGCTTTCCGGGCACCTCCGGCGGCGGAGGCGTTGTCAGTGGGCCGTGTTATCCAGGAGGGGAACCTGGGAGGTGACCCGATTGCTGATCGATACGACCGCTCCGCTCGCCCGTGCCGCCGTGGAGGCGATCCGGACGGGCGACGTGGCGGCGCTGGAGGACCTGCTCACCGCTCATCCGGGGCTGGCCACGGCCCGGCTGGGCAATATGCGGACCACACGGACCCTGCTGCACGTCGTCACCGACTGGCCCGGGCATCTGCCGGGCGGCCCCCGGACGGTGAGCGCGCTCGTCGCCGCGGGCGCCGACGTGGACGCCCGGTTCACCGGCGCGCACCACGAGACACCGCTGCACTGGGCGGCGAGCAGCGACGACGTGCCCGTCCTGGACGCCCTGCTCGACCTGGGCGCGGACATCGAGGCCGACGGGGCGGTCATCGGCAACGGCACGCCGCTGGCGGACGCGGTGGCCTTCGGGCAGTGGAACAGCGCGCGGCGACTGGTGGAGCGCGGCGCCCGCACCACCCTGTGGCAGGCCGCCGCACTCGGCGAGGCCGACCGGGTCGCCGCCTGCTTCACGGCCGAGTCCGGCCCGCCCACCGAGCAGGAGGTCACCGCCGCACTGTGGTGCGCCTGCCACGGCGGGCAGCAGGAGACGGCCGCCCATCTGCTGCGGCGGGGCGGTGACCTCGACTGGGTCGGCCACGACCGGCTGACCGCCCTCGACGCCGCCCGGCGCTCCGGTCACGACACGCTGGTCACCTGGCTGCGCGACCAAGGGGCGAAGTCCGCCGAGGAGTTGGTCTGACGCCGCGCGGACAGGGGCAGGGCGGAGGGTACGAGCCGTCGGCGTACGAGCGCCGCACTCATCGTTCACACCCCTCGTTCACCTGCGAGAGGCGCTGGGGTAGGGTCGCGGGCGTTGTCGGCTACTGACTGGTAGTGCACCGGTGCGGGGAGTGTCGGAGGGCGGGGGCGGATGGAGTCCGAGCTGGGTGGGAGCGGAGCCGTGGGCGTCGACAGCACCAGGCTGGAGGAGCTGTCTCCCCAGCCGCTGCTGACCCGCGACTACGAGACACGCCCCTCGCTCGTGTACGAGCGGCTCAGGCAGCGGCATGGCCCCGTCGCACCGGTCGACCTGCTGGGCGTACCCGCCTGGCTGGTGCTCGGCTACCGGGAGGCACTGCAGGTCCTCCAGGACGACGACGGCTGGCCGAAGGGACTGGAGAACTGGCGGGCCCGCACGGACGGTGAGGTGCCCGCGGACTGGCCGCTCGGGCCGTCCCTGGAGGTCAACCACATACTGATCCAGGGCGGCCCCGGATACGGGCAGCTGCGCACGGCGTGGGACGCCGCCCTCAAACCGTTCCAGGACCCCGCGCACCCCCAGGCGAAGCGGCTCAAGGCGGCCGTCACCGCCTACGCCGACGAACTGATCACCCTGGTCGGACAGGGCGGCGGCACGGGCGTGGCGGACCTGTCCGCGCAGTTCTCCCGCCCGCTGCCGCTGATGGTGGCCAGCCATCTCCTCGGCTTCCCCGGTTCACAGGGCGACGACGCGCTGATGGACATGTGGCGGGTCCTCGACGCGGGCCCGGACGCCGAACCCGCCCTGGAGCGACTCCTTGCGACCCTCGCCGAACTGGCGGCCGTGAAGTTGAAGGAGCCGGGCGACGACTTCCCCTCCCAGCTGCTGGCAGCCCATCCCGGACTCTCCCTCGACGAGCTGGCCCGTGAGCTGTTCATGCTGCTCGGCATGACCTCCGACCACGTCGGCATCCTCATGTCCAACACCGTGGTCGAGGTCATCTCCGGGGACGGCGGCGTGCGCGCCAGCCTCTCCGCCGGGATGATCAGGGAGACCATGAACCGGGTGGTCATGCGCAAACCGCCGCTGGTGAACTTCGTACCGCGCTTCGCCGCCAAGGACACCGAGCTCGGCAACTACACGATCCGGGCGGGCGACCCGGTGTGGGTGTCCTCCGCCGCCGCGCACGCCGACCCGCTCTTCGCCGACCACGTGGCACCGAACAGCGCGATCAGCACCCGGGCGCATCTGTCCTGGGGCGCGGGCCGCCGCCAGTGCCCGGCGCGCGAGCTGGCGTCCACGGTCGCGGCGGTCGGTGTGGGCCGCCTGTTCGAGCGGTTCTCCCATCTGGACCTCGCGCTCCCGGCCGACCAACTGCCGTGGCGCTCCTCGCCGTTCATGCGCGGCCTGCGCTCACTGCCCGTACGGTACGAGCTGGCCCCGGTGTCCGAGCGACCGGCGCTACCGAAGGCGACACCCGAGTCGGCACCGGAAACGGCCGATCCGGTGCTGCCGGACCGGTCCGCCCGGCAGCGGTCGTCATTGTGGCGCTATCTGACGGGCCTCATTCGCAGCGGACGCTGACCTGGTGATCTCGTCCAGGGTCGGCCCGGCTCGGCCCGGCTCCGTGATCGACTGGATGCCCGTCCGGCAGCGGCGTACGGTCGTATGGTGGCGGGAACCAGCCACCGAACCCCCGCCCACGGCGCAATGCCATGAGCAATCCCGAGCCGACACCCGAAGCGCGGACCACCCCGCAGGACACGGAGCGGGGCGACGGCCGCGGCAGCGGTATGGCGCTGCTGGTCATCGCGTCCTGTCAGTTGATGGTGGTGCTCGACATCACCATCGTGAACATCGCCCTGCCGGACATCCAGCGCTCGCTCGACTTCTCCACCACGAGCCTGTCCTGGGTGATCAACGCCTACACGCTCACCTTCGGCGGACTGCTGCTGCTCGGCGGCAGGATGGGCGACATCCTCGGCAGACGGCGCGTGTTCGTCTTCGGCGTCCTGCTCTTCGTCCTCGCCTCGCTGCTCGGCGGACTCTCCCAGAACGAATGGCAACTGCTCGCCGCCCGCGCCCTCCAGGGTGTCGGCGGCGCCGTCGCGTCCCCGACCTCCCTCGCCCTGATCAGCACGACCTTCCGTGAAGGGCCTGAACGCAACCGGGCGTTCGGCGTCTTCGCCGCGGTCTCGGCGGGCGGCGGCGCGATCGGGCTGCTGATGGGCGGCATCCTGGTCGAGTGGCTGAACTGGCGCTGGGTGCTGTTCGTCAACGTGCCC
>JABFVM010000608.1 GCA_013362785.1 Streptomyces sp. | reverse complement strand
CGCCGTCTTCGGCATCAACTTCCCGGTCGGTGTCCTCGTCTACTGGCTGACCACCAACGTGTGGACCATGGGCCAGCAGATGTACGTGATCCACAACAACCCGACCCCGGGTTCCAAGGCGCAGGCCGCGTACCTGGAGCGCCTGACCAAGCACGTCACGAACCACGGCAAGACCCGCAGCCGTGGCGAGCGCGCCATCGTCAAGGCCATCGTCGCCAAGGGCCGCGACCGCAATGAGCACGAGCGCAAGTTCATCAACGGCCTGAGCAAGGCCGGTCTCGCCGCGCAGGCCGATGGCACCGTGGTGAAGAGCGAGGGCGCCGTCGCCACCGTGGCCGAGGACGGTACGCCGACCACCGCCGCGACTCCCAAGCGCCAGCAGCCCAAGCGGCAGTCCAAGGCCCAGCGTCAGTCCGGCGCCCAGAAGGCGGCCGACGAGCCGACGTCGCTGGAGAAGTCCGAGGAGCCCGAGGACGCCAAGCCCGGCGCTGCCAAGAAGGCCGCACAGAAGCCCGGCAGTGGTGGCCGCAGCAAGGCCCAATCCGGGCAGCGCAAGGGCGGCCCGCAGCGCCCCAAGTCCCCGTCCAAGAAGTAAGAAGGAGCCCATCCCGTGACGGAAGGCACCACCTCCGCCGCTGCCGAGGGTGCAGACACCCTGAGCCGCCTGGAGCAAGAGGGCGAGATCGCGGCGGACTACCTCGAGGGTCTGCTCGACATCGCCGATCTCGACGGCGACATCGACATGGACGTCGAGGCCGACCGCGCCGCTGTCTCGATCATCAGCGACGCGGGAGGCCGAGACCTGCAGAAGCTGGTCGGGCGAGACGGCGAGGTGCTGGAGGCGCTCCAGGAGCTCACGCGCCTGGCGGTGCACCGGGAGACCGGGGACCGCAGCCGGCTGATGCTGGACATCGCGGGCTACCGGGCCCAGAAGCGTGCCGAGCTCTCCGAGCTGGGTGCCAAGGCCGCCGCCGAGGTGAAGAGCTCCGGTGAGCCTGTGAAGCTGAAGCCGATGACGCCGTTCGAGCGCAAGGTCGTGCATGACGCGGTCAAGGCCGCGGGTCTGCGCAGCGAGTCGGAGGGCGAGGAACCGCAGCGGTTCGTCGTTGTGCTTCCCGCCTGATCGGCTCGTACGTTCTCCCGGCCCCGTCTGCCCGCAGGCGGGGCCGAACTTTGTCAGCCTGATAGTTCTGGTGGTTCTGACGTCGACGCCCGGTGCGTTGGCGCGGTACGGAAGGACGGTCCCCCGTGACGGAGGCAGCGGAGCTTCCCCCTGCTCCTGAGCAGGCACGTGAGGTGTTCGGCGATCGCTTCGCTGATGCGGTCCGGTACGCCGAACTGCTCGCCGAGGCCGGTGTACAGCGCGGTCTGATCGGCCCGCGTGAGGTGCCCCGCCTGTGGGAGCGGCATCTGCTGAACTGTGCGGTGCTCTCGGAGGTCGTTCCGGAGAGTGTGATGGTGTGCGATGTGGGCTCGGGTGCCGGCCTGCCCGGCATTCCCCTGGCGCTTGTCCGGGAGGACTTGAAGATCACGCTGCTGGAGCCCTTGCTGAGGCGTACGAACTTCCTGACGGAGGTCGTGGAGCTGCTGGGGCTGGACCATGTGACCGTGGTCCGAGGGCGTGCCGAGGAGGTCATGGGGAAGCTGCCGCCGGTGCATGTCGTGACCGCGCGTGCGGTGGCCCCGCTGGACCGGCTGGCCGCCTGGGGCATCCCGCTGCTGCGTCCCTATGGGGAGATGCTCGCTCTCAAGGGAGACACCGCCGAGGAGGAGCTGAAGAGCGCGTCCGCCGCTCTGAGTAAGCTCGGCGCTGTCGAGACCTCGATCCTCCATGTCGGCGAGGGTGTAGTGGATCCGCTGTCGACGGTCGTGCGGGTCGAGGTGGGTGAGAGCCCCGGCGGTGTGCGCTTCGCGGCGAAGCGGGCCAAGGCGGCTCGCACAGGGCGGGCACGCCGCCGACGCTGATCCGTCCTGACGACGAGACGTACTCCACACAAGCTGCCAAACCTATGCATGCCGGAGTGTCGCGGCAGTTCGGCCAGGGCCGCTGTGCATCGTGTTTCACGTGAAACGTCGCTCACTGCTGCACGGCATCATCAGTCGCGGCCGCGCCGCCGAACCTCGCGACCGAAAGCCTCTAGGTTCTCTAGGAGAGGGACCTCCTGATGACACTCCGTCCCCCTTGCGGGGCACGGAGTTGTCCACAGAGGTGGATTTCTCCACAGAACAACAGGCCTCACTGGTTCACGACCCCGAAGGCATGGGAGGCTCTGTTCATTGCGAGCCTGAAGTCGAGGAGAGTGAATCCTTGCGGTCCGACGCCAACATCGCGGGACCGATGACCGATCCGGTCCCCGGTCCCCGTACCGAGTCGATGGGGGAGGATGTTTCACGTGAAACACCGCCCCCGATGGACGACACTCCCATCGGTCGTGCTGCCCAACTGGCGGTGGAGGCTCTAGGCCGCGCCGGCGAGGGCCTGCCGCGGCCCGAGCAGACCCGTGTCATGGTGGTCGCCAACCAGAAGGGGGGCGTGGGCAAGACGACGACGACCGTCAACCTTGCCGCATCGCTGGCCCTGCATGGTGGCCGTGTGCTGGTCATCGATCTCGACCCGCAGGGCAACGCGTCCACTGCCCTGGGGATCGACCATCACGCGGAAGTTCCTTCCATCTATGACGTGTTGGTCGAGAGCAGGCCGCTCTCGGAAGTCGTCCAGCCGGTCCCGGATGTCGAGGGTCTCTTCTGTGCCCCTGCCACGATCGATCTCGCCGGTGCGGAGATCGAGCTGGTGTCCCTGGTGGCACGTGAGAGCCGACTTCAGCGGGCGATCCAGGCCTACGAGCAGCCGCTGGACTACGTCCTCATCGACTGCCCGCCTTCGCTTGGCCTGTTGACCGTCAATGCGCTCGTGGCCGGGCAGGAGGTCCTGATCCCTATCCAGTGCGAGTACTACGCGCTGGAGGGTCTGGGCCAGCTGCTGCGCAACGTCGATCTGGTGCGGGGGCATCTCAACCCCTCGCTGCATGTATCGACGATCCTGCTCACCATGTACGACGGCCGGACGCGGCTCGCGTCCCAGGTCGCGGACGAGGTGCGCAGCCACTTCGGCGAGGAGGTGCTGCGGACGAGCATTCCCCGCTCGGTCCGTATCTCCGAGGCGCCGAGCTATGGACAGACGGTGCTGACCTACGATCCGGGGTCGAGCGGTGCACTGTCCTATCTTGAGGCGGCACGAGAAATCGCGCTGAAGGGTGTCGGTGTCAGTTACGACCCGACGCACGCCCATATCGGCGCCCAGAGCAACCCGAGCATGGTGGAGGGGATCCAGTGAGCGAGCGACGGAGGGGTTTGGGTCGTGGTCTCGGCGCACTGATCCCCGCAGCGGCGACAGAGGCGACAGTGGCTCCGCCTGGGGTAGGGAACGCTGCTTCCGCGTCCCCGGCAGCTGTGCCGCTGCTGAGCGACCGCGGAGTGGCCGCGGCGAAGGTGGCCACGCTGCCGCCTGTTTCACGTGAAACCGAGGATCCCTCGCCGATCGGAGGCGCGGAGGCGCCCGCGCCCCCCATGGGCGCGCACTTCGCCGAGATCCCCCTCGACACCATCACGCCGAACCCGCGCCAGCCGCGTGAGGTCTTCGACGAGGATGCACTGCAGGAACTGGTCACCTCCATCCAGGAGGTCGGTCTCCTCCAGCCCGTCGTCGTACGGCAGGTCGGTCCCGCCCGCTACGAACTCATCATGGGTGAGCGTCGCTGGAGGGCTTGCCGCGAGGCCGGGCTCGACGCGATCCCGGCGATCGTGCGGGCCACGGACGACGAGAAGCTTCTCCTGGACGCGCTCCTGGAGAACCTGCACCGCGCTCAGCTGAACCCGATCGAAGAGGCCGCTGCCTACGATCAGCTGCTGAAGGACTTCAACTGCACGCACGACCAGCTGGCAGACCGTATCGGGCGTTCCCGGCCGCAGGTCTCCAACACCCTGCGTCTGCTGAAGCTCTCGCCCAAGGTCCAGAACCGGGTGGCCGCCGGAGTCCTCTCAGCCGGGCATGCTCGGGCGCTGCTCTCTGTCGAGGACCCGGAGGAGCAGGAGCGGCTCGCCTACCGTGTGGTGGCCGAAGGACTGTCGGTCCGGTCCGTGGAAGAGATCGTGACCCTGATGGGCTCCCGCCCGCAGAAGACCCAGCGTTCCAGGGGGCCGCGGGCCGGCTCTGTTCCTTCCCCGGCGCTGTCCGACCTCGCCACCCGGCTCTCGGATCGCTTCGAGACGCGGGTGAAGGTCGAGCTGGGGCAGAAGAAGGGCAAGATCACCGTCGAGTTCGCCTCTCCGGAGGACCTTGAGCGGATCCTCAGCACGCTCGCTCCGGGCGAGAAGCTGGCCCTCCAGCAGAGTCTTCTGGAAGCTGAAGCGGAGGAATCCGAGGACTGAGCCTCGGTGAGTCCGGGAGTTGCTTCCCGGCCGCGCCACGCGGGCCGTGTCCGGTGTGTCCGGACACGGCCCGCTCTTTGCTTTCTGGCGGTATCGATGGAATCACATCGTGGATACGATGCGTTCGGGTATGGCGCATCCACCTGGCAGACCTCTTAGGGGAGGCGGGGGCCATGCGAACGGTGAGCCGCACCGGATTGGTGAGCGCGGGTCTTGGGCTGGGCGCGGTCGGCGGATTCGTCGGCAGCCTGCTCAGGGAACGCAGCGCCCTGACAGCCGCTCGTGATGCCGCGGGCGAAGGAAGCGAGGAACAGCCTTCATGGGGCGTCGGCTCGTACCGCTCACGCTGGACAACCTTGCGGACCTTCCCAAGCGCTGCCGCGCGTGTGTCTTCTGGGAGTTGGACCCGGTCAGCGGTGAAGCCTCGGTAAGAGCGGGGACACCCGCCCTGGAGAAGGAAGCCTGGATCTCCGCCGTCCTGCTGGACTGGGGCTCCTGCGGCCGTGTCGTCTACGTCGATGATGTACCGGTGGGCTTCGTGTTGTACGCACCTCCGGCTTACGTGCCCCGCTCGACGGCGTTCCCCACGAGCCCCGTGTCACCGGACGCGGTGCAGTTGATGACCGCGTTCATCATGCCGGGCTACCAGGGCCAGGGACTGGGGCGGGTGATGGTGCAGACGGTCGCCAAGGATCTGCTGCGACGCGGCTTCAAAGCGATCGAGGCCTTCGGCGACGCGCGCTGGAAAGAGCCGGCGTGTGTGCTGCCCGCCGACCATCTCCTGGCCGTGGGCTTCAAGACGGTTCGTCCCCACCCCACCTCTCCGCGTCTGCGGCTGGAGCTGCGGACGACGCTGTCGTGGAAGGAAGACGTAGAGATGGCGATCGACCGGCTGCTGGGGGCTGTGCAGAAGGAACCGGCGCTGAGACCCCTGTGAGTCACGCTGTCGCTCTAAAACGAATGGGCCAACCCTCTCGGGTTGGCCCATTCGTGTTTCACGTGAAACATCACTCGGCGATGAAGTCCTCAAGGTCGCGGAGGATCGCGGCCTTCGGCTTCGCACCGACGATGGTCTTGGCGACCTCGCCGTTGTGGTAGACGTTCAGCGTCGGGATGGACATGACGCCGTACTTGGCGGCCGTACCCGGGTTCTCGTCAATGTTGAGCTTGACGATCTCGATCTTGTCACCGTGCTCGGCAGCGATCGCTTCGAGGGACGGCGCGATCTGGCGGCACGGTCCGCACCAGGCGGCCCAGAAGTCCACCAGGACGGGCTTGTCGCTCTTGAGGACGTCCTGCTCGAAGGAGTCGTCAGTCACATTCTTCAGGGTGCCGGCCACGGCGGGCTCCTTAACTGTTTGGTGCGTGGGGCGGGTGGGGGTCAGACAGAGGTCTTCTCGGGCTCGGCCTGCTCCTCGTCCGCGAGGGCGGCGAGGAAGCGCTCGGAGTCGAGGGCGGCGGAGCAGCCGGTGCCGGCCGCGGTGATCGCCTGGCGGTAGGTGTGGTCGACCACGTCGCCGGCGCCGAAGACGCCGGTCACGTTGGTGCGCGTGGAGGGGGCGTCGACCTTGAGGTAGCCCTCCTCGTCCAGCTCCAGCTGGCCCTTGAACAGCTCGGTGCGCGGGTCGTGGCCGATCGCGATGAACAGGCCGGTGACCGCCAGGTCCGAGAGCTCGCCGGTCTTGACGTTGCGCAGCTTCAGGCCGGAGAGCTTCTGGTCGCCCTGGACCTCGGCGACCTCGCTGTCCCAGACGAACTTGATCTTCGGGTCGGCGAAGGCGCGGTCCTGCATCGCCTTCGAGGCGCGCAGGGTGTCACGGCGGTGGACGATCGTCACGGACTTGGCGAAGCGGGAGAGGAAGGTCGCCTCCTCCATCGCGGTGTCACCGCCACCGATCACGGCGATGTCCTGGTCCTTGAAGAAGAACCCGTCGCAGGTGGCGCACCAGGAGACACCGCGGCCGGAGAGCGCGTCCTCGTTCGGCAGACCGAGCTTGCGGTGCTGAGAGCCGGTGGCGACGATGACGGCCTTCGCCCGGTGGACGGTGCCCGCGGTGTCGGTGACGGTCTTGATCTCACCGGTGAGGTCGACGTTGACGATGTCGTCCGGGATGAGCTCGGCGCCGAAACGCTCGGCCTGGGCGCGCATGCTGTCCATGAGCTCGGGGCCCATGATGCCGTCCTGGAAGCCGGGGAAGTTCTCCACCTCGGTGGTGTTCATCAGCGCGCCACCGGCGGTGACGGCGCCCTCGAACACCAGCGGCTTCAGCGACGCGCGCGCAGTGTAGAGCGCCGCCGTGTAGCCGGCGGGCCCGGAGCCGATGATGATCACGTTACGGACGTCGCTCACGGCTTGATTCCTCGTCTCTGGAATACGTCGTCGGACCGGTGGGAGACCCTTTGAGGACTCTCACCCCACCCAACGGATCCTAAGGGGCGCGCATTCCCACTGTGTCCGGGCACACGGTGAGCCCCACACCCTAGGGGTTGCCGCGCCGGAGGAGACGAACCGCCGATGTCTCAGGAACGTGGATAGGTGTTGGTCAGGAGGACCTCGGCCTTGGTGGACGAGCGCTCCTTCACACAGGTCGCGTCCATGAGGTAGGCGGTGACCCGGCTGTCGTCAGAGGCCGCGGGCAGCACGACGAGCAGTGCGTCCTTGCCCTTGTAGACGCCCTTCTCAGCGGCGAGCGCCGCGTTGGTGCGACCGATGCCCTCCCGGACGCATTCGGGCACCGGGATGTCGCGAAGCATCTTGGTGTCGGGCCCGCCCTTCACGCCTACGCTGTCGTCCGGAGTGCGGGCGCCGCCTGTCGCGCTCTCGTTCTTGGCGAGGAGATCAACGACATGCTTCTCCAGCTTCGCCGCGGAGAAGGTGTCGGCGGCGGTGGCGCCCCCGTCGGCGGACGGACCGGCCCCTCCACCGCCCATCAGCGACGTCAGCAGCACGGACCCGAGACCCAGGGCGGCGGCCGTGAAAGCGGCGCCCAGTACGGCCTTGCGTCGCCCTGCCTTCTTGCGGTCCTTGCGGCCGGGGCCAGTCGTCGAGGAGCGTGCGCGGCCTGCCGGACGGTCTGCCACTGGCGACGTTTCACGTGAAACATGGGCGCCGCCGTCCGCGCCGGAGAGCGGGCGGGTGCTGCCGGCGTGCGTCGGTGCGTCCACGTCGTCGGGCGCTGTGGCGTTCAGCAGAGCCTCGGCGGCGAGAGCGGCATCGATTCGCCCCGCGACATCGGCGGGCATCCGCGGCGGGCCGGGAACGCTGCCGAGCAGTCCCCGGATCTCCTCCAGCGAGGCGTGGACGTCCGCGCACAGCTCGCACTCGTCCAGATGCCGCCGTACGTCGGCGGTCCTGGACGGGGGGAGAAGGCCTTCGGTGAGGTCGGAGATCTCGGCGACGTCCGGGTGCCCGGCCGTGTCAGTCGTGGATGTCACGCTCGCCCACCTCCGCCCTTCACTGCAGCTGAATCACTCGGCCCTGTGTCGCGTGGCTCCGTGCCCTGTTCTGTGACACGTGGACCCGCTGCCGGTGGGACGGATGTCCCCTGGGTCCGGTTCCGCCTCTCCCCGGAGTCCTTGCCCCCTCCGGCGCTTTCCGGCCGTAGATGGGTGAGGAGAGGCAGGAGTCTGGCTCTGCCGCGCGCACATCGGCTCTTGACCGTGCCGGTCGGCACATCCAGGACCCGGGCCGCCTCAGCGACCGGGTAGCCCTGCATGTCCACGAGAACGAGCGCCGCACGCTGGTCGGGTGGAAGCGTGCCGAGCGCCTCCAGCAGCTGGCGGTGCAGATCGTTGCGCTCCGCGGGCGCCGAGGCGGACTCGTGCGGCTCCAGCAGCTGCTCAAGGCGCTCGGTGTCGTCGACCGGGGAGGTCTTCCGGGAGGCCGCCTTGCGGGCGCGGTCCAGACAGGCGTTCACGGTGATCCGGTGCAGCCACGTCGTGACGGCCGACTGGCCCCGGAAGGTGTGGGCGGCCCGGTAAGCGGAGACGAGGGCGTCCTGGACGGCGTCAGCGGCCTCCTCGCGGTCGCCGAGCGTCCGTAGCGCCACCGCCCAGAGCCGGTCCCGGTGCCGCCGTACGATCTCGCCGAAGGCGTCGGGGTCGCCCTCTACGTGCAGGGCGAGAAGGTCCTGATCGCTTGTGTCGCCGTATGCGCTGCCATCTGCCATCGGACCCCCTCCCCCTCACTCTCAGCTGTTGACCTTGACGTCCATGATCCTGCCGCGGAACTGACCGTCGTCGGCCTGCCGCGGCAGATCGGTCAGCCAGACCAGAAGATAGCGGGCCTTGGTGGTCTCTCCGGGCTTGAGCGTCACACTTGAGCCGGAGCCTTGGGCGACCTTGGAGTAGCTCTCCAGGGTCGTCGGTTCGCTACCGGTGTCGCCCGAGGCGGCGCGCAGTTCCACCGAGGTGTCGCCGACGAAGGTGACGGTCACCTTGCCGACCTGTTGGACCTTGCCGAGATCGAGGATGACTCCGACGCCCGACTTCAACCGTCCGAAGTCGGAGCTCGTGTACCACTGCGTCTGCCAGTACGAGCTCGGATCGTTGTCGTAGATGTGGTCTATGTCGCGCGGATTCTCGCCGTCCGAGCCGAGCGGGTCGAAGTCACGGACACCCTGGATGGCGATCGGCTTGCTGACCGGCTTCGCCTGGCCCTTGTCGTCGTCGTCCGTCGTCTGCGTCTGGTTGGTGTCCTCGGACTTGCCGCCCTGGTCCATGAGCGCGTCCGCCAGCTGCCAGCTGCCCAGACCCAGGGCGGCGATCAGGAGCGCCGAGACGGCCCACTTCAGGGCCTTGCCGGTACGGCTCTGCAGCGGGGCCGGCGGCGTCGGGACCGGCTGGGCGACGCCGGGATGCTGCGACTGGCGGCCATAGGTGCCCTGCTGGTACGTCGTGCGCTGATAGTCGGGCGGGGCCGTGAACGAGGGCTCCGGCGGGCGGATGCGGGGCATCTCACCGATCGCCTTCACCAACTCCTCCGGTGTCGTGCACGCGGACTCGTGCCGGGAAGCGGTCGCGCCGTTGTTGGCCAGGGCGCGCATGGTGAGCTCGGACAGGCCGCGGTGAACGCCGGCGCGCACCTGGTCGGGGGCGATCAGACCGACGTCCTTGGGCAGCCCGGACAGCCCATAGGCGTCGCTCTCGTACGGCCAGCGCTGGGTGAGCGCGGCGTACAGCAGGGCGCCGATGGCCTCCGTGTCGGTGCGCTGAGGGGTGTCAGAGCTGATGCCGCGCAGCGCGGCGTTCACCGCCAGGCCACGGATGCGCCACTGCCCGGAGGAGGTGCGCAGCACGGCGTTCGGGTTGAGCCGGAGATGGGCCAGCCCCTCACGGTGGGCGGCGGCCATCGCGGCGGACACCTGGGTGACCATCTGGTACGCCTCGTAGACCTCCAGCGGGCCGGGGGCGAGGAGGGTGGTCAGCTCGGTGGCGTCGGGGAGCCACTCATGAACGACGTAGACCAGGTCGTTCTCCTCGACGGCGTCGAGGACCTGGACGAAGCGGGGGTCGCCCAGCAGCGCGGACGAGCGGGCCGCGGCCAGGACGGAGCGGGCCCGCGTGTGGTCCGCGGGCAGGATGTGAACGCCGACGGCGCGACGGAGTTTCTCGTCGACCGCACGCCAGCTGCTGAAACCGTCCAGACGGGTGACGCACTCCTCAAGGCGGTAGCGTCTGGCGAGCTTGTGGCCGCTGTGCAGCTCCGGTGGTGAGGCTTTCCCGGGACCCTCGGTCCCGCCGCTCCCCTGTGCCTCGTCGGTGTCCGTGTCCCGCTCCCGATTCGTGGCCACCCCGTCGGCCGTGGACTGGTCCGCTTGTGCGGTCAGCGGCTCGTCGCCGCTGTTGTCTGCCACGTCGACGGCAGCCGTGCTCCGTTCCGCCACCGTCGTTCCTGCCTCCCCATCCATTGCGCGCCGTCCGACAACCGTGCGCGCCGTCCGACGCCGAAACCAATTGTGCCCACAGTCCGCCGCTATGCACGACACACGGTGGCGGACGATGGTTGTGCGCGTACCCCCTGCTTCAGCGACCCAGGCGTCCGCGAACCATGCCGACCAGTGAGTTCAGCTCCTCGATCCGCATCCTGCGAGCGGCGATGAAGAAGACCCCGAGCAGCACGGCTCCGCCGCCCAGCAGAGCCGCGAAGGAGCCGAGGACGCCCTGACCGAGGGTCTTGGCGATCCCGTAGCAGGCCGCACCGCTCAGCAGCACCGCGGGCACCGAGGCGATGCAGAGTCTGGCGTACGTCCGCATCACCCGTGCACCGTCCAGGTCGCCGCCGAGCTTCTTGCGCAGCCGTCCCCAGGCGACGCCGACGCCGATCGCGTAGGCCAGGCCGTACGAGGCGGCCATGCCGACGACGGCCCAGCGGGCCGGGATGACGAAGTAGCAGACGGCGGAGGCGGCCGCGTTGACGGTTGCCACGATGACGGTGTTGTAGAAGGGGGTCCGCGTGTCCTCGTAGGCGTAGAAGGCGCGCAGGACGACGTACTGCACGGAGTACGGGATCAGGCCGAGGGCGAAGGCCATCAGCATGAAGCCCATGTTGGTGGCCGCCTGGGTGCCGGACGGGCCGAAGATCAGCGTGCACATCGGGATACCGAGCGCGAGGAAGCCGAAGGAGATCGGGACGATCGCGACGGCGGTCGTGCGCAGCCCCTGGGAGATGTCGTCGCGGACGGCGCCGGCGTCGTCCTCCGCGGCCGAGCGCGAGATGCGCGGCAGCAGCGCGGCCATCAGGGAGACCGTGATGATGGCCTGCGGGAGGCCCCAGATGAGCTGGGCGTTGGCGTAGGCGGTGAAGCCGGTGCCGTCGATGTCGGTGTCCGACACCGCGGCGGTGGCCAGCTGGGTGACGACGAGCGCGCCCGCCTGGTTGGCGAGGACGAACAGGATCGTCCACTTGGCGAGCATCGCGGCCTTGCCGAGGCCGTGGCCCTTCCAGTCGAACCGCAGCCGCAGTCGGAAACCGGTCTCGCGCAGATACGGGATCATGGCCAGCGCCTGCACGACGAGGCCGAGGAGGATCCCGATGCCGAGGAGTCGCTGCCCCTCCGCAGGGATGCTCGTGACGCTCATGCCGGAGTGCTTGGCGGTGCCGTACACCCAGAGGAACATCCCGAGCGTGACGATGATGACGATGTTGTTCAGGACCGGGGTCCACATCATCGCGCCGAACTTGCCGCGGGCGTTGAGGATCTGCCCCATCACCACATGGACGCCCATGAAGAAGATCGAGGGCAGGAAGTACTGGGTGAAGGTGACGGCGACGTCGTTCGCCGCGGGGTCCGACGCGACGGGGTTGGACAGCACGCGCACGAGGAGCGGCGCCCCGGCCATCGCCAGTGCGGTGAGTACGGCGAGAGCCACCATCACGAGCGTCAGCAGCCGGTTGGCGTAGGCCTCCCCGCCGTCGTCGTCGTCCTTCATGGCACGGACGAGCTGCGGAACGAAGACGGAGTTGAGGCCACCGCCGACGGTGAGGATGTAGATCATCGTCGGCAGCTGGTACGCCACCTGGAAGGTGTCACCGAGGAAGCCGGCGCCCAACGCAGCGATGATCATCGCGGACCGGACGAATCCCGTGAGCCGGGAGACCATCGTGCCGGCCGCCATCACGGCGCTCGACTTCATCAGTCCGCCGACGCGCCCGCCCTTCTTCGCGGCAGGCGCCTGAGCGGGCGCCGGCTCAGGCGCGGGGGCAGATGCCGGCACGCCGGCCGCTGCCGCGGGAGGCGGCGTCGGTCCCTGGTGCGGGGGCTCGCCGGGTGCCGATGAGGGGCCGGGGACCGTGGGCGGCTGGTAGTGGGGGTGGCCGCCCTGCTGCTGGTCGCGGAAGAGGTGCGCGAAGGCGTCGTGCTCGTGGCGCTCCTCCGTGGAGTGCGTGACGAGGTCGTCGACACCCACGTACTGGGTCGTGCGGGGGTCGTCTCCGTACGGCAGGTACTGGCTCGGGCTCTCCGGCTCGGGAGCCGGGGTCTGGGCCCACACGTTCGGGTCGGGGGCGTACGGCGACTGGGGCGGCTGGCCGTACAGCGGCTGCTGGGGCTGGTAGGTGCCCGGCGGGGGCGGCGGATGGGCGGCACGGTCGTAGAGCGCTTCGGCGACCGGGTCCTGGGTGGAGAGGTCCTGTGCTCGGTAGGGGTCCTGGTCGTAGGCGTCCTGGAGGTACATGTCCGCGGGGTGCTGCGGCGGCACCTGGCCCGGCTCGGGCGGCGGGCCCTCGGGGTGCCCCGAGCTGCCCGCGGCCTGGCCGCGGTCACCGTCGTACGGCGCGTTCATGGTTACCCCACCTCATCGTCCCGGGCCCACCGGCCACGACATCGCTCAACGGTCCACTCTCTCACCCGTGCCGGACGGGTCGGCGCTTTCCGCTGCGGTGTCCGGTGTCGGGTCACTCGGCTGCTCCGGGGCGTCTGCCCGGGTTCCGGTGACGGACTCCTCCTCGACAAGGTTCTCGGGCGTGAGACGGTCCTCGGGGCCTTCCGGGTTCTCCGGGTCAGCGTCGGTCTCGTCCGTCTCCTGGGCGCCGTCCTCCTCGGCTTCGCGGGCCGCCGCGCGCTTGCGCTGCGTGTACATACGGAACCCGGCGAGGACGAGAAGGAGGAAGCCGCCGCCGATGACCAGCATCACGGTGGCCGTGAACTCGGTGACCTTCACGTCGAACCTGACGGGTGCGCCGTACGCCTGACCGTCCTCCGTGTACAGCTGGGCGATCACCTCGGCCTGGCCGTTGGCCTGAGCCGACGTGGTGAACTTCACCGTCTGGCTGTGTCCGCCGGAGACCGTGACCCGCTTTTCGGAGTAGGCCTCACCCTCGATCTCAAGGCGCCTCGGGCTGGTCGAGGTGAGCCGCAGTACCAGGTGATCGACGCCCTGCACGAGGTTGTTCTGCACGGTGACGGGGATCGTGGCGCTGCGTCCGGAGAGCTTGGTGTCGGACTTCTCGATCAGCGTGACCTGGCCGACCAGCGAGTTGATGTACGCCTCGACGGTGTTGCGGTAGTCGGCCGCGTCCGCGGAACGGCCGCGCCACGACGTGGACATCTCGCGGTTCATGGCCCGGCCGAAGGGGGTCACGACCCGGGACTCGCGGGTGAGGATCACCTTGAACTTGTCGAGCTTGTCCTGCGTGGTCTCGATCTGCTCGTAGGCCGCGCGCGGCAGCTCCTGCTTGCGCAGCGAGGAGGGGTAACTGGACGCCGCAGGCACCTTGGTGGTGGCTCCGGAGTCAGGCTTCGCCGTGGCGGCGGCCGTGAGTTCCTGGGACTGGGACCAGGTGCCGCCCTGGAGCGCCGTCACCGCCGCGGCCATCGCCTGGGCCTGGCTGGCCGTGGGCATCCGCTGCGGGGCGACGACGATGCTGCGCTGCCTGTCTGCCTGGTGGTTGAGGGCCAGGCTCTGGGCCAGGAACCTCTGCACGGCGAGCGTCGAGCTCGACGCCCTCGTCAGGTTGCCCTGGAACACCGTCGACATCCGCGCGTCCGAGACGACCGCCGTCGTGCCGCCGCCGATGGGGCGGGCCGCGGAGGGCGTGTAGGGCAGGCCGCCCGTCTCCACCAGGCTGTCGCTGCGGGCGATCACCTTGTCCGCGCCGGCGGAGGTGGCGACCTTGACGATGGACGGGTCGACGGCGCCGTTCACGGGCCAGGCGAAGTCGGTGGCAGCCTCCACGTGGAGGATCGAGTCGACCGTGTCGGCGGCGACGTCGGTGGCCTCCTTGAGGTGGCTCAGCGAGCCGGTGACGTTCGTGCCGTTGTGGGCGAGGGAAGCCAGATCCGGGTCGCCGAAGGGCAGGGCGACGACCTCCTTGTCCTGCACCGCCTCCTGGAGGTCGGCCAGCCACTGGTTGGCGACCGCCTGATGGGTGCCCGCCGTGGTCGTGTCGCCCTCGCCCTGGACGCGGTAGCTCTCCGTCATCGCGTCCACGGAGGCCAGCAGATCGGGATCGATCACCCAGGTGACGTCGAGTTCCTTGCCCAGCGACACCATCTGCTGCAGCCGACCGCCCGGGGCGATCTCCTTGGCGAGGTCGTCGTCATGGAAGACCGGGGTCTGTGACTCGTCCGACCCCGTCTGCGCCGTCATGTGCCCGGTGGAGACGAGCGGCCACAGCACGGTCGTCCGGGTCTTCGGGTCGGCCTCGTCGGGCTGCCACGGCAGGAAGGTCCGCTGGATGCCGAGCACCTTCTCCCATGGCTGCGCGGACGTCTCGCCGGACAGGGACACGCCGAACTGGTAGACGCCGTTCCCGCCGAGGTCCAGCTTGTCGACCGGCACGGAGATGCTGAAGCGCTGGGCGACGCCCGGGGTGAGCTTGGCGAACTCCTTGACGTACTTCCCGCCCACCGGGGCGCCGTCGAGGCCGTCCTGGTAGTCGCCGCGCTTGGCGGCCGCGTCGACGTCGGAGCGGGTGTTCAGCGCCGGGCCCAGACGCAGGTCCACATGGGCGTCCGTGACGGCCTGCTTGCCCTCGTTGGTCACCGTGCCGGACACGGTCAGGGTGTCGCCCTCGCCGGGGACGGCCGGGGTGAGCGAGTCCACGGCGACGGATACCGGGTCGGAGCCGGCAGCGGCCTTAAGGGAGTCCTGCCCGGCGGCGTGCACAGGGGTCGCGCCGGGCAGCTGGAGCAGGCCCGCCAGTAGAGGCGCCGCGGCAAGCAGGGTTCCTGTCCGCCGCAGCCACCGGCGGGCAGGTGAGGCACTCGTCCCCTGGAAGTCTGCCGCCTCGGCCACGCGCTCGCCCGTCCCTCGTCGTCGTCAGTGGTCGTCGGAATGTGCGTCCACGCATGGTAACGATGCGCGCTGAGGGGAAGTGCCGCGGTGTGCTCCACAAGATCGGGCCGCACCCATCGGACTGTCCCGTATATGCAGGTATAAAGGGGAGCGTTTCCCTGTGCCTCAAGAGCAGTCCTTGTGCACGTATGGATAGAGGTGTCCGTGCACGCGGTGTGCACGTTTAATGGAGGCGCTCGCGGCCGCCGTGGCCACGTACCCTCTTCTGTTGTGCCGAACGCCAACGAAGACAAGCCCAGTGCCCTGAGTCAGGTGCAGCACCGCGCGGTGAGCGAACTGCTGCGGGTCGCCCCTGTCGCCGACGACCTCGCCCGCCGATTCCAGGATGCCGGGTTCTCACTCGCCCTGGTCGGCGGATCGGTCCGGGACGCTCTGCTAGGCCGGCTCGGCAACGACCTGGACTTCACGACCGACGCCCGCCCCGAGGACGTACTGAAGATCGTCCGCCCTTGGGCTGACGCGGTGTGGGATGTCGGGATCGCCTTCGGGACGGTGGGTGCCCAGAAGAACGCCCGCGTCGGTGACGTTGATCGATGCTTCCAGATCGAGGTGACGACCTACCGCTCGGAGGCGTACGACCGGACCTCGCGCAAACCCGAGGTGTCGTACGGCGACTCCATCGAGCAGGACCTCGTCCGGCGCGACTTCACGGTCAACGCGATGGCCGTCGCGCTGCCGGAGAAGGAGTTCGTCGACCCGCACGGCGGGCTGGAGGACCTCGCGGAGCGTGTGCTGCGCACGCCGGGTACGCCGGAGGAGTCCTTCTCGGACGACCCGCTGCGCATGATGCGGGCGGCACGTTTCGCGGCGCAGCTCGACTTCGAGGTCGCTCCCGAGGTGGTGACGGCCCTGAAGGAGATGGCCGGGCGTATCGAGATCGTCTCGGCTGAGCGGGTTCGGGAGGAGCTGAACAAGCTCGTTCTGTCCGCCCACCCGCGCAAGGGCCTGACGCTGCTGGTCGACACCGGCCTCGCCGACCACGTGCTGCCCGAGCTGCCGGCCCTCCGGCTGGAGCGTGACGAGCACCACCGGCACAAGGACGTCTACGAGCACACGCTGATCGTCCTGGAGCAGGCGATGGCGCTGGAGGAGGACGGTCCCGACCTGACTCTCCGGCTGGCCGCGCTGCTGCACGACATCGGCAAGCCGCGCACCCGTCGCTTCGAGCAGGACGGCCGGGTCTCGTTCCACCACCACGAGGTGGTCGGCGCGAAGATGACCAAGAAGCGCATGACGGCGCTCAAGTACTCCAACGAGCTGGTGAAGGACGTCTCACGTCTGGTCGAGCTCCACCTGCGTTTCCACGGCTACGGCACGGGAGAGTGGACCGACTCCGCTGTCCGCCGCTACGTTCGTGACGCCGGCCCGCTCCTCGACCGACTCCACAAGCTGACCCGCTCCGACTGCACCACGCGGAACAAGCGCAAGGCGTCCGCGCTGTCCCGCGCCTACGACGGCCTGGAGGAGCGGATCGCCCAGCTCCAGGAGCAGGAGGAACTGGACGCCATCCGCCCCGACCTCGACGGCAACCAGATCATGGAGGTCCTCGGCGTCGGTCCTGGCCCGGTCATCGGTCGCGCTTACAAGCACATGCTTGAGCTGCGGCTGGAGAACGGGCCGATGGGGCACGACGAGGCGGTGGCCGCACTTAAGGAGTGGTGGGCCGAGCAGAGCTGAAGCCGTCGTGGAACGGGGTCATGTTTCACGTGAAACATGACCCCGTTCCATAGAGAGCGGTACGCATCGAGACAGAGCGGTACGCATCGAGGGGCGGTGTTTCACGTGAAACACCGCCCCTCGATATAGGGAGAGGTCAGGTTAGACGGCCGAGAGGCACAGCAGGAAGTTGTCGCCGTCGCCGGTCTGGGCGTAGAAGCTGGTGGCGCCACTGACCTTGCGGCACTCGCTCTCGGCGCTGATCGAGGTGTAGGTGCCGTCGATCTTCTTGAGCACCTTGGCCTCGGCCTCGGAAGAGGAGCAGTCCACGACCTCCATGCGGGGCTTCGAGGCCGTCGCCGTTGAGGCGGACTTCAGGCAGTCGCCCACCGCGGCGTTCTCGGCATCGTCCAGGCTGATGATGTAGCCAACGATCATCATGATGCCGGCGATCACGACGATGGCGATGTTCTTGATCTTCTTGAAGCTGAACCTGCGGCCAGGCTGCTGCGGCGGAATCGGCGCATACGGCGCCCCGCCCTGCGGCGGGAATCCCGGCTGGCCCGGCTGCTGCGGGTAGCCGCCCTGGGGCGGGTACGGGGCCTGGCCCTGAGGCTGGCCGTAGGGCTGCTGCCCCTGTCCGTACGGGTTCTGGCCCTGGGCGAACGGGTTGCCCTGGGGCGGCGGAGTTGTCACTTGGGGGTCCCCCTAGAACATGGCTGTGTGATCGCGAACATTGGCGCGAAATAAGACCCACGTAAGCTACCGGGCCCCACTGACAACTCCTCACCCGGGAGTGTCTCTGTGTCATTGATGTGACACAGAGCGGTACTCAAAGCGGGCCATAGCCGCTGCAACTGCCGCATAGATAACGGCGACTGTGACCACGAGCGGTCCCGAGCGTCCGTCGGGCGGCAGTACCAGTGCGGCCACTCCCGCAGCGCTGACGAACGCGATGTTGAACAGCACGTCGTAGACGGAGAAGATGCGCCCGCGGAAGCCGTCCTCGACCGAGGTCTGCACGATCGTGTCCGTCGCGATTTTCGCCCCCTGTGTCATCAGGCCCAGGACGAATGCCGCCACCAGCATGGGAGTTGTGGCGAAAGGGAGGCCGAGCGCCGGCACCAGGATCGCCGCTGCCGCCGCGCACACCGCGATCCAGCGGCCCGGGCCAAGCCGCCCAGCCGCCCAGGGGGTTGCCAATGCGGCGGCGAAGAATCCGGCGCCGGAGATGGCCAACGCCAGCCCCAGGAGGGCGAGTCCGTCATCGGCGTTGGAGGAGAAGGCGTAGCGGCAGAGCATCAGCAGCATGACCAGTAGGGCGCCGTAGCAGAAGCGCATCAGAGTCATCGTGAACAGCGACCAGGCGGCCTCCCGGCGCTGCGGGGCGGCGAGATGCCGTACTCCTGCCGCCAGATCGCGCGCGGTGCCGGAGAGGGCCGCCGAGAGGCGCGGCTGGACCAAGTCACGATCGGGGCCCAGCAGTTCCGGTGCCATGCGCAGTGACGCCAGGCCCGCGCACAGGTACAGGGCGGCTCCGAGGAGCACCACAGCGGCATCGGAGTCCCAGACCACGAGCCGTACGACGAAAGCCAGGCCGGCGCCCACGGTCGCGGCGAGTGTTCCGGCGGTCGGGGAGAGGGAGTTGGCGATGACGAGCCGCTCCTCGTCGACCACGCGGGGCAGGGCGGCGGACAGGCCGGACAGGACGAAGCGGTTGACGGCGGTGACGCACAGGGCGGAGACGTAGAAGAGCCAGTCCGGGACTTCGGTGACGATCAGGGCGGCGGTCGCCGAGGCCAGGACGGTGCGCAGCAGACTGCCGTACAGAAGAACCTGGCGGCGGCGCCAGCGGTCCAGCAGGACGCCGGAGAAGGGGCCCACCAGGGAGTACGGCAGGAGGAGTACCGCCATAGCGGAGGCGATCGCGGTGGCCGAGGTCTGTTTCTCGGGGGAGAAGACGACGTACGTGGCGAGCGCGGTCTGGTAGACGCCGTCGGCGCCCTGCGAGAGCAGGCGTACGACGAGCAGGCGCCGGAAGTTCCGGAAGCGCAGCAGGACCCGCAGGTCGCGTACGACGGACATGGGGCACAGCCTCACATATGGGAAGGGTCCCCGGGCGGTACAACCCGGGGACCCTCGGCAGCTCTGGCAGGAGCGTTCTGGTGCGGCGCTTCGTGCCTCGCGCGCGGTAACTGGTCTCGCTAGCGCTCGACTTCGCCCTTGATGAACTTCTCGACGTTCTCGCGGGCCTCGTCGTCGAAGTACTGGACCGGCGGGGACTTCATGAAGTACGAGGACGCGGACAGGATCGGGCCGCCGATGCCGCGGTCCTTGGCGATCTTCGCAGCGCGCAGGGCGTCGATGATCACGCCCGCGGAGTTCGGGGAGTCCCAGACCTCAAGCTTGTACTCCAGGTTCAGCGGGACGTCACCGAAGGCGCGGCCTTCGAGGCGGACGTAGGCCCACTTGCGGTCGTCGAGCCAGGCGACGTAGTCGGACGGGCCGATGTGGACGTTCTTCTCGCCGAGCTCGCGGTCGGGGATCTGGGACGTGACGGCCTGCGTCTTGGAGATCTTCTTGGACTCCAGGCGGTCGCGCTCCAGCATGTTCTTGAAGTCCATGTTGCCGCCGACGTTCAGCTGCATCGTGCGGTCCAGGACGACGCCGCGGTCCTCGAACAGCTTCGCCATGACGCGGTGCGTGATGGTGGCGCCGACCTGGGACTTGATGTCGTCGCCGACGATCGGGACGCCCGCCTCGGTGAACTTGTCCGCCCACTCCTTCGTACCGGCGATGAAGACCGGCAGGGCGTTGACGAAGGCGACCTTGGCGTCGATGGCGCACTGGGCGTAGAACTTCGCCGCGTCCTCGGAGCCGACGGGCAGGTAGCAGACGAGGACGTCGACCTGCTTGTCCTTGAGGATCTGGACGACGTCGACCGGGGCCTCGGCGGACTCCTCGATGGTCTCGCGGTAGTACTTGCCGAGGCCGTCGAGGGTGTGGCCGCGCTGGACGGTCACGCCGGTACGCGGCACGTCGCAGATCTTGATGGTGTTGTTCTCGCTGGCGCCGATGGCGTCGGCGAGGTCGAGGCCGACCTTCTTCGCGTCGACATCGAAGGCGGCGACGAACTCGACGTCACGGACGTGGTAGTCGCCGAACTGCACGTGCATCAGGCCGGGGACCTTCGACGCCGGGTCGGCGTCCTTGTAGTACTCGACTCCCTGAACCAGCGACGCGGCGCAGTTGCCCACGCCTACGACGGCTACGCGAACCGAACCCATTCCGGTTGCTCCCTGTGTGTACGAGTGAGGCCCTGAGTGGGCGCTCACGTGGCGGTGTCGTCGGGCGTATCCGGCCGGGGGGCGTCCCCCGGCCGGGGCAGGCCGCCCGGCGCTCCAGATGTGGTGTCCCGCGAGTCGGACCCCCCGGAGACGGAACCCTTCAGGTCCCGCCCGGCCCGCTCGCTCTCGATGAGCTCGTTCAGCCAGCGCACTTCGCGCTCCACGGACTCCATCCCGTGGCGCTGGAGCTCAAGCGTGTAGTCGTCGAGGCGCTCCCGGGTGCGGGCCAGGGAGGCGCGCATCTTCTCCAGGCGCTCCTCCAGCCGGCTGCGGCGGCCCTCCAGCACGCGCATGCGTACGTCCTGTGGCGTGCGTCCGAAGAAAGCAAATCGGGCAGCGAAGTGCTCGTCCTCGTACGCGTCGGGCCCCGTCTGCGAGAGCAGCTCCTCGAAGTGCTCCTTACCTTCCGCCGTCAACCGGTAGACGATTTTGGCGCGACGCCCCGCGAGTGGTGCGGCAAGGGCGTCCTCGGTGGTGTTCCCCGGTTCCTCGATCAACCAGCCGTTGGCGACCAGCGTCTTGAGGCAGGGATAGAGCGTGCCGTAGCTGAACGCACGGAACACGCCGAGCGATGTATTGAGTCGTTTGCGCAGCTCATAGCCGTGCATCGGGGACTCGCGCAGCAATCCGAGAACGGCGAACTCAAGGATCCCGGAACGTCGGCTCATCCCCTCGCCTCCTCGTCGTATGCCGCGCTGATGTATCGACTCGATACATCACGACGATAGAACGACCTTCCGGACGCGACAAGTGGGGGAACGGTGAACGGGATCACATCAACGATTCATGTGGAGCGAGTTGCCTGATTTGGGGTGAAGTTCGGGGCTAGGTGGACTTTGACGGTGCGTAGTCTGTGCGCCATGCACATCACCGGGAACCGAGCGACCCACGAGGGCGTCGTTGTCCTTGGTGCAGTACGGGTGAATGCGGAACCGACCACATCCGTACTTCGGGGGGACCGGAAAACAGCCGCCGTTGCCAGGCGCGCAGGGGTGCGCCGGCCCGAGGAGTAGTCGTTCGATGAGCGAGCACCGTCGCAAACCGCCGCAGCCGCAGGGAGGCGGACGTGCCGCGGCCCGACGCGGCCAGTCCGGTTCGTCCCCCGGCCGCCGTGCGGCACCGCGAGGCGCCACCGGATCCCCTTCCGACTCGTATGGGTCGAGTCCCACCGATTCGGGAGACGAAGAGCGCCCGTACGGCGGCCGCGCCGAAGCACGACGCGCGGCCCAGAGAAGTGGGGGTCGCCGCAGAGCGGCCGAACCGGGCCGGGGCGGCCGCCGCGCCGCACCGGGCGGGCCGACCGGTCCCGGGAGGGGCCACGGGCGTGCCGCTGCCCCTGGAAAGAAGCGATTCATCGACTATCCGCGCGCGGGCAAGTACGGCGTCGGGCGCTGGGTGCCGTCGTGGAAGCTCGTGTCGGGCCTCTTCCTCGCCTTCCTGGGGAGCCTTGTGGCCGTGGCCGGTATCGGTTACGCCATGGTGGGCGTCCCTCAGATCGACGAGACCGCCAAGGCGCAGAACAACGTCTACTACTGGTCCGACGACACCGAGATGGTTTCCACCGGCGGTGAGACGAACCGGCAGATCATCAACCTGTCGCAGATCCCCAAGGCGATGCAGAACGCCGTGATCTCGCAGGAGAACAAGACCTTCTACTCCGACAGCGGCATCGACCCGAAGGGCATCGCCCGCGCCGTGTTCAACATGGCCACCGGTGGCGAGACGCAGGGTGGCTCCACCATCACCCAGCAGTACGTGAAGAACGCGAGGCTGGGAGACCAGTCTCAGACGATCACCCGTAAGTTCAAGGAGATCTTCATCTCGGTCAAGGTGGGCACCACGGTGTCGAAGGACGACATCATGGCCGGCTACCTGAACTCCGCTTACTACGGACGCAACGCGTACGGGATCCAGGCCGCCGCCCGGGCGTATTTCAACAAGGACGCCATCAAGCTCAACGAGGGTGAGTGCGCCTTCCTGGCGGCCACGCTCAAGGGCGCCACGTACTACGACCCCGCGGGTTCCCCCTCCATCGACCCGAAGGCCACTGCCCAGGCCAACAGCAAGCGGGCCCTGGTCCAGATGCAGGACACCCTCGACAAGATGGTCGAGTACGGGCATCTGAGCGCTACGGAGCGGGCCAAGTACACCAGTCTCCCCAAGGTGCAGAACCCGCGGTTCAACACCGCACTCAGCGGCCAGATCGGCTACCTCGTCGACCTGGCCAATGCCTCACTGGTCAGAAACAGTGCGGAGACCGGGATCACCGAAGAGAAGTTGCGGCAAGGCGGTTACTCGATCTACACGACCTTCAACAAGAAGAAGGTCAAGGAGCTTGAGGAAGCGGTAACGAAGGTCCGGAAGGCGAACATTAAGCCCAAGGAACGACCGGAGACAGACACTCACGTCCAGTTCGGCGGTGCGTCCGTGAATCCAGCGAGTGGCGCCATCGAGGCCATCTACGGCGGTGAGAACGCCACGAAGCACTTCACCAACAATGCCGATGACACTGGTGCCCAGGTCGGTTCGACGTTCAAGCCGTTTGTGCTCGCAGCCGCTATGAAGTGGGGCGTGCGCGACCCTGATGGCCCTGAGGAACAAGCACAGGACGAGCGCACAAAGGTCTCTCCGAAGAGCCTTTACAGCGGTAAGAACAAGCTCAAGATCCAGGACTACGACCGGGAGATCTGGCGGAACGAGAAGGGGGAGGAGTGGAACCAGGTCAACGACGGTGATCAGTCGCTCGGCTCTCCCCCGGCCTACCAGATCGACCTCCGTGAGGCGATGAGGGAGTCGGTGAACTCCGCCTTCGTGCAGCTCGGTATGGACGTCGGGCTGGACAAGGTGAAGGAGGCGGCCGTGGACGCAGGTGTGCTGGAGAGCAGCCTGACCGGTACCGACTACCCGTCCTTCTCCATTGGCACCTCTCAGCCCAGTGCGATCCGTATGGCGGGCGCGTATGCCACCTTCGCCACCAGCGGAGAGCAGCGCTCTCCGTTCTCGGTCGAGAAGGTCATGGACAAGGACGGCGAGGTCTACACCCACAAGGCCGTGACCAAGGATGCCTTCACTCCGCAGGTGGCCGACAACGTCACGGACGTCCTGAAGACCGTGGTCGAGAAGGGCACGGGTACCAACGCCCGGCTGACCGGCCGGGAGGTGGCCGGCAAGACCGGTACGACCGACGGCAACCGCTCCGCCTGGTTCGTGGGCTACACCCCGCAGCTGTCCACCGCGATCTCGATGTTCAGGCTGGACGACAACGAGAAGAACCAGAACCGCGAGTTCCTGGAGATGTACGGCACAGGCGGCCAGAAGAAGATCCACGGCGCCTCGTTCCCGTCCCTGATCTGGCACGACTACATGGAGCAGGCGCTGAAGGGCAAGAAGCCGGTGCCGTTCCCGACCCCGGAGCCCATCGGCGAGATCATCAACGACGTCCCGACCCCGACGGCTGCTCCTACGCCGACCGAGACCGAGGAGTCCAGCCCGTCTCCGAGTCCGACGCCGAGCGAGTCGCTGACCTCGCCGACGCCCACACCGACCGAGACATGTTTCGGCTTCCAGTGCAATGACATCGGAGGCTCGGACAACGGCGGAACGGACGGAGGTGTGACCTCGACGCCGACGCCTACGGCAACGGAGACGGAAGGCAACAGCAACGGCAATGCCAACGGCAACGGAGGCATCTTCGGCGGACCGTCAGGCTGACGTCACTGGCTGGGCACCGTCGCGGGTGTCCGCCGGAGGGAGGGCGCGAAACGACTCAGTCGTTTCGCGCCCTCCCTTCTTGGCGCGAGATGTGAGGGCCAAGGTCTCACCGCATATGTGGCGCCATGACGTGCGCAAGTTGCTTCCGGGCCATCTAAGTGTCTGGAATTCAGTGGCTTCAACCGGCATTCGGTCATAAGATCATGTTCGAATTTTTTCGAACGCTCGGTCCCCTCCGGATTATCGATCCATGGCCGCCGCCGTGCAGCCTGGACACGCCGTTTCCGGGCTCGAAGTGGGGCCTTCGGAAAGGACTCCATCATGCGCGCACTGAAGCGTTCTCTCGTCGTGCTGCCCATCGCGGCCACCCTCAGCCTGGTCGGCACCGCCGCCCAGGCGTTCGACTGGGACTCTGTCGGATGGGACGCGATCGCCAATTCGCAGGGCGCACGGGCGTACTTCCAGCCCGACGGGGAGCACCTCTACATCCAGGACACCCTCAAGGACGGGCACTCTGCGGTCTCCGAGATCGAGTACGGGTCCCGGCATCTCACCTACTGGAACCCCAACGGCCTCGACAGCACGCGCGACGTAAACCTGGACATCGCCGAGCTCACCGCGGTCCGCTACAACGCCTGCTACGGCGAGTACGACGGCTACAAGATCATCGGATGCGGCTACTGGAAGGGTGCCAGGGCCTGAGTCGGTCTCACTGTGGTGCGGGTCGAGTGGGCCCGCACCACCGTCGTGCAGCCGCCTGAAGGACGTGAAGATGCGACTGTTGAACCACCGAGTTGCAGGCAAAGTGCTTCACGGTGCGGCGATCGCGGCGAGCCTTGCCGCCATGGCTGGCTGTAGTGCCGCTCCTGAAGACGAACCCCCCGCTGCGAGCACTGTGACTCCGCTGCCCAGTCAGGTGGGCAAGGGTCTGCCTGCCGCGATCGACACGGCTGTCAAAGCGCACTATGGATACGGTCTTAGCGAGGCGACCGGCAGAGGCCAGCTTCAGCGAGTCACCGCACAGGACTGGAAAGTCTGTTTCCAGAAACCCGGCCCGCTGAGCGACTCAGTGATCTTTGGAGTGGTTCGGACGCAGGAGCAGTGCCCCGACCGCTGGATCGACAAACTGACGGACTGAGCTCTAACTCATGGCGTAGAGGGCTGGCCGGTAACGGATCTTGCCGCGGCGCCGGCGAATGGTCTGGCCGACACTATTCCGGCGGCGAATTTGGGCTGCACGCAAGGGGTTGTGTGCCAGGGCTCCGAGTCCCATGACTTCGCAGATAGGCGGGGTGCCCAAGACGCCCTCGCCACCGTAGCCACCGAATCCGGCGGCCCTCGGCGCACTCCTAGGTGTGTACGGCAGGATGTGCCCCATGCCCAGTGCAGAGACGACGCCCACGAGCGTGCACGAGCCCGACCCGGTGCGGCCGACCAAGGACGACGAGGTCGCTGCGAGCGGGAGTGAGCTGATCGGTGGCCCCATCGGACGGCGCGCCCTGCTCGGCACGTCCTGGTGGACCCCCGTGCGCATCGTCGCGCTCGTGGCGATCGGCATGTTCGCCCTCGGTCTGGTCCAGAAGGCGCCCTGCTACAACGGTGCCTGGTTCTTCGGGGCCAGCTCGCAGTACACGCATGCCTGTTACTCGGACATTCCGCACCTCTACCAGGGGCGTGGCTTCGCCGATGGGCTCGTGCCGTACTTCGACAAGCTCTCCGGTGACATGGAGTACCTCGAATACCCGGTGCTGACCGGTGTGTTCATGGAGGTCGCCTCCTGGCTCACCCCGGGCAGCGGCAGCATCCAGGACCAGGAGCAGTGGTACTGGATGGTCAACGCCGGGATGCTGATGGTGTGCGCGGCCGTCATCGCCGTCTGCGTGTCCCGTACGCACGCCAGGCGCCCCTGGGACGGCCTGCTGGTCGCCCTGGCTCCCGCCGTCGCGCTGACCGCGACCATTAACTGGGACCTGCTGGCCGTCGCTCTGACGGCCGCGGCGATGCTGATGTGGTCGCGCGGCCGCTCGCTCGCCTTCGGGGTCCTGCTGGGGCTGGCAACGGCCGCGAAGCTCTATCCCGTCTTCCTGCTCGGCCCGCTGTTCGTGCTGTGCTGGCGCGCGGGCAAGTGGCGGGACTTCGGTAAGGCACTGGGCGGCACGGTGCTCGCCTGGCTGGTCGTGAACCTCCCAGTAATGCTGCTGGCCTGGGACGGGTGGTCGCAGTTCTACCGGTTCAGTCAGGAGCGGGGCGTCGACTTCGGATCCTTCTGGCTGATCCTGGCCCAGAACTCCGACGAGCCGCTGAGTACGGAGACCGTCAACACGCTGGCCACGCTGCTGATGCTGCTGTGCTGTGCCGGCATCGCCGCCCTCACGCTCACCGCGCCGCGGCGTCCGCGCTTCGCTCAGCTGGCCTTCCTGATCGTCGCGGCGTTCATCCTCACCAACAAGGTCTACTCTCCGCAGTACGTCCTGTGGCTGGTTCCCCTGGCCGCGCTGGCCCGGCCGCGCTGGCGGGACTTCCTCATCTGGCAGGCGTGCGAGGTGGCGTACTTCCTGGGGATCTGGCTGTACCTCGCGTACACGACCAGCGGGGACGCCCACAAGGGACTGCCGCCCGACGGCTACCACTGGGCCATCGGCGTGCACCTGCTGGGGACGCTGTACCTGTGCGTCGTCGTCGTACGGGACATCCTCATGCCGGAGCGGGATCCGGTGCGCAGGGCCGGCGACGACGACCCCTCGGGCGGGGTGCTCGACGGGGCGGAGGACGTGTTCGTGTTCGGCTCAGCGGCCCATCCACCGCGGCACGCGGCCCACTTCGACGGACCGCAGGTGGCGTGGGGCACGCAGGGGGCGAATGACAGTTCGCTCTGAGCGAACAGGGCGTAGAAAGCGCACGTAAAAGGCCGTACACGGGTCCTTCCGTGTACGGCCTTTCCCGGCTGCGGCGTTGCCGAGCGGTGGTTCTTCAGCTGCCGAGGGGCAGTGGTTCAGCGGTCGACGAGCCGGTCGAACTGCGTGGTGGTGTGCCGCAGATGGGCGACCAGCTCGTCGCCGACCTTCGGCTCCGGGGCGTCCGACGGGACGAACAGGATCGAGACCTGCATGTGCGGGGGCTCCGCGAACCAGCGCTGCTTGCCGCCCCAGACGAACGGAGAAAGGTTCCGGTTGACCGTGGCGAGGCCGGCCCGGGCGACGCCCTTGGCGCGCGGCATGACGCCGTGCAGGGCTTTGGGAGCCTCCAGGCCCACCCCGTGCGACGTACCGCCCGCGACGACCACCAGGAAGCCGTCCGAGGCCGCCTTCTGCTGCCGGTAGCCGAAGCGGTCGCCCTTGGAGACGCGCGTGACGTCCAGGACCGCGCCGCGGTACTCGGTGGCCTCGTGGTCCCCCAGCCACAGCCGGGTGCCGATGCGGGCGCGGAAGCGGGTCTGCGGGAACTGCTGCTGCAGGCGGGCGAGTTCCTCGGCCTTGAGGTGGCTCACGAACATCGTGTGCAGCGGCAGCCGGGCCGCACGCAGCCGGTCCATCCAGCCGATGACCTCCTCGACGGCATCCGAGCCGTCGGTGCGGTCCAGCGGCAGATGGATGGCGAAGCCCTCCAGCCGGACATTCTCTATGGCGGCGTGCAGCTGGGGCAGGTCGCGCTCGCTCACGCCATGCCGCTTCATCGAGGACATCACCTCGATGACGACCCGGGCGCCGACGAGGCCGTACACGCCGTCCACCGACGACACCGAGCGGATGACGCGATCGGGCAGCGGAACCGGTTCCTCGCCGCGCCGGTACGGCGTCAGCACCAGCAGGTCACCACCGAAGTAGTCCTTGATGCGTGCGGCCTCGTACGTCGTGCCGACGGCGAGTATGTCCGAGCCCAGCCGTGTGGCCTCCTCCGCCAGCCGCTCGTGCCCGAACCCGTAGCCGTTGCCCTTGCAGACCGGGACGAGGCCCGGGAACTGCTCCTGCACGTGCTTGTGGTGCGCCCGCCAGCGCGCGGTGTCGACGTAGAGCGTGAGCGCCATGGCCGGACCTGGAACCTTTCTCGTGGCTGCGGTGTATCAGAGGTATGGAAGCTATCGCCGGTGCAGCTGTTGACGGTATCGAAGCGGAGAACGCGAGGTCAGCGATACGACATGTAGAGGTCGAGCGCCTTGTGGAGCAGCTTGTTCAGCGGGAAGTCCCACTCCCCGAGGTACTCGGCAGCCTGCCCGCCCGTGCCCACCTTGAACTGGATCAGACCGAAGAGGTGGTCCGATTCGTCCAGCGAGTCGGAGATGCCGCGCAGGTCGTACACGGTCGCGCCGAGCGCGTACGCGTCGCGCAGCATGCGCCACTGCATCGCGTTCGAGGGCCGGACCTCGCGGCCGATGTTGTCGGAAGCGCCGTAGGAGTACCAGACATGGCCGCCGACGATCAGCATCGTCGCCGCCGACAGGTTCACACCCTCGTGGCGGGCGAAGTACAGCCGCATGCGGTTGGGGTCCTCGTTGTTGAGGGCCGTCCACATGCGCTGGAAGTACGACAGCGGGCGCGGCCGGAAGTGGTCGCGCACGGCCGTGATCTCGTACAGCCGCTGCCACTCCTCGAGGTCCTGGTAGCCGCCCTGGACGACCTCGACGCCGGCCTTCTCGGCCTTCTTGATGTTGCGGCGCCACAGCTGGTTGAAGTTCTTGTGGACCTCTTCCAGGGACCGGTTCGCCAGCGGCACCTGGTAGACGTAGCGCGGCTGGACGTCGCCGAAGCCGGCTCCCCCGTCCTCGCCCTGCTGCCAGCCCATCCGGCGCAGCTTGTCGGCGACCTCGAAGGCGCGCGGCTCGATGAAGTCGGCCTCGACGTCGCGCAGTCGCTTCACGTCCGGGTTCTGGATGCCCGCCTTGATGGAGGTGGCCTCCCAGCGCCGGATGATCACCGGCGGGCCCATCTTCACGGAGAAGGCGCCCTGGTGCTTCAGATGCGCCAGCATCGGCTCCAGCCAGTCGGTCAGGTTTGGCGCGAACCAGTTGATGACCGGGCCCTCGGGCAGATAGGCGAGATAGCGCTTGATCTTGGGAAGCTGCCGGTAGAGGACGAGACCCGCGCCGACCAGCTCACCCGACTTGTCGAACCAACCGAGGCTCTCCGAGCGCCACTCCGCCTTCACGTCGGCCCAGGCCGGAACCTGCATGTGGCTCGCCGCTGGCAGGCTCTGGATGTATGCCAGATGCTGCTCGCGACTGATCGTCCTCAGGGTCAGGCTCATTCGGGGCGCTCCTCGGGCTGGTGTGTCCCCATGGGTACAGGGGCTCCGGCTCTCGCGCCGAAGCCTACTGCGCCTGGGGAGCGCCCCGACTGGGCGTACAGCAGCTTCGCCCCGGCCTGGGGGCCGCCGAGGCGTTCGACAGTGTTCTATGTGCTGTTCTACCGGTGTTCGGAGGACAGCCTCCGAGGCCGGCTCGGTGGGGACGGTGCCCTTGGCGTCAGAAGACCCCGCCGAAGAGACCGCCGTGCGCCATGCCCAGGAAGAAGCCGACCGCCGAGGCGCCGAGACCGATGATCAGTCCGAAGCGCTCGCGGGTCGTCTCCGAGATCCACTGGCCGTACGCGCCGGTGAGGATGCCCACCAGGCCGGTCCAGGAGCTGAGCAGATGCAGGCTGTGGAACATCGCCGTGACGAAAGATGTGATGCCCAGCACCAGGGTCACCGCGAGCAGGGTGTCCTGGAGAGGGTGGGGCTTTCCGTCCGTGGCGAAGAGGCCTCCGACGGTGTTGGGTCGCAATGCCTGTGCCATAGGGCACCTCCTGCGAAAAGCGGCGCATCGTAGCGCCATACACACCCGATGTGTACAGATTGACGGGCTCCGTGGGCTGATTTCAACCGGAAGCACGTGTGCAGGTACTCTGTACCGTCTGCACCGGTGTCTGCCCAGTCCAACGCGGGGGAACCGCTAGCCGGCCCCCGATTGTCAGTGGCGGCCGATACCGTTGCGTACGCATCACGACCCTCCTGCCACGGAACGACCGTGGCCGCTGAGTCCAAAGGAGGTGGGTTCCACATGCGTCACTACGAGGTGATGGTCATCCTCGA